>CAZSYT010000001.1:0-72801 GCA_964610905.1 uncultured Acidimicrobiaceae bacterium
GACGGCGTCACGGCGCATCGGAACAGGATACTGAACGCGTCGATCGTCGCCGTGTGATGACCGGCGCCGGACCGTCGTCCCGCGTGCCGGGGGGCGTCTCGGCTATCGGGGTGGCTCCGGATGCGGTCCGTCCCCCATCAGCGCGTCGTAGGCCTCTGCCGTCGCCCGGCCGACGTGGTCCCACGTGAAGTGGGCCAGGACGTGCGCGCCGAGCTCGGTCTGCAGGGGCGCCTCGATCGCCGCTGTCACCGCTCGCCGGATCGAGGCCGCGTCCGCAGGGTCGCAGTACCACGCGTGGGCGCCGAGGTACTCGCGGGCGTACCCGCGGTCGGTGGACACGACGTTGCAGCCGGCCAGCGCCGCCTCGAGGGAGACGAGGCCGGTGGTCTCGAACCAGCTCGCGAGCACGTGCACCCTGGCCGAGCGCAGGAGCGCCGTGGCCTCCGCGTCGGAGACCTCGCCACGGAAGTCCACCCACCCGGCACCGGCGGCACGGCACTGCGCCGCGTACCGAGGGTGGTCGGGGTGGTCGTAGCCGGCGACGACGAGGCGGACGCCCGTCCCTCGCAGCGCCTCGATCAGGCCGAGCTGGTTCTTGTGCGGCTCGATCCGTCCGAGGCACAGGACGCCGTCGCGATCGCGGGACGCGTCCGGCGGCCCGGCGAAGCGTTCCGGGTCCACGCCGTTCGGCACCACCCGCATCGGCGTCGACACGCCCAGGTCGCGGCGGATGGCAGCCGCTTCGCCCATGCCGTTCGGCAGCAGGAGGTCAGCGGCCTCGAACGCCGCGAGCACCCGGAGCTCGTCCGGCACGTACGCGAGGCACGCGTCCACGAGCGACCAGTTCCCCCGCGACGCTGCCACCGCGAACCGAGCGGCCCGCCGGGCACGGCCGGCGATGGCACGGGGCCCGACGCGGCGGCCACCGCCGTCCGCTCGGTAGCGCTGGTCCCAGTAGATCGTCGAGACGACGACCGGGACCCCTCGCCAATGCCACACGTGAACGTCGGGCGCGTGCAGACCGAACCCGTGGACGAGCGTCACGCCCTCCGGGTCGGG
Source organism: uncultured Acidimicrobiaceae bacterium (assembly GCA_964610905.1). GTDB lineage: Bacteria > Actinomycetota > Acidimicrobiia > Acidimicrobiales > RAAP-2 > JAJZJT01. The sequence goes on from CAZSYT010000001.1 coordinate 1,060, forward strand.
ATCGGCGGAGAAGTCGGTCCGCGCCTCGATCCCGAGCCGACGGAGGGCTCGAGCAGTCTGTTCGAGCTGCACGACGTGCCCACCCGAGACACGGCTCTCGTGCGGCATCCAGAGCAGCGGCTGAAGTGGACGGGTGCGGTTCATCACGACACGGTTGGACCGGACGGCCGCGTCGCCGCGGTCGGCCTCGCTCGGACGGACCGGGCCCACGGTCGTGCGGCTCGCAGGTGGACGAGACTGTAGCGGGCCCCCGCCCGACCGGCGACGGTCCGGGGGTCAGCGCAGCGGCCCCGCCGTGGCTGCCCAGGCCGGGCCTGCCCGGGGCCGTGGCTGCCCGGGGCCGTGGTTGCCCGGGCCGGGCCTGCCGGGCCCGGGGACCTCCTCGAACGCACAGACCGCTCGGGAGGCAGAACGTTCCCGCTTCGCCAACGCCCCTACGCCCTGCGAACGCCACCCGCCGGGACGTGCCGACGGACCGGCGCATTGCGGGCGTTTCGCAGCGCGCGGAGCCCGGGCAGGTCGCCGTGCTCGAGCAGGTCGAGGCACGCCCCGCCACCGGTCGACACGAAGGTCACGTCGTCGGCCAGCCCGAGCGCATCGAGGGCAGCGACCGTGTCACCCCCGCCGACGACGCTGAACGCCGGACCCGAAGCGACCGCCCTGGCGACTGCCCGCGTTCCGTCCGCGCAACGCGGGTCTTCGAAGGCACCGACCGGGCCGTTCCAGAAGACGGTCCGGGCGCTCGCCACGTGCTGCGCGAACGAGCGCCGGGTCTCTGGTCCGATGTCGACGCCTTCCCAGCCGTCTGGCACGTCCGTACCGAGGTCCACCACGTCGCCGGTCCCCGGTTCGCCTGCGCCGAGCGTCCCTGACGGCGAGAGAGCCACGAGGTCGGTCGGCAGGACCAGCCGGTCGCCCGCCGCCTCGAGCAGCATCCGGCACGAGTCCACCTGGGCGGCGTCGAGGAGCGAGCGCCCCACCCGATGGCCTCGGGCGGCGAGGAAGGTGAACGCCATCCCGCCGCCGACGAGCAGGCGGTCGACCCGTCGGAGCAACGCCCTCAGCAGGCCGAGCTTGTCGCCGATCTTCGCCCCGCCGATGACGGCGACGAACGGGCGAGCCGGGTCGCCGAGCAACGTCCCGAGCACCTCCACCTCGCGCGCGAGCAGGCGGCCAGCCGCCGACGGCAGCTTCGAAGGCGGCCCGACGATCGACGCGTGGGACCGGTGCGAGGACCCGAAGGCGTCGTTCACGTAGGCGTCGAAGCCGTCGACGAGGCGGTCGACGAACGCCGGGTCGTTCGCCTCCTCCCCCGGGTCGAACCGGAGGTTGTCGAGCAGCTCGACCCCGGGGGCCAGCTCGGCCAGGCGGGCCCGTACCGGTGCGACGTCGAAGCGCGGGTCGGGGCCGCCGTGGGGCCGCCCGAGATGCGTGCACGCCGTGACCCACGCGCCGTGGGCCCTGAGCCACTCGAGGGTCGGCACGGCGGCGCGGATGCGGAAGTCGTCTTCGACGTCGGGCGGCCCCCCGTCGGCTCCGGGGACGAGCGGGACGTTGAAGTCGACGCGCACGAGCACTCGCTTCCCGTCGAGCGGCGGGAGGTCCTCGAGCAACGGGATGCCGGCGAGCGGCGAGGACGCGGTGACGTCGGTAGTCATCGCCGTTCGTCCCTCGACGCCGTCCCGACCCTCGCGGCGAGCTCGGCGAGCCGGTTCGAGTACCCCCACTCGTTGTCGTACCAGCCGAAGACCTTCACGACATGGCCCGCCGCCATCGTGAGCTCGGCGTCGAAGATGCACGACGCGGCGTCCCCGACGACGTCGCTCGAGACGAGCTCGTCCTCGGCGTACTCGAGCCGCCCGACGAGCGGGCCCGTCGAGGACGCTTGGCGGAAGGCGTCCTGCACCTCGCCGACGCCCGGGTCCTCCCGAACCGTCGCCACCAGGTCGGTCATCGACCCGTCGGGCACCGGGACGCGGAGCGAGATGCCGTCGAGGCGGCCGGCCAGGTGGGTGAGCACCTCGCCCGTGGACCGTGCCGCCCCCGTCGTGGTCGGGACGATGTTGACGGCTGCCGCACGGGCCCGGCGAGGGTCCTTGTGGACCGAGTCGACGAGGCGCTGGTCCCCGGTGTAGGCGTGGACCGTCGTCATGTAGCCACGCTCCACCCCGAAGGCGTCGTCGAGCACCTTCACCATCGGCACGAGGCAGTTCGTGGTGCACGACGCGTTTGACACCACGAAGTGCCGCTCGGGGTCGAAGGTGTCGTCGTTCACGCCCATGACGAAGGTCGCGTCGGCCCCCTTCGACGGAGCCGAGACGACGACCCTCGGTGCACCGGCGTCGAGGTGGCCTGCCGCCTCGTCCCTTGCGGTGAAGCGCCCCGTGCACTCGACGACGACGTCCACGCCCAGCTCCTGCCAGGGAAGCGCCTTCAGCTCGGGCTCGGCGAGCAGCTCGATCCGGTCGTCTCCGAGGACCATCTCCGTGCCCTCGACCGACACGGGCTCTCCGAAGCGCCCGTGGACCGAGTCGCGCGCGAGGAGCCTCGCCAGGGCAGCCGGCGCTGCGAGATCGTTCACGGCCACGACGTCCAGGCCGAGGTCGCGTTGGCGGGCGGCCCGCAGCAGGGCCCTCCCCGTCCGGCCGAACCCGTTGATGCCGACGCGAACTGGCATGTCGCACTCCTCCCGCATGTCGGCGGAGACCCGTCTCCAGCTTGGGTCCCGGCCGGTCGCCCCGGAAGGGCCGAAGGTCCTGTCGGGTGCCGCCTCCCGCGTCGCCGTCACCATCGGGCGACCGTGACGTCACCGTCGGGCGACCGTGCCGTCACCGTCGGGCGACCGTGCCGTCTCAGGCGCAGCCGTTCCCGACCGACGGCGTCCGCTTCACCTGGCTCCCCGCCCAGTTCGCAGGTCCGACGAGCGAGGGGTGCGGCCCGAAGAACAGGCCGGCCGCACGTGCGTCGTGCCGCAGCTCGGCCTCCAGCCACGCTGTGGCGTACCCGAGGAAGGCGCCAGGGTTGCCGCCGTCGGCAGCGTCCTGGACGGAGTTGTGGTCGGCGATCCTGCCGTCGGACGTGCGGACGATGCCCAGGGCGGCGGACGCGTCGACCTCCTCGAAGTAGCACCGCTCGACGGCGGGGTTGGCGATGACGGCGTCGAGCGGACCGCGTGTCGAGACGAGGAACGTGGGCTGGTGGAGCCGGGCCGGGTCGGCCCAGCAGTCGAGTGCCGTCGGACAGTCCGGGTTCGCGAACGACCAGCCGAGCGGGCGCAGGCCGCCGGGCGGCTGGTCCCAGACCGACCCGATCGGACCGTGGCCGTTCCACGGGAGCGAGAAGGTCAGCACGGTCGAGACGAACGACCCTCCGAGCTCGGCAGCCCGGACGGCACCGGTCGCGCCCTGGGAGTGACCCACCGCGCCGACCTCGTCGGTTGCCAGGCGGTGGAAGAACGGGCTCCCTGCGTGGCGGTCGGCGTCCACCAGCAGGTGCGCGGCGGCGAGGATGTCCTGCCCGCTGCCCGTGTCGGGCAGGGTGGACGCGATCACCGTGAAGCCCCAGGATGCCAGGTGGGTCAGCAGGGTGCCGTAGTCGGCCGGATCGGCACCGGTGCCGTTTCCCCACGTGACGATGGGGCTCGGGAACGACAGCGCGGCATAGGAGGACGGGCGGAACAGGTCGAAGTGCGCCCCGGTCGGGCCGACCATCTGCGCGGTGACGACGTCGAACGGCCCCGACCGGGCGTAGTCCGGTGCTGCGCTCGACGCGTGGGCGGACAGGCACCCCGTCAGGCAGGTCGACAAGACGGCCGCGAGCGCCAACGCCCGCACGGTCGCCAACCGTGGGCGCAGGACCCGGCGCCCGTGCCCGTCGTGGCGCGTCCGTCTGGGGCTCACCTGCTGCTGCTCTTCGTCGACCCTCGCCGAGGGACGCCCCGCCCAGGTGCCGCGGCACCGACCGCGACGCCGTCCACCAGCACGGGGAACTGACGGTCCGGGGCCGACGCGGGCACCCGGTGCACGTCCCCGTGCTCGTCGTGCGAGACCACGGCGGCACCGTCGGGGGCGTACTGGACGATGTAGGCCTTGCGGACGGACGCCGAGGTGTTGGGGCCGGTGCAGTGCGGGGTCAGCGAGGAGAAGACGACGATGCCACCGGCACGGACCGGCACGGGGATCGCTCCGGCGGCGTCGTCGAGGCAGACCAGCCCCGTCGCCGTCGGTCGGTGCCGCATGGTCCCGAGCCGGTGGAGGCCCGGGACGACCCAGGGGCACCCGTTCTGCTCGGTGGCGTCGGTGAGGGCGATCCAGCACGTCAGGTACTGCTGGGGCTCCACGAAGGCGTACCCGTTGTCCTGGTGCCAGGGGAACGGGGCAGCCGTCCCGGGCTTCTTGTAGACGGCCTGGTCCCAGTAGAGGCGCACGTCGGGGCCGACCAGGTCGGCGCAGATGTCGGTGAGCGGAGGGCGGGCAACGAGGTCGCGCAGCCGCGCCGAGCGGGCGACGAGGTGGGTCGTGAAGGTGAGCTCGTCCGCCCGGGCGATCGTCGCCCGGCCGGAGCCCTGCGCGCGCAGCCACTCCTCGAAGGCCTGCTCGAGCGGGTCGATCTCGGCCAGCACCTCGGCCACCGTCTCCGCGTCGAACGCGTCCTCGACGAGGCAGAACCCCAGCTCGTCGACGTCGGACGCCTGCTGGGGCGACAGGCGGCAGTACGGCGCCCGGCTCGACCTCCAGGTGAAGGCAGTGTTCAACGGGTGGGTCTCGAACGCAGCCATGCCGTGCACCGTACCAAGGAGCCGGACGATAATCAACTGTCTGTTGATTATTCTCGTCAGACCGTCTAGTCTTGGCGGTCGTGAGATGGTCCGCACGCCGGGACGAGGTGGCCGGCCCGGGAGGGGCTCGGCGACGAGCGGCACGCGCATGACCGCGCCCGAGGGGCGTCGTCCGCTCGACCAAGGGCCCGACCGCCCGCGCCGCTTCTCGCGACGGTCGCTGCTGCTCGGCGCGGGAGCGGCCGCGGGAGGGGGCGCCGTGGCGGCGGCGCTCCGCGCCGGGGACGGTGCCGGCCCGTCGTGGCCCGACCGCCCGCTCACGACGACCGACGCCGCCGCGGTCAACCCGGCGCAGTTCCTTCCGGAGGCGCAGCTCCGGGCATGGAGCGACGCGCTCGACGCCATTGGGATGCGGGCCACCGCCTCGCCGGTGCACGAGCGGTTCATCGACACGCTGATCGACCGGTTGCGCTCGGTCGGTGTGCAACAGGTCGGCTCGGAGCCCGTGCCCGTCACCACGTGGAGCGTCGGGACGTGGTCGCTGCACCTGGGCGAGGAGGAGGTCCCGACCGCCTCCTACGTCCCGTACTCGGGCAGCACGGCCGAGGACGGGACCACCGCCCCGCTGGTGGTCGTCGACGCCACGTCGCCCCCTCCTCGGGGTTCGCTCGCCGGCAAGATCGCGCTCTTCGCCGTCCCGACGTCGCCCGTCGCCTACTCGACCATGGAGGCGATCTCCTACGGCGTCTTCGACCCCGAGCACCTCCTCGATCCCACGGCCCTGTACTCGAGGCCCTGGGGAGGCGTCGCGGGCCTGATCTCGTTCCTCGACACCCTGCCGGCCGCCGGGGCCGTCGGGTGCGTCGGCGTCATCGACCTGCCTGCCGCCGGCGCCCGCGGCTCCTACTACCCCTACGACGGCGTCGTCAGGAGCGTGCCAGGTGTGCTCGTCGACGCCGAGGCAGGCGCTCGGCTCCAGTCCGCGGCGTCGAGGGGAGCGGTGGCGCGGCTCACGCTCACCGCGTCGACCGAGCGCCGTGTGAGCCGCAACGTGGTCGGGGTCGTCCCGGGTCGCAGCAAGGAGATCGTCCTCGTCAACAGCCACACCGACGGGCCCAACGCCGTGGAGGACAACGGGCCGGACGCCATCGTGGCCATGTGCCAGTACCTCGCCCGCCTCCCTCGAACGGCGCGGCCGAGGACGGTCATGGTCTCCTTCACGACCGGGCACTTCCACGGGGGCGTCGGCCAGGTGGCCTTCGTGCGGGACCACCGGGCGACGACGCTGCCCGACACCGTGTGCGCCGTCACCCTCGAGCACCTCGGGGCGCTCGAGTGGGCGCAGGACGCACGTGGCGAGATGGCGCTCACCGGTCGGCCGGAGCTCGGCGTCGTCTTCGTGCCCGAGAACGCAGCCATGGTGTCGGCGGCGATGCGAGCGCTCAGGCGGGCGAACGCCGGCCCGGCGATGGCCCTCCGGCCCTACGTCGACGCACCGGGGAGCCCGAACGGGTACGGATGGCCCGGCGAAGGGACCCAGCTGTGGACCGACGGCCACGTCATGACGATGAACTACATCACCGGGCCGACCTATCTGCTCAACTGGGGCGTGCCGACCGTCCCGAAGACCAGCTTCTCCCGCATGCGCAGGGAGGCGATAGCGTTCACCGACATGGTCCTCGCCTTGTCCCGAGCGCCTCGCGCCTCGCTCAGCGGGCTCGACCTCCCGCCGCTGTGACCTCGGCCCCGGCACCCCCAACGACGCCACCGGAAGCGCCACTCACAGCCGGGACCGCGCCGGCTCCCCCCCCTGGCGCCGACCTGCTCGCCCGGCCCGGGCGACGTCGGCAGGGACCGCGCAAGGGCGACGTGAAGGAGCAGGCCATCCTCGACACGGCATGGCGACTGCTCTCCGAGAAGCCGATCGCCTCGATCACCATCGACGAGCTGGCCAAGGGTGCAGGCATCTCGCGGTCCTCCTTCTACTTCTACTTCTCGTCGCGCAGCGAGGTCATCCGGGCCCTGGCCGAACGAACCCGCGCGGACCTGACCGAGGCGGTCCTCGAGCCGCTCGGGGGCGCACCGTCCATCCGCGACGCCGTCAAGACCGTGGTCGAGAACCTGCTGGCTCGGTGGCGGACGCACGGTCCGCTCCTCCGGGCGATGGACCACCTGGCCGAGCGTGATCCCGAGCTCGCCGAGTTCTGGACGTCGATCAGCGCTCGCCTGGTCGGACGTCTCGCCGCCCTGATCGACGCCGAACGGCGGCGGGGCAGGGCCCCGGACGGTCCGAGCGCGTTCGACCTGGCCTGGAGCCTGATGCACCTGTACTGGCGGGTGGGCCAGCAGCTGTCGCTCGGAACGGGCGCCGGTGTCGAGGACCCCGTCGAGACTCTGACCGCCATGACGATGCGGGCGATCTACAGCCCCCTGTGACGCCCTCGACGAACGCCTCGAGGGACGTCGGCCGAGCCCCGGGGACCCGTCCGGAAGGAACCTCGACCGGATCCCCCGCGATGCTGCCGCGTCGGGCGTCGGAGGACGGGGGCGCTCGACCGCGCGTCCACGAGCGGTCCCGGCACCCTCGTCTACGATGCCGAGGTGACCAGCGGCGGCGGGACCGCGCAGGAGCCACGTCTGGCGATCCTCGAGACGAAGCGGTCGCACGGGTGGGCCATCTCGCTGATGGCTGCCATCGCGGCCGTCATGTACGGGCTCCTCGTCCTCGGCCTGACCCGGCTGACGGTGGCCGACGGGCGCTCGGCGTGGTCGCAGCTCCGCCCGTCACAACAGCTCGACCTGGGCTGCTTCGTCTTCCTCCTGTCGTGGTGGATCGCGTACTTCACGCGGTCATCCTTCTCGAAGGACCACACGCGCGGCGTGCTCCACCTCTTCACCTTGCGCTCGTTCCTCGACGGGATCAGCTCCCACCGCGGCACGTCGCTCGCGGAGCTCGAGACCGCGTTGGCCGGGGACGCGGAAACGAGCGAGCAGAGGGCCAGGGACCGGGACGACGAGCAGAGGGCCAGGGACCGGGACGAGAAGCAGGACGAGGCGCTCATCCGCGAGAAGGCCCGGTCGAGCCGCGACGTGCAGGGCATCATGATCGCCGTCGTCGTGCTGCTCCTCACGCTCGTCGTCATCGACCGCTCCGAGGCGTCGGCGGGCGAGTACCACACGCTCGTGAAGGGTCCCGTCTTCGCGGTGGCGATCACGATCATCCTCATGTGGGTCCTGTCGCTCGACGTCTTCGACACGATGCTGAACTCGTTCCACGTCGACGTCCGCGACGCGAACGAGCTCCGACGCCACTACTACCGGAGGATCGGGCCCCTCCAGACGATGAGCGGCGCCGTCTCCTACGGCTACGTCGGCCATGCGCTGATGCCGATCTTCGTGCTGATGGTGTTCTCGTGGTTCGAGCCCGTCCTCGCCGGCTTCGGGACCGCCCTCTACGTGCTGTTCGCCTATCCCTACTACTACGGCTACTGGGGGGTGAAGGTGCAGGAGCACGTCGACGGTCTCGAGGACGTCGACGAGGACCGGCTTCCACGGAGCTGGAAGGCGAAGAAGGAGGCGCACGTGATCGAACGATGGGTGGTGACCCGCGACGGTGACCAGCACGTGCCGACCGTCCAGGAGCTCATGAAGCCGGGGGGCACCGTCGCACTCGGGCACGACCACCCGCTCGAGGACCGGTCGCGCTCGAAGATCGACACGCAGTACTGGCCCCCGTGGGTCCTCTGCGCTGTCTTCCTCGTGCCGAGCGTGCTGGTCATGGCGCTGTCGACGTAGGGCCGATGGGAAGCGTCGCCGAGTCGTTCCTCGACGCCGTCGGCCGCGTGGGCACGTCCACGGTCTTCGGGCTCCCGGGGGTGCACAACCTGGCGTTCTGGAGCACCGCGCCTGGTGCCGACCTGCCCACCGTCGTCAAGGTCCGGCACGAGCAGGCGGCGGTCTACGCCGCCGACGGGTTCGCCAGGACGACCGGTGCGCTCGGGGTCGCCCTCGTCACCACCGGTCCCGGGGCGGCAAATTGCGTGGCCGCCTTCGGAGAAGCGTCCATGGCGCGCTCCCCGGTCCTCCTCGTGGCCAGCGAGGTCGCCACCCGCACGCGGTCGGCGGGCCTCGCCCGCAGCCTGCACGAGTCGCCGGACCAAGCGGCGCTGTTCCGGTCCCTCGCGAAGTCCGCATGGAGCCCGCGGAGCCCCGACGAGGCTGGCCGGGTGCTCGGCCTGGCCATGGCCGACGCCCTGGCCCCTCCCCGGGGGCCGGTCTACGTCGACGTGCCGGCCGACGTCCTCTGGGAGGAGGCCCCCGTCCCCGTGCCGTCGCCCCCACTGCCCCCGCAGGCCGACGAGGGTGTGCTCGAACGAGTGGCGAGGACGATCGGGGACGCGACCCGGATCGGCATCTGGGCGGGCGGGGGCGTGGTCGAGGCGGACGCGGGTGACGTCGTGGTCGCCCTCGCCGAGCACCTCCACGCCCCCCTCTTCACGACGTTCTCCTCGCGCGGGCTCGGCGGCCCGGGATCGCCGGTGCGGGTGCCGCTCCCTCCCCACGAGCCGGCCATCGGCGAGCTCCTCGGCGGCCTGGACGTGCTGCTGGCGTTCGGCTCCGACTTCGACGGCATGCTCACGAAGAACGCGTCCCTCCCGCTCCCGCCGCTCGTCGTCGACGTCAACGTCCTGGCCGGCGAGCGCTCGTTCGGGTACGACGGGGTCGTCCCCGTGCGCGGCGACGTCCGCTCGGTCGCCGAGCGGCTCCTCACGGCGACGCCGGCGCGGGCCGGCGGGGCGAGCGACGAGCTGCCCCGCGTCGTCGGGAGCGCCCTCGCCGACCTCGACGCCGATGCCCGGGTGGCGTCCGCCCGTGCCTTCGTCTCCGCCGTCCAGCGCGTGGCGGCCGACGTCGTCGTCGTCAACGACATGTGCATACCGGGTTACTGGCTGGGCAGCTACTTCCACCCGGACCAGCTCCGCAGTCTCCAGTACCCGGTCGGCTGGGGGACGCTCGGGTACGCCCTGCCGGCGGCGGTGGGCGCCGGGGCGGCCCGACGCCGGCGCGTGCTCGCCGTCTGCGGCGACGCCGGCGTCCTCTTCGGGGTGGGCGAGCTGGCCACGGTCAGGGAGGAGGACCTGCCCGTGACGGTGCTGATCGTCGACGACGGGGGGTACGGGATGCTCCGCTACGACCAGGTCCACGCCGGCCGGGACGCCGAGGGGATGGGCCTGCGCTCCCCGGACTTCGAGATGCTCGCCCGGTCCTTCGGCCTACCGGTCTCCACGGTCCCCGACGGCTCCGAACCGGCCATCGCCGACACCCTCGGGGCCGCCCTCCGCGCCGAGGGCCCGAACGTCGTCGTCTGGCGCCAAGCCCTGTTCCCACCCCGCACGACCTCCCCCCGCTGGGCCGAGTGAGACGCCCACCGGCGGGATGGGCGAGGCTCCCCGGCGGGATGGGCGAGGCCCACCGGCGGGATGGGCGAGGTACAGCCGGCACGGGCCGTAGGCTGGACAGGAGGGTCCCGAGCAGCGTCCCGGGACGACGAGCGCCGCGCAGTCCGGAGCACCATGACCGAGGAGCGAGCAGAGCCGCACCAGCCCGACACGCTGGGCATGTCCGTCCCCGACATGCGGCGCCTCGCCCACTGGGTCGTGGACCGAGTGGTCGACCACTTCGAGCACGGCGCGGAGGGCCCGGCGATCCACGCCAGCTCGCCCGACGAGCTCGGCTCGTCGATCGGGGGACCGCCTCCGGACGTGCCGGGTGACCCGGAGGAGGCCTTGAAGGTCCTCGTCGACGTGGCGCTCGGCAACATGCAGCACGGCGACCACCCGCGTTACTTCGCCCGGGTGCCCGGTCCGTCGTCGTTCGCCGCCGTGCTGGGCGACTGGCTCGGGACGGGGTTCAACGCCATCGCTGCCTCGTGGGCCGGCGGCTCGGGGCCGGCGGCCGTCGAGCTGGTCGTGCTCGAGTGGCTCCGGCAGCTCATCGGCCTCCCCGAGGGCACCGAGGGGGTCCTCACGAGCGGGGGATCGCTGGCGAACGCCACCGGCCTGATCGTGGCCCGCGACGCGACCGGACCCGGCGTCGCCTATCTCACCGACCAGACCCACGCGTCGATCGAGCGCGCTCTGACCGCGATCGGCTTCCCGCCCGAGCACGTGCGCGTGCTCCCGAGCGACGCCGACTACCGCATGGACGTGACCTCCCTGCGGGAAGCGGTGACGGGCGACCGGGCGGGCGGCCTGCGGCCGGGATTCGTCGTCGCGACGGCCGGGACGACCAACTCCGGCGCCGTCGACCCGCTCGACGGCCTCGCCGAGCTCTGCTCGGCCGAGGACATGTGGCTCCACGTGGACGGCGCCTACGGAGCGTCGGCGGCCCTGTGCGAGCGAGGCCGGTCGGTCCTCGGCGGGCTCGGCCGAGCGGACTCGCTCGTGCTCGACCCGCACAAGTGGCTCTTCCAGCCCTACGACATCGGCTCCCTCTTCGTGTGCCGACCCGGCGCGCTGACGCGGACCTTCTCGATGACGCCCGCGTACCTCACCGACGCCACCGCGGGCACCGGGGAGGTGGACCTACGCGACCGGAGCCTCGAGCTCAGCCGCCGGTCGCGCGCCCTCAAGCTGTGGCTCACCATGAAGACCTACGGGCTCGACCGGATCCGGTCGGCCATCGCCCGAGGGATCGAGCTGGCCGAGCACGCGGAGCGCGTCCTCCGGGCCGACGACCGGTGGGCGGTGGTCACCCCGGCGCAGCTCGGGATCGTGACGTTCGCCAGGCCCGGCGTCGCCCCAGGCGCGCACGCCGCGGCCGCCGCCGTGCTGGCTCGCGACGGCTACGCGGCGGTCACCAGCACGACGCTGCGACAGCGGTCCGTCCTGCGCCTCTGCACGATCAATCCTCGGACGACCGAGGAGGACGTCGAGTCCACGCTCGATCGGTTGGCTGCCGCCTTCGCAGCGATGCCGTGAGCGTTCGGGCACGCCCGTCCCACGCAACAGTCGACCGCCATCACCGGAGCGACGACGGCAGCTCGATGTCGTGCCCGGCGGGCTGCGCCAACCGGTCGCGGGCCGTGCCGACGGCGATGCCTTCCGTGCTCCGATCGTAGGGGCCGCCGCCGGCGCGACGGCGAGCCAGCGCGCACGACGGGGAACGTCCGCCGGCCGCAGGCAAGGTCGCCGGGGTCCGAACGGCAGCCGAGGCCGTCGGGGCGTCAAGGCGCCCGGAACGCCTCACGCGCTCGGGGAGTGGAGCCTCGCTCGCTCGGGGGGTGGAGGTGGAGGGCTCCGGTCCTCCTCCGTCCCGGTCTCCGTGGCTGTGCCGGCTGCTGCGTGACCGCCTCGAGCGCGGCCGCCGCCGGACGTCGTCAGGTGTCGAGGGGAACGCCGACCGTGAGCGCCATCGACGTCGCCACCCGTCGCAGGTGCGGAAGTAGGTGACGACGCTCTTCCGCACCGAGCCGCAGGGTCGGCCCGAGGATGCTCAGGACGACCATGAGCTCCCCTTCGTGGTTCAGTACGGGAACCGAGATGGCACTGGCCCCGGAGATCCGCTCGCCGGTGCTCTCCGCCCACCCGCTCCGTCGGACCCTCCGGATGGTCTGGCGGAGCCGTTCGGCGTCGTCGCTGTCGCCTGGGGTCGAGCCGTTGGCCGACCGGACCTGGATCGACCGCAGGTACTGATCGACGACGTCCTTGCCCGCGAACGCCAGCAAGACCTTCCCGGCCGATCCCAGGTGGAGCGGGACGGTCTGGCCCACGCCGCCGACGTACCGGAGGGCGTTCGGGCTCTGGTGCTCGGCGATGCACACCCGCTGATTGCCGACGCGGACGTGGAGCGTAGCCGTCTCGCCGGTCTGGAGCGCGAGCTCCTCGAGCTCGGGCCTGAACATGAACACCGAGGACCAGGCGGGCTCGTTGAGCAACGCCTGCCCCAGCTCGAGAGCCCGGACCCCCAGCATGTAGGACTGGTTGTCGGCCTGGTACACCATGCCGATCTGCAGCAACTGGTTGAGCAGCCGGTGCACGGTCGCCTTCGGGAGACCGGCTTCCTCGCTGATCTCGGTGACGGTACGCGGGCCCTGGGTCAGTGCCAGGAGGGCTTCGATCGTCCGGACCGCCGGACCGGTCGTTCCCTCGTCGGCCGCTGCGCCATCCTCGGCCGGGTCCATCCTCGAGCCCACCCGCGGAACGCCCCGTCGCGTCATGACGCCAACCCCTGCTGATCAGCTCCACCCCGAGCGGAGCGCCGGTCTCCCGTCCAACGTCGTCGGCCGACGCACCGCCCTCGCACCGCCGCACCGCCCGCCGAGCCACTCCGGCACTTCTTCATCGGCTACTTGACCCCCATGAGGTTCGGAAGCCACGTCGTGAAGCCGGGGACGAACAACACAATACCCAGATCGACGACGAGCACCCCGATGAACGGAAGGGCCCACCGGGCCGCCGACTCCATCCGGACCTTGGCCACCGAAGCGACGAGGAACAGGCACAGGCCCAGTGGGGGGAGCAGCAGTGCAATCGCGGCGTCGAGCTGGAGCATCACGCCGAAGTGGACGAGGCTCTCGCCGTAGGTGGCCAGGAGCGGGATGAGGATCGGGACGACGACCAGTGGCGTCGTGCTCGGCTCGAGCACCGAGTTCACGACCACGAGCCCGGCCAGCAGGATGACGAGCACGACGATCCGGTCGTGGCCGATGCCCCCGAGCGCGGTGACGAGCTGCTGAGGTCCGTTCTTCAGGACGAGCACGCCCCCGAAGGCGAGGGCGGCGCCGATGATGAAGCACACACGCCCGGTGTAGCGGACCGCGTCGGCCACGGCCGCCTTGGCCATGGTGCCGACCCGACGCCGGCTCTCGGCCAGGCCGACGGCACCCACGTAGAAGGCGGCGACCGCCCCTGCCTCTGTGGCGGTGAAGATGCCCGAGAAGATGCCGCCGAGGACGATCGCGATCACGGCCAGGGCAGGGGTCGCAGACCATCCGGTGCGGACCAGGTGGCGGGGGTCGAAGCGCTGGCGCCGTCCCCAACCGTGGCGCCACGCCAGGACCGAAGCAGCCACCGCGAACGTCGCTGCGACCAGCAGCCCGGGAAGGAGCAGCGCAGCGAACATCCGGCTGACCGACACGTTGGCGACGGAGGCATAGATCAACGTGCTGATGCTCGGTGGAAAGAGCACCCCGAGCGTCCCCGCGCTCGCTTGGAGCCCCGCGGCGAACGGGAGCGGGTAGCCCTCCTCCACCATCTCGGGCACGATGCCCGAGCTGAGGGCGACGGTGTCCGCCACCGCGCTTCCGGAGATGTCGGCGAAGACGGCGCTGGCAGCCACGTCGGCGACCGGCAGCCCCCCGGGAAGCCAGCCGACGACGCTGCGGCTGAAGCGCGTCAGCTTGCGGGCGGCTCCGGTGTGCGCCACCAGGGCGCCGGTCAGGAGGAACAAGGGGATGGCGACGAAGGTGAAGTCGTTCAGGCCCTCGAAGAGCGACTGGACGTAGGAGAGGTTCGAGGCGAAGCCGGAGGTCAGGCTCCACGCGAGGATCCCGGTGACGAGCAAGCTCTCGCCGATCGGGAGGCCCAGGGCCAGCAGCACCAACAGCCCGCCGATGGCGAGCGGGAAGAACGCCGCTCCGGACAGCAGCCCGTGGATCGCCACGACGAGCATGCCTCCCGTCACCACGGCGACTGCGACGGCCACCGCCGGTAGCGATCGGCGCCGGACGATCTCGCTCGCCTTGAAGGCGGCCATCAGCGCGCCCCCGCAGGGGACGGCGGCCGCCACGAACGTGACGGGTAGCCCGCTGGCCGGACTGATCTGGCCCTCCACGTGCTGCGTGATGGCAACGCCGTAGTAGGCGAGGTACACGAACGCGAACAGGGCGAACCCGTCGACGACCTGCCGGACGATCGTCGCCGAGCGAGCGCCGAGGCGATCGACGACGAACGCGACGCTCGGCTCCGCGTGGTCGCGGACCGAGATCGAAGCGCCGATGAAGGTGCACCAGATGAAGAGGTAGTTGGAGATCTCGTTCGTCCACACCGGCTGGCCGCCCGGAAGCAGCTCCCGGGAGACGATCCCGTACAGGACGATGCCGGCCAGGCCGAGCAGGAAGAAGGCAGCGATGGTCATGCAGGCGGCACGAAGCCAGCCGTCCGCCGTCTCGACCACGCCGAGCACGCCACCGGTGCCCTTCTTCGCCGGCGCGGCCTCACCGCCATCGACACCCGGCTGCAGCGTCTCTGGGGCGTCACGGGTGGTGACCGGTCCGTGCATGCGATTCCTCGTTCCCGACACAGACGTGCCTCCCCCGATCGGTGCGACCACCCGGTGACCGCCGACATCGTTGCCGGCGGTCACCGGGCGTCGGTCAGTAGGAGGACTCGACCTTCTCCGCGGCACTGATGGCCGACGATCCGATCGAGGAGGAGAACTGCGAGTACAAGGCCTTGGCCGTGCTGCGGAACGGCGCCGGGTCGGGAACCTGGTTGACCGTGACACCAGCGGCTTGCAGCTGCTTCAGGTCGGCCTGGGTCGTCGGCGCAGTCACCGACGCGTCGTACGCCTGTGCCTTCTTCACCGCTTCGAGCACGTCCTGGCGGTACGAGGCCGGCAGGCGTGACATCGTGGCCGGCGAGGCGATCAGCGCCTGGACGTCCCACTGGGGGTTCAGCATGCTCAACTGCTTGACCGCCTCGTCCCACTTGAGGGCGATGAAGCCAGGGAGCGCGGTGATCGCCCCGTCGACGACGCCCTGCTGCAGCGCCGAGTAGACCTGGAGCGACGGCAGAGGAACGGCGCTCGCCCCGAAGGCCTTGACCATGGCCGTCGAGATGGGGTCGGTCACCACTCGGATCTTCATGCCGTTCAGGTCAGAC
Organism: uncultured Acidimicrobiaceae bacterium; assembly: GCA_964610905.1. Taxonomy (GTDB): domain Bacteria; phylum Actinomycetota; class Acidimicrobiia; order Acidimicrobiales; family RAAP-2; genus JAJZJT01. The sequence continues at coordinate 16,720 of CAZSYT010000001.1, forward strand.
GGCTTGGTCGCCGCCCGGTCCGCCAGCAGCTCGAAGGGGCCGTTGCTGATGATCGCCAGCCCCTGCACGCCGTTCGACTGCATGCCCGACAGGATGCCGGTGGCGACGCTGCTGGTGAACAGCGCCGCCGCCCCCTGCTCCGAGTGGATGAGGAACGGCAGGCTGAAGAGGCCCAACTTCGGGATCTGGCCGGTGATCGACGACGTGTTGAGGTCGGCGAAGTCGATGCTGCCGCTCTGCACCGCCGTGAGCACGGTTGCCTCGGTGCCGAGCTGCGACAGCGGGTAGACGTTGACCGTCACGTGCCCACCTGTCAGCGTGTGCACCTCCTTGGCGAAGTACGCGTCGGTCTGCCCACCTGCCGAGGAGGCCGGGAGGTCGCTCGACAGGCGCAGGGTGAACGTCTTTCCCGATGCCGTCGACGTGTGGCTCGCGACGCTTCCCGACGTGGCCGAACCGCACGCAGCCACGCCGAAGGCCATCGTCGCGCCGAGGATCGCCAGTGCCGGTCTCCTCGTTCGGCGCCGTCGAGGCGGTCTCCCGTTGTTGTGCTCCATTGTTGTTCCCTCCCTTTGGGTTGTTGGTCGGTTGCCCCTTCGGCTCCCGGGGCCGGGAACCGACGGGCGCTCTCGGGTCGGAAGTGGCTCGGATGCGGTCAGTAGAGAGCCGCCAGCAGGTCGGCCAGCTCGTCGGGCCCGGTGACGCTCCTCGGGTTGTAGAACGTGTCGTGGTCGCGCCAGGCAGCCTCGGCGAGGTGCGGCACGTCGGACTCGGTCACGCCGAGGTCGCGCAGCCGTCGAGGGAGCTGCCACCGCGACGCCAAGGCGTCGAGCCACTCGGCGAGCTGCTCGGACGACCTTCCGACGCCGAGCACCGACGCTGCGATCTCGTGGCCCTCGGGGCGCACGGCGGCATTGAACCGGACGATCGGGCCGGCGAGCACGGCGTGGCACCACCCGTGCGGCACGCCCGTGCGGGCTCCGACCACGTGGCCGATGGCGTGGGCCAGGCCGAGCCACGAGCCCGTCAGTCCGATGCCCGCTACGGCCGAAGCCACCGATGCCCGGGTCAACGCGTCGGGTCGGTCGGGCCCGAGCGCGTCGGACGCCGCGGCCAGCTCGCCCAGCGCCTTCGCCAGCAACGCCTCCGACACGATGTGCCGCCGCCGGGAAGCCAGGCCTTCGACGCAGTGGTTGATGGCGTTCATGGCCGACCCGCGCAGGATGTCCGTGGGGGTCGTGGCCAGGGCAGCACCGTCCACGAGGACGGCCCGGGGCGTCAGGGAGCGGGACGCGACCACCCGCTTCCGGTGCTCGGCTTCGTCGGTGAACCCGGCCGCGCCGTTCGCTTCGGATCCCGCGAACGTGGTCGGGATCGTCACGACGGGCAGCGGTGTGGCGGGCAACGCCGGCATGACCGGGGCGTCCGGAGGCCGGTAGACGAGGCAGCGGTCGAGGAGCCGACCACCGGCAGCCAGCACGGCCACCATGCCCTTCGTCGTGTCGTGTGCCGATCCGCCACCACCGCTCACCACCAGGTCCGGCCGCCACTCCCCGACCTCGGCAGCGAGGGACTCCACCGCGCCGAGCGGAGCGTGGGGCACCACCGAGCTCCAGAGACGTACGGCTTCCACCGGCAGGTCGGCCAGTCGGTCGCGCATGCCCACGGACCGCTCGAAGCCGGGCCCGCAGACGACCGCCACACGGTGGGCGCCGATCCGGTCCACCGTCGCAGCCAGGCTCGCCTGCCAGTCACCGGTGACGATGTCGATCTCGGGCAGCTCGACCGGCTGGGCACCGCCGAGCTCGGTCATGGCGAGCCCGTGCCGGAAGCGGGCGGGGTCCAGCTCGTCCTCGTCACCCGTTCCCTCCGTCGTTCGGGGGCTGCTCGCCCACCTCGAGGAGCGGCGCCAGCAGCTCGGCCGCCTCGAGCCAGGCGACCATGCCTCCGGTCAGGATGGACGCCCGCACCGCGCACAGCAGCTCGTCGGGAGACGCCCCTCCCTGCACGGCGCCGTCGAGATGGACGCGGAGCCCCTCTCGGTACCGCTCCGTGGCGTTCACCATGACGAGCAGGAGCTCCTTGTGGCGACGGAGGAGGGCCCGGTCGGCAAACGTGAGCTCCCGCAACCTGAAGTAGGCCTCGAGCGTCCCCGGGGCGCCGTCGGCCAGCGCTCGCAGCCAGTTGGGGATGGTGTGGAACGTGGTCTCGAAGTACGCGAGGACGTCCTCGGCACGGGCGCCACCGGTGACGGGCGGCTCCGCGCTCGCCTGCCCTCCCCCTGGGTCGCAGTGGTCGAGGATCCACTGGGTACGGGTGACGAGGCCGAGCCCGCGCGACAGGAACGCTGCGGTCAGGGCCTCGACAGCCTGCTGGTACGTGAGGCCGGCCGAGACGGCCAGCGTCCCGTGGACGACCGAGTCGCGCTCGCACCCCACCTGGGCGAACGCCAAGGACAGCCCCAGGTGCAGCACGTGCGGAGGGAGAGCGGGCCGATCGAGGAGGGAGCTCGCCAGTGCCGCCATTCCCTCCCGGTAGGGGGAGGCCGAAGGGTGGCCGAGCGCGCCGAGAGGAAGGGACCGGTCCATGGTCAGTGGGCGTGGGGACGGGCGTGCCCGAACGTGTGCTTCGGGCCCCCCGGGGGCAGGGGTCCCCACTCGAGGACGGAGACGTCATGCGAGGGCAGGATCACGTCGGCCAGGTCGGCCAGTCGGACCATCGACTCGTAGCACTCGCGCAGGGAGACGTGGATCCCGCTCGGGATCCAGTCCGACACCGACGGCGACGACAGTGACTCGGCGAACGGCACGTTGTCGGAGGCGATGGCGTACACCAGGTCTCCGGTGTCGATGAGCACGGCCTGGGTGCCGGGCGTGTGCCCCGGGGTCAGCAGCACCCGCAGGTGGTCGGCGATCTTCAGGTCGCCATCGACGACCTCGAGGTTGGGGTACTCGCTCGCGTAAGTGGGCAGGAGCTTCTTGATGACCCGCCAGTCGTACAAGCCCTGGTGCGCGGGGTACGGCGACGCCGCGTAGTGGAGCTCGCGTCGCTGGACCAGGACCCGTGCGTTGGGGAACGGGTTCAGCTCGAGGCCCAGCGCATGGTCCCAGTGCAGATGGGTCTGGATGACCATCGCAACCTCGTCCGGATCGACGCCGGCGTTGGCGACGGCCTGCCTCGGCGTCTGGATCTCGCTCTGGCGCAGCTCGCGGCCGAACCGCTCCATGACGATCTCCGGCTCACCGGGTCCGATGTCGACGACGACCGGCGCCTGGTTGCCGCCCTCGATCAACCAGAGCACGGACTGGGCGCAGACCTTCTCCCCGAACCCGTGGAAGTACTGGTGCGCCGAGCGCTCGACCTCGGTGATGTAGCCGCAATTCAGGGGTGTGATCGAGATCCCCACGTGCCACTCCTCCGATTGTCGGTCCGTCCGATTGCCGGTCCGTTGCCGGACACGTGTCCTGCGGCACCGATCGCCCTTGGCGCAGTGGCTCGTCAGGGTGGTCCCCACCCACCAGGCGCACGGTGTCGTCCCTCCACCTCGCCCTGCAGCTCCAGTCGTGGAACAAACATTCTATGAGACGAGTGTTTCGGAGTATGGCGAGCGGGTCGGAGTCTGTCAAGGAGCGTGAGCCGATCGCGGGACGGGGCGGGGACAGCGGGGTTCCACCCCCCGACCCTTGACGTCGTTCTGCGCGACCGGCAGTATCTGAAACAGATATTCCATGAAATAGTCATTTCAGCGGAGACCACGAACCGACCTGGCGCGACTGGGTCCCGGCCGGCGCAGAGGGGTGGATGACATGGGAGAGCAGAGGGCTCACTGGTGAACCTGGCGTCTCTCCTCCACCGTGCAGCCGTGCAGCACCCCCGGCGTCCCGCCATCGTCGTGCCAGGCGTCGTCCGCACCTACCAGGAGGTCGACGCGCGAGCGCGCCGGCTCGTGACCGGGCTGCGCTCGCTGGGCATCGTCCCCGGAGACCGGGTCGCCATCCTGCTCCGGAACCGGGTCGAGTACCCCGAGATCGACGTTGCCCTTGCCTACGGCGGCTTCGTCCGCGTGGCCTTGAACGCGAGGCTCGGTCTGCGCGAGTTCCGCCTCGCCACCGAGGACTGCGGAGCCCGAGCCATCCTCAGCGAGCCCGACTTCGACGAGGTGGCCTCCGTCCTCGTCGCCGAGCAGGACCTCAGCTGGCTTCGCCTGGACGGCCGGGGCGACGCGACGGCCGACTACGAGTCGCTCATCGAGCGCTCCAGCCCCGCCATCCCGGCCTTCGACCTCGACGACCAGGCGCTGGCGTGGATCTCGTACACCTCGGGAACGACCGGGAGGCCGAAGGGCGTGATGCTGTCGCACCGGGCCTTGGCACACGTGGCGTGGAACGTCATGCTTGAGCTCGGCCCGTCGTCGGAGCGCGAAGCGATCCTGCTGCCCCAGCCCCTGTCGCACGGAGCGGGGTACTTCGCCCTCGCCTACCTCGCGTCGGGCGCGGCGGTCCACGTGGCGGCCGACTTCGACCCACAGGAGATCACCGAGCGCGGCAGGAGCCACGGCATCGACACGCTCAAGCTGGTCCCGACCATGCTGGCGCGCTTGGTGGCTGCCGACCTCGACGGCCCGAACCCGTTCGATCGCATCGTCTACGGTGCCTCGCCGATCGACCCTCCCCTGATGGAGGCTGCACTGACGAGGTACGGGCCGATCCTGACGCAGATCTACGGGCAGTCGGAGGCCCCCGCCACCATCACCTGCCTGAAGGCGCACGACCACGCGCTCCCGGGCCCACAGCGAGCCTCGGCCGGGAGGCCCTGGCGCACGGTCGAGGTCCGCGTCGTCGATGCGGAGGGCGCGCCCGTGCCGACCGGGGAACTGGGTGAGTTGATCGTCCGTGGGCCGCACATGATGTCCGGGTACTACGGCCAGCCGGAGCTCACGGCCGAGGTGATGCGATCGGGATGGATCTGGACGAAGGACATGGCCACGGTCGACGAAGGTGGGTTCGTCTACCTGCGGGGTCGTCGCGACGACATGATCAACTCCGGAGGGTTCAACGTCGCCCCCCGAGAGGTCGAGGAGGCGATGCTGGCCCACCCATCGGTGGCCGAGTGCGCCGTCGTCGGCCTGCCCGACAGCCAGTGGGGGCAACGGATCTGCGCCTTCGTCGTGCCTCGGGACGGGCTCGTCGTCGACCATGACGACCTGACGACGCACGCCCGGACCAGCCTGGGGTTCCGCCGCCCTCGCCAGATCGTCGTGCTGTCGTCGCTCCCGTACACGGCGTACGGAAAGGTCGACCGCAACGCGCTCGCCTCCGGGCACGCGTCCCCCCCCGGGGCGGTCGAGCCATGACCGTCGCCGGCACGCTGCTCGACGTGGCGCTCGGAGCGGCACGGGCACCCGAGAGCCCGGACCTGCGCCCCGCTGTCCTGACGGACCTGGCGGCCGCGGCGGGACGCGTCGGCGGTCTCGTCCCGCGCCTCCGGGCGGTCGTGCCCGACGGCGGGACGGCCGGTCGGGCCTTCCGCCTCGCTGCCCGCATGCACGCGCGGACACAGGACGACTTCTACCCGGCAGGCAAGGTGCACGTCGGCACGACCGTCCTGCCGGCTGCCCTCGCCGTGAGCGAAGGGGACGTGCGGCCGGCCCTCGCCGCCGGAGTCGCCGTGATCAAGGCGGTGTCGCACGTCTACCGCGCCGACGCGCAGTCACGCGGCTTCCGTCCCACCGGGCTGTTCGCACCCCTGGGAGCGGCAGTCGCCGCCGGCGTCGCCATGGGCCTCGCTCCCGACCAGCTGGCGTCGGCACTGGCTCTGGCGGCGGCCACCGCCGGGGGCACCAACCAGGCGTGGGTGTCGGGCACGGACGAGTGGCTGGTGGAGGTGGCCGTGGCCACGCGGGCCGGGGTGGAGGCTGCCCTGCTGGCCGCAGCCGGAGCCGTCGGAGCTCCCGAGGCCATCGAGGGACCGGCGGGCTGGGCGAACGCGTTCTTCGGCGACGAAGGGGCACGACGGTTGGCTGTGTTCCTCGAGGGCCCAGCGCCGCTGCCACTGGGCCCTCTCGCCGTCAAGCCGTTCCCCGTCAGCGGCATCGCCCAGGTGCCGAGCGCGGCAGCCGCAGGCCTCGGACGGGAACTGGGCGGAGCGCGCCCCCGGGCGATGGTCGTGCGCCTCGCGCCCACCGACGTGAGCTATCCCGGGACCACCAACCGGGGGCCGTTCCGGTCGCGAGCTGACTCCCTCATGAGCATCGCTCGCTGCGTGGCCCTCGCCTACCTCGACGGGGCGATCACCGTCGACCGGCTCGACGCAGCGCCGCGCCCGGACGAACAGGCGGTCCTCGACGTCGTCGAGCTCGTTCCCGACCGGGAGATCCCCGAGGAGGCGGTGGAGATCATCGTCGAGGTCGATGGCGCCACACGCTCGCGCGCGCTGGGAAGCCGACAGGTCCTGTACCCGAGCGTGCACGACCTGTCCGCCGACCTCCCCGGCCTGGCGGAGCGCTCCGAAGCTCCTCTCGACGTGGTGGTGGCGCTGGCCGGTATCGTCGGCACTGGCTCCATCGTGCCGGGTCCCGTCTTGGCAGCGCTCGGGGAAGGGGTGGCGTAGCCGTGTACGTGGCCGGTGTGGGCATGCATCCCTTCGGGCGGTTCCCCGACCGCACGCTCCGCGACCTCGGTGCCACCGCCACCCTTGCCGCCCTGCGCGACGCAGGCATCGGGCCACGTGCCATCGACGCCGCCTTCGTCTCGAACAGCCTGGGTGGCGCCCTGCTCGGGCAGCACATGATCCGTGGGCAGACGGTCCTGCGTGACTGCGGCATCGACGACATCCCCGTCGTCAACGTCGAGAACGCCTGTGCCGGAGGCGGCACCGCGCTGCACCAGGCGGTGACGGCGGTGGCAGCGGGAAGGGCCCGGTGCGCGCTCGCCCTCGGGGTGGAGAAGATGTACGTCGGTGACCGGACGGCCAGCCTCGAGGCCCTGCAGTCCGCCGGGGACCAGCAGGTGGTGGGCCAGCTGGGCCTGCAGTTCACCGCCGTCTACGCCATGCGGCTCCGCGAGCGCCTCGACCGCGGCGTCCTCGAGCGGCACCACCTCGTCGACGTGACCGTCAAGAACCACGCCAACGGCGCCCGGAACCCCTATGCGCAGTTCCGGAAGGAGGTGACGGCGGAAGAGGTGCTGGCCAGCAGGCCGATCGCCGACCCCCTCACCCTTCTCATGTGCAGCGCGATCGGCGACGGGGCCGCAGCCGTCGTCGTGACCGCCGAGCGCGCCGCACCGGGCGCCGTCCCGATCGAAGGGCGGCCCGCCGTGCGCATCCGCGCGTCCCAGCTGCGGATGGGCGCCGTGGGCGCGGTCGACGACCCGCCGGTTGCCACCCGCTGTGCCCGCGCCGCCTACGTCGAGGCGGGCGTCGGGCCCGACGACGTCGACGTCTTCGAGGTGCACGACGCCATGGCGCCCGGAGAGCTCGTCTACTACGAGGACCTCGGCCTGTGCGCCCCGGGCGAGGCCGGCGCGCTGCTCGACAGCGGGGCGACGGCGCTCGGCGGTCGCTCTCCGGTGAACCCGAGCGGAGGCCTGTCGGCCCGCGGCCACCCCATCGGGGCGACCGGTCTGGCCCAGGTGGCCGAGCTGGTGTGGCAGTTGCGCGGCGAGGCCCAGGGCCGCCAGGTGGAGGGTCCTCGACTGGCGCTGGCCCAGAACAGCGGGGGCTGGCTCGAAGGGGAGTCGGCGGCGTCCACCGTGCACATCCTCGAGGTCCAGCGGTGACGGGCGCGGCGCCAGACGACGATCGCCCCGCTGGCGAGCGGTACGCCGCAGGCTCCGGCGGCGGCCTCGTGGGCGGCAGGTGCGGCGCCTGCGGCGACGTCGTGTGGCCCATGCCCCTGCGGTGCCCGACGTGCGGAGCCGATGCCGTCGAGGGAGAGGCGCTGCCCGCCACCGGGTCGGTCGAGACGTGGACCAGGGTCTGGGTCCCGCTGCCCGGGATCAGCAGTCCCTACCACATCGCCAGGGTGCGCCTCGGCGACTGCCGCGTCTACGGCCGCGTCGAGGTGGGCGACGGCGGCGAATTGGAGACGGGCCGTCGGGTGGAGGTGCGATCGGCGCCCCCCGAGCCCGGCGCCTTGGTGCGGTACTGGTTCGTGGCGACCGGAGCCTGACGTGGAGGGGCAGGAGCACAGGGCGAGACGAGCGCGACCCGTCGAGAGGCGCCGCGCCGAGTGCCTCGTGGCCAGTGCCGAGGTCGTCGAGCGCCTGCGGGCCGGCGACACCCGGACGATCGCCCGGGCCATCACCCTGATCGAGCGAGGTGCTCCCGGGTCCGCACAGTTGCTCGGCACTCTCCGGAGCGCCGGCGTCCGTCGCTCGCCGGTGGTCGGCGTCACCGGTCCCCCGGGTGCGGGGAAGTCGACGTTGATCGACGCGCTGACGTCGGTGGCCCGTTCGGCGGGCCGCACCGTGGCCGTGGTGGCCGTGGACCCGAGCTCGAGCCGCTCCGGAGGCGCCTTCCTCGGCGACCGCGTCCGGATGCTCCGCCACGTCGGCGACCCGGGCGTCTACGTGCGCAGCGTCGGGAGCCGGGGGGAGCGAGGCGGCCTCTCGGCCTCGACCGGCGAGATCGTCGACCTGCTCGCCCGCCTGCCCTTCGACGAGGTGCTCGTCGAGAGCGTCGGGGTCGGGCAGATCGAGCCGGACATGGCGGCCGCGGTGGACACCACCGTCGTGGTCGTCACTCCCGTTGGCGGCGACGACATCCAGGTGCAGAAGGCGGGGACGGGCGAGGTGGCGGACGTCTTCGCCGTCAACAAGGCCGACGTGGACGGTGCGGCCGACCTCGTCCGCGCCCTGAAGCAGCACGTGGCACTGGGCCACGACGAGGGCGGCTGGGCCCCTCCGGTGGTCCCCACGGTGGCGCACGACGTCGGTTCGGTGGGCTCGCTGTGGACCGCCATCGAGGCCCACCGCGCCCACCTGCAGGCCAGGGCCGATCCGCCGGGCGGTGCGCTGCGGGCGCGCGTCGAGCGAGTGGAGCGCACGGTCGGGGCCATGGCGACCGCCTGGGCGCACCGGCGCCTGGTCGACGACGCGACGTTGACGGCTCGTCTCCTCGACGACGAGCCGGCTTCGTCGATCGCACGCGAGCTGCTCGCGCCGCTCACCGCTGACGGTGGTGACAGCGGTCGCGCCGGAGCGCACGGCCGCACAGGACGGGTGGACGGGCCCTGGCACGGAAAGGACGCGCCATGAACAGCGCTGGTCAGGATCGCACGGACCATGCCCACACCAGGGACGACGGTGAACCCGGTCGGGCCGGCCCCGACGCGGACCTCCGAACCTCCAGTGGCATCGTGGTGCGGCCGACGTACACCCCCCGGGACCTCGAGGAGCGGGGTTGGGACTGGCAGCGCGACATCGGCGTCCCCGGCGCACCTCCCTTCACCCGTGGGTTCACCGCGGAGGGCTACCGACGAGAGCCCTGGAAGCTCGAGATGTACGCCGGCTTCGGAACGGCGGACGACGCCAACGAGCGATACCGGTTCCTCATCGAACAGGGCAGCACCGGGGGCGTGTCCATGGCCCTCGACCTGCCCACCCAGATCGGCCTCGACTCGGACCACCCGCTGGCCCGGATGGAGGTCGGTCAGACAGGGGTGGCCATCTCGTCCCTGGCCGACGTCGAGCGGATCTTCGACGGCATCCCCCTCGACAAGGTGGGCCACGTCTTCACGACGGCCAACTGCATCGGTCCCCTGGCCGCCGCCTGGTTCTTGGCCCTGGCTCGCAAGCAGGGCGTGCCGACGTCGGCCTTCACGGTGCAGATCCAGAACGACCCGATCAAGGAGTACATCGCCCGCGGCACGCAGTTCGTGCCGATCGAGGCGTCGGTGCGCCTGGCCACCGACATGGTGCAGTACGTGGCCGAGCAGGCACCCACCTGGCTCCCTATCAGCATCTCGGGGTCGCACATGAAGCAGGCAGGTGCGTCGTGCGTCCAAGAGGCGGCGTTCACGGTCTGCAACGGCATCGCCTACGTCGAGGCCTGCCTGGCCAAGGGCATGCGCATCGACGACTTCGGGGACCGGCTGGAGCTCCACTTCTGCACCGAGATGGACTTCTTCGAGGAGGTGGCCAAGTACCGGGCCGTGCGGGCGGTGTGGGCGGAACTGGTGCGGACCCGCTTCGGCGGCACCACCACCCAGGCGCAGCACCCTCGGCTGCACGCGGCCACCTCCGGCCGGCCGCTCACTGCCCAGCAGCCACTGAACAACATCGCCCGGATCGCCCTGCAAATCCTCGCTCAGGTGCTCGGCGGCTGCGAACAGACCCGTACCGCCTCGTTCGACGAGGCGCTCGGCATCCCCACCGAGCTCGCGGCCCGCACCTCGATCCGGGCGAACCAGATCATCGCCTACGAGACCGGGGTCCCGTACACGGTCGACCCGCTCGGAGGTTCCTACTACGTCGAGTCGCTGACCTCCGACTTCCGTCAGGGGATCTTCGACGAGATCCGCCGCGTGGACGAGATGGGCGGAGCGGTGGAGGCCGCCAAGCGAGGCTATGTCCAGGGGAAGCTGGCCGACGGCGCCTACCAGGACCAGGTCGACGTCGACGCCGGGCGCAAGGTCATCGTCGGCGTCAATCGCTTCGTCGTCGACGAGGACACCAGGCTCCCGGTGTTCGAGCCCGACGCGGGAGCGATCGACCGCCAGGTGGCCAGGCTCCAGCGAGTCCGCAGCGACCGTGACGAGGCGCGCGTGGTCGAAGCCCTCGACGAGCTGCGTGCCGCGTGCAGAGGTGGCGACAACGTGATGCCGGCCGTGCTCGACTGCGTCGAGGCCTACGCCACCACCGGCGAGGTGGCACACGTCTGGCGCGAAGTCTTCGGGGAGTACACGAGCGACATGGCGCGGCTGTGATGGGACCGGTGCAGGAGGGCCTCGGGGCCGAGGCCCAGGGTCCGGAGGTGATCCGGGTGGTGGTCGCCAAGGTCGGACTGGACGGTCACGACCGGGGGGCCAAGGTCATCGCACGCGGCCTGCGGGACGCGGGCATGGAAGTCATCTACACGGGCCTGCGGCGCACTCCCGACGAGCTGGCCGAGATCGTGCTGCAGGAGGATGCCGACGTCCTCGGCCTGAGCATCCTCTCCGGCGCCGTCTACCCGCTGTGCGCAGGCGTCATGGAAGCTCTCGAGCAGCGCGGGCTCGACGACGTCGTCGTGGTCGTCGGCGGGATCGTGTCGTCGCCCCAGCTCCAGGAGCGTCTGCGGTCCATCGGCATCGAGGGGTGCTTCGGGCCCGGGACCGCCCTGCCCGACGTCGCCCGTCTCACCCGGCAGCAGGTGGCCGCCCGCCGGGGCGATGCCGGCTTCTGAGCACGGACACCGAGGAACGGGAGGACGGAGGTGGAGGTGCCTGGGCAAGGGACCACGACGCCGGCTCGGCACGGGAGCCCCGCGGCGCACACGCTGTCGACCCCCTCCGAGCACGACGCGTCGTCGCCGGAGACGGGCGCCCGATCGGCTGGGTGCTGCGACGCCGTCGGCACCGATCGAAGGGCCGAGGCCCCGGCGGCCCCCGTCGCCGCCGCCCGCGGACCGTTCGGAGCGGCGGTGGCGCGGCCTGCGGCCCTCGCCATGGAGCGGGCCGTGCGCACGAGGTCGCACTGGCGCCAGGCGGTGCGGCGCCAGGCGGTGCGACGATGAGCGGGCTTCGCTTGGCGCCGACCTCGCCGACGGAGGACGAGGAGGAGCTCAGGCGTCAGGTGCGGAGCTTCCTGGCCGCCGAGCTCCCGCCCGGTCGCTACCGACCCGGCCTCGGCATGGATGCCGACCACGATCCGACGTTCTCCCGCGCTCTCGCCGCCCGTGGCTGGGTCGGCATGGCGATACCGCCCGAGTACGGGGGCTCGGGGCGGAGCCCGATGGACCGCCACATCGTCGCCGAGGAGCTCCTCGCCGCAGGAGCTCCGGTGGCAGCCCACTGGGTGGCGGACCGTCAGACGGCTCCGACGCTCCTCGCCTACGGCACCGAAGAGCAGAAGCGCCGGTACCTCCCGGCCATTGCCGCCGGCGAGTGCTACTTCTCGATCGGCATGTCGGAGCCCGACGCCGGTTCCGACCTGGCCGCGGTGCGCACCCGCGCTACCGAGGTGGACGGCGGCTGGTCCTTGCACGGCACCAAGATCTGGACGACCAACGCGCACCGGAACCACTTCATCGTGGTCCTGTGCCGTACCTCTCCGCCGGGGGACGACCGTCACCACGGCCTCTCCCAGCTGATCGTCGACCTCGCCGCTCCCGGCGTCCGCGTCAGCCCCATCCGCACGCTCGACGGCCGGCACCACGTCAACGAGGTGGTGTTCGAGGACGTGCTCGTCCCCCACGAGCAGGTGCTGGGGGACGTCGGCATGGGGTGGGTGCAGGTGACTTCCGAGCTGTCCTTCGAGCGGTCCGGTCCCGACCGCTACCTCTCCGCCTGGCAGCTGCTCGTCCACCTCCTGGCGGAGGACGCCGACGCCGCGTCCCGCCAGGAAGAGCAGGTCGGCGCGCTCGTCGGGCGAACGTGGGCGGTGCGTCAGCTGTCGCTGTCGGTCGCCCGGGCGCTCCACGAGGGGCGGTCGCCTGCCGTCGAGGCGGCGATCGTGAAGGACCTCGGGACGACACTGGAGCAGCAGGTCGTCGCCGCCGTCCAGCGCATCACCGACCGCGAGGTCGACGGCGACGCCGAAGGAGGGCTCGAGGGCCTCCTGGGCCTGGCGACCAAGCTCGCCCCTGCCTACACCATCCGAGGCGGCACCACCGAGGTGCTGCGATCGGTCGCCGCCAAGTCGCTCCGGGAGCGTCCGAGCAGGGGCGCGGGATCAGGCGACCTCCTCTCGGCGACGCTCGAGCGAATCTTCGAGCACCACGGTGGCCTGGACGAGCGACGTGGTCGTGACGCCGCGAGCTGGACCGAACGCTGCTGGCGGAGCCTCGAGGACGCCGGGCTGACGCGGATCGGGGTGCCCGAAGCGGTGGGTGGCGCGGGCGGTGAGCTCGTGGATGCCTGCACGCTGGCGCTCCTCGCCGGTCGTCACGGGGTGGCGCTTCCCCTGGCCGAGGGGACGCTCGTCGGAGGCTGGCTCGCCGGCGTGGCCGGGATCGCGCTCCCCGACGGGCCGATCTCCGTGGCCCACGGCGGCGTCGACGACGTCGTCGTGGCCGACGGGCGGGCCAGCGGGGTCCTCCGACGCGTGCCCTGGGGGAGCATGGCAGCCGGCGTGCTCACCGTGGCGACGTCCGACGGCAGCCCGGTGGCCGTCCTCCTCGATCCGGCCGATGCCACGGTGCAGCGGGGCTCGAACCTCGCCGGCGAGGCCCGAGACACCTTGCGGTTCGACGGCGTTGCCACGCCCTCCGCCCGCGTGGCACCGGTCCCACGAGAAGCGGTCGCGGAGCTGACTCTGCGCGGTGCGTTGGCCCGGGCGCTCATGATCGCCGGTGGCATGCAGGCCGTCGCCGACCTGACCATCGACTACGCCGCGGAGCGTCGACAGTTCGGCCGGCCGATCGTCGCGTTCCAGGCGGTGGCACATCGGCTGGTGCAGCTCGTCGCCGAGAGCGAGCTCGTGGGGTGTGCCACAGCTGCGGCGGCCGAACGGTTCTCCCGGGTCGGCCCCGACGCCGCGTTCGAAGTGGCGGTCGCCAAGTCCGTAGCCTCCATCGGAGCGGGCGTCGTCGCCGCCCACGCTCATCAGGTCCACGGCGCCGTCGGCATGACCGAGGAGCACCCGCTCCACCACCTGACCAGCCGCCTGTGGTCGTGGCGCCAGGAGTGGGGCTCCGAGCGGCGGTGGGCCGCCGTCGTGGGCGAGGAGGCGATCCTCGCCGGCCCGGACGAGCTGTGGGCGCGGGTCACCCGGTCGCCGGCCGCCCGCCCCGGACGAAGCCCGGGCAGCTGACGGGCCGCCCCTGGCGCACGACGCGCGAACCGGCTCGCGCCGGGGCTCGGCGCCCTGGGGTGAACCCCGCTGGCCGAGCGGGCGCCCGCTCCACCTCCTCCCGAAGCACGCCGTGGGACGGATCGCCGTCGACCCGCACGAGACGCCGAACGCCAGCCCGAGGAGCACGAGCCCTATGCTTGGCGGTCGGCCGGCAGAAGTCGGCCGAGCACGAGAGGGTTCGACGCCGATGTCGACGGTGCAGACGGCGGTATCGGTCGCCGGGCTGGTGAAGTCGTACGGGGAGGTGCAGGCGGTGCGGGGCATCGACCTGCAGGTCGCCCCCGGGGAGACCTTCGGGTTCCTCGGACCGAACGGGGCGGGCAAGTCGACGACCATCGGCATGCTGTGCACCCTGGTCACGCCGTCGGGCGGGCAGGCGTCGGTCGCCGGCTTCGACGTGGTGCGCCAACGCGACGAGGTGCGCCGCCACATCGGGCTGGTGTTCCAGGACCCGACCTTGGACGGCTACCTGAGTGCCTTGCGCAACCTGAGGCTGCACGCCGAGCTCTACGGCGTCCCCCGCGCCGGCTTGGAGGACCGCATGCGCCAAGTGCTCGAGATGGTGGGGTTGTGGGACCGGCGCAAGAGCAAGGTCGCCACCTTCTCGGGCGGGATGAAGCGGCGCCTGGAGATCGCCCGGGGGCTGCTGCACTCTCCCCGGGTGCTGTTCCTCGACGAGCCGACCGTCGGGCTCGACCCACAGACCCGGGCGCTCATCTGGTCCTACATCGGCGAGCTGAAGCGGAGCGAGGACATCACCATCTTCATGACCACCCACTACATGGACGAGGCCGAGTACTGCGACCGGATCGCCATCATCGACCACGGCCGGATCATCGCCCTGGACACGCCCGAGGCGTTGAAGGCCTCGGTCGGCAAGGACCGGGTCCAGATCCGCACCAGCGACGACACCACCGCCATCGACGGCCTCCACGAGCGCTTCGGCCTCGAGGCGGTCCTGGCCGAGGGCATGGTGACCTTCGCCGTCGAGTCCGGGGAGCAGTTCGTGCCCCGGCTGTTCGGGGAGCTGCCGGTGGCCATCCTCTCGGTGAGCGTGGCCAGGCCAACCCTCGACGACGTCTTCATGTCCTACACCGGCACGACCATCCGCGACGCCGAGGCGTCGGCAACCGAGCGGAGCCGCGACGTCATGGCCCGCTTCACCGCCCGGCGGTGAGGTCCATGGCCAGCACGACCACGGCGCCGACCAGCTCGCCTCCGGTCGAGGTTCGCGTGGCGCGCCGCACCCGCGGCAGCGAGCTGCGGGCCGTCAGGATCGTCTGGGAACGCGAGGTCGTCCGCTTCTTCAGTGACCGGCTGCGGATCGTCACCTCGCTGGTGCAGCCACTGCTGTTCCTGTTCGTGCTGGGGACCGGGCTCTCGCAGCTGACGTCGGGCTTCTCCGGTGGGCTGTCCCTGCGCACCTTCCTGTACCCGGGCATCTTGGCCATGGCCGTGCTGTTCACCGCGTTGTTCGCCGCCGCCTCGATCGTGTGGGACCGCGAGTTCGGCTTCCTGCGCGAGATGCTGGTCGCCCCGGTGCGCCGGAGCTCCGTCGTGATCGGCAAGTGCCTGGGCGGGGCGACCGTCGCCGGGTTCCAGGGGATCATCGTCATCGCCCTGGCAGGGCTGGTCGGCGTGCCCTACGCCCCGCTGTTGATGCTGGAGGTGTTCGGCATCCAGCTCCTGCTGGCGTTCACCATCACCGCCTTCGGGGTGATGATGTCGGCCCGCATCAAGCAGATGCAGTCGTTCATGGCGCTCACCCAGATGCTGGTGCTCCCCCTGTACTTCCTGTCGGGCGCGATGTTCCCGGCCTCGCACCTGCCGACCTGGCTGACGGTGCTCAACCGCATCGACCCACTGACCTATGCCGTCGTCCCCATCCGCCACCTGGTCTTCGCCCACCTGCACCTGTCGCCGCTGGTCCGGGCCCGGCTCGACGCCGGGGTGAGCTGGGCCGGCTGGCAGGTCCCCACCTTTGTGCAGATCGCCATGGTGGCCGTCTTCGGCCTCGGGCTGCTGGCGGTGGCGGTCCTCTCGTTCAGCCGAAGCGAATGACCCTGCGAGAGCCGACGCGATCAGCCGCCCCGCGGCAGTGACCGGGCAGTCGGCTGCGCGTCGCCTCGCGCACCGCCCGGTCACCCGGCCACCTGGGCCCGGACGGGGGCGTGCGTGCCGGTCGGGGACGGGAGCGCCCGCGGCGGCCCCCACGTGCCGCAGGCCAGCCCGCGGTCGCGTGCACGCACGGGTCCTCACCGGGAGCTCGAGCATGACCAGGTGCCGTGGTCGGTGCTCGAGGGCGAGCTCGGCGGTCCTCTCCGGGGACGAGAGCGGGCTGGCACAAGGGCGTGCCGGAGCGGCTGGCGACGGTGGTCACGCCGGGTCGGCGTGCGCGGCCTCGGCTGCGGAGCCCCGGGCCCTGCCTCGCCTGGTGAAGAAGCGTCCGATGCCGAGCGAGCCGACGATGCCCACCGCGACAGCGACCAGGGGAAGGACCTGGTCGTAGTCGTAGGCGGTGGAGTACGTGGACCGGCGGACGACGAGCGCGGTGCCGGCCGCCTGGACGAGGAACAACACAGCCCACAGGTAGCTGGTCACGTACATGCCGGAGCGGAAGTCGCCGTAGAGGTCCCACATCACGTCGAAATTCGCCATTCCCTCGTTGGTTCCGTCCGTGCCGTACCGCTGAGCCAGGTAGAACACGATCGGCTTGCGAGCGAAGAGGCACGATCCCAAGAAGATCAGCCCGACGAGGGCCGTCGTCGCGCAGTCCTTGTAGAGCAGGACCTTCGGGCTCGTGCTCCCGGCCACGGCGATGACCGCCGACACGGCAGTGAACGCGAAGATCGCGGCCGATGCCCCGCTGAACTTGCGCGCCCTGGCCCAGACCGCGATACCGCCCGCGATCGGGCCGACGCTGCCTGCCAGGTAGCTGGCCACGTCACTGGCGCCCATCCCCCGGGCGACATGGAACAACGCGAGGGCGCCGCCGATCTCGAGCACCGTGACAGCGGCGTTGAACCGCGCTCCCTTCCTGGGGGGATGCTCCTTCAGCTTCTGCGCGATCTCGTCGTGCACCGTCCGCCGGTCGGTCCCCGAGGGACGGTCGGTGGCGTCGCCTGTCACGGTGTCCTCGTCACTCGCCAAGAGGTGGACGACCTTCTGCCGAACGCAGCCGCTGGGCTGTGCTCAGGGCTCCGGCATGTAGTCGATCATCCAACGGATCCCGTAGCGATCGAGCGTGACGCCCCAGTACGCACCCCACGGCATGTCGGCCATCGGAGATCCTTCGGAGCCGCCGTCGGAGAGGGCTCCGTAGAGGCGGTCGGCGTCCTCCTTGCTGTCGACATCGAGGCAGATCGTCGTGTTGTTCCCGATGCGGGCTTCGTGGCCCGTCGAGGGGAGCAGGTCGGTCGCCATCAGCAGGTGGCCCGCCAGGATGGGGAGCTCGGCGTGCATGACGAGCTCCTGCTCCTCGGCGGGGAGCTCGCCGGAGCCCGGTCCGGGCATGTCGGAGAACCGGCTGAGCATGGTGAGCTCGGTTCCGAAGACCTCGGCGTAGAAGGAGAACGCCTCCTCGGCCCGACCCTGGAAGTTGAGGTACGTGCTGACTCGCGCCACCCCCGGCTCCTTCCTCCGAGTGCCTCCTCGGCACCACCGTCGTCGTCCCCCCGATGGATGACGTCCGCTCCGCGGGAACGTCACCGTCGCTGTCCGCGCCCGTGCGTGGCACGAACCGGTGCCTGGCACCACGTCAGGTCCGGATCGCAGGAACAGGGTGCGGGCCCTGCTCGATGCACCATCCTGGCAGACGGACCCCGACGACGCTCCTGCCGACGATCTGGGACGATCGGCACCCCGTGCTTCGCGGGCCGGTGACCACGCTCAGCGCGACCTCCCAGACCCGCCCCCACTGGACTTCCCCACCTCCGGGGACCCATCCGCAGGGTGGGCTCCTCCCCAGGCTGGTGGACTGGCCACCACGACCCCACCGGCCGAGGAGAGGACCCCACCGGCCGAGGAGAGGAGCCCCACCGTCGACGTCGACACCAGAAGGACGACCTGGGGATCGCAGCAGTGGGGAAGCGGGATGGTCGATCGCAGCGATCGCCCGGCAAGCCGGCCGGCACCGTCCGGCTCGTGCGCCACCACGACGGAGCGGCGCGCGGCCTCGTCCAACGGACGCTGCGCCTCGCCCCGGCACCGGCAGCGGCAGCGGCCGAGCTGCAGAGCATGCCGACCAGGCGGGGACCCACCGCCGACACGCGGCACGGCGACGCCTACGACGTCTACCGGCTCCTCTGCTCCGAACCCGGCCAGGTGATGGCACTCCGCAGGGCCGTAGGGCCGCAGGGCCGCTCGACCTCCCGACGTGGTGCGCCGGATACCTCGTGGAGCTCTCCGTGGCCACCAGTGTCCGCACCGCCAGGTGGAGGTCCGACGTCGCCGGGATCGACGCCCCGTCTGCCGCGCAGGCCGAGGTCGTCGGGTCGCTCGCCGCCGGTGAGGACCACGACGCCGTGGTGGAGCAGTCGACCGAGCTGGCTGACCGCTGTCGTCCGTTCGGGCAGGAACCAGCCCCGCTCGTCGAAGGGCCGGTGGCTGGCGATCCCGAGGGCGCTCGTTCGTAGCAGTGCCCCGAGCTTCGAGCCGGTCGACTCGACGAGGGCGTTGGACGGGTTGTGGGGCACGGAGGCCTCGGTGTCGGTCTGGTGGAACCGAGCGAGACGGTGGAGGAGGCCCTGCGCCGCGACGTGCTGGAGGAGGTCGGGATCCGAGCCGGCGCGGCGTGGTTCGCCCCCGACGGCCTGCCGGACGCCCCCGCCCCGGTCCGCATCGCCCGCCGGCTGATCGACGACTCGCCGTACCGGTCCGGGGTCCGCTGATCGGAGCGCTGTCAGGGATCAGACGATGGTCGGCCCGTTCTCGGTGCCGACCCACAGCAGCAGGTCGGTGACGGGCGATTCGTCGGCACGGTGCTCCGACGTGGCGGCGTCACGGACGAGCTCGTGGAGCCGGTCCAGGACGCGGATCCGGCGGCTGAGCTCGGTCTGCTTCTGCTGCAGGATGGCCTGCGTCCGGGCCGACGCCGACGCGCCGGTCAGCGCGAACCGCCCGAGCTCGGCGATCTCCTCGAGTCCGAAGCCCAGCTGCTTCAGGACCTTGGCCCCTTCGAGGTAGAACACGTAGGCACGCGGATAGCGGCGGGTCCCGGCCGACGTACGCGGAGGGGCCGGCAGGATCCCCAGCTCCTCGTAGTAGCGGATGGTCCGGGTGGAGACCGCCGCCAGCTTGGCCAGCTCCCCGATGCTCAGCTGCTCCGGTTCGGGCTGGCGCCCGGCACGCACCGTTCGCTCGGCCTGCTGCTCCTCGGCCGCCGGCCGTGCCGGGGTCTCTTCGGGGATGGAAGCCATGTGTGACCTCACCGTGCTCGAAGGAAGGGGCGTCCGTGGCGCTGCCGACCTGCCCGGGCTCCGTCGTCCGCTATCTCCTGGACCTCAGTGCAGGCTCCAGCCGCCGTCGACGGCGAGCGTGATGCCGTTGATGTACGAGCCGGCGTCGGAGGCCAGCAGCAGCAGGGCGCCCGAGAGCTCCGACACCTCTCCCACCCGTCCCATCGGAGTGCGGGCGAGCACCTTCTCCTTGCCGACGTCGGTGGCCAACAGCGGGCCGGTGAGCTCGGAATCGAAGAAGCTCGGGGCGAGCGCGTTCACGCGGATGCCCCGTCGCCCTCCCCACTGCATGGCGAGGTCCCGGGTCATCCCGAGCATTCCGGCCTTGGAGGCGGAGTACGCGACCTGCGGGATCTCGCTGCCGCTGATGCCGAGCACGGACGACACGTTGACGATCGAGCCACCGTGGCCGGCGGCGATGCACGCCTGTCCGAACGCCTGCGCCATGTACCAGGCGCCCACCAGGTTGGTCTGCAGGACGTCGTTGAAGTTGCCCGGGTCCTCCTTGTGCGCCGGGGTCGCATAGCCGACACCGGCGTTGTTGACCAGCACGTCGACCCGGCCGTGCTCGGAGACGGCCGCGTCGACGAGCCGCCTGCACTGCGCGGCGTCGGAGACGTCGGTGGCGACGGCCAGGCACCGCCGGCCGAGCGCCTCCACCTTCTTCCTGGTCTCGTCGAGGCGGTCCACCCGGCGCGCGCCGAGCACCAGGTCGGCACCGGCATCGGCCAGTACCTCGGCGAACGCCGCACCGAGCCCCGAGGACGCGCCGGTCACGATGGCCACCCTGCCGTCGAGGCGGAACTGGTCGAGCACGCTCATGCACAAGTCCTTGTCTGTCGTGCGCCCTCGTCCGCCGGGGTCGGGCAACGGTCACTCACCGCGGAACTCCGGCTCCCGGTGCTCGGCGAAGGCGGTCCGGCCCTCCTCGACGTCCTTGGAGGCGAAGATCGCCGGCATCAGGTTCTCCCCCTGGCGGTAGTGCTCGCCCGCAGCCTTGTTCAGGGTCCACTTGGTGAAGGAGACCGCCAGCGGGGCGCGCTTGGCCATGCGCGTGGCCAGTGCGGTGTACTCGTCCACCAGCTGCTCGTGGGGCACGACCTTGTTGACGATCCCGAACTCGCGGGCCTCCTCGGCGTTCAGGTCGTCGGAGGTGAGCGCCATCCAGGCCACGCGGCGGCGGCCGATCATGTCGACGCCGCGGGTGATGGTCACTGCGGGCACCAGGCCGTGGTTCATCTCTCGGAGCCCGAAGCGAGCCTTGTCCGACGCGAGGGCCAGGTCGCAGGCCAGCACGATCTCGGTCCCGAACCCGAACGCGTAGCCGTTGACGGCGGCGATGACCGGCTTGGGCAGCCGCTCGATCGCCTCGAAGGGCGCGTGCGCCTGGCGGATGAAGCTGCGGCAGTTCGCCATGTTGTCGAAGGTCATGCCACCGAGGTCGGCACCGGCGGAGAATGCCCGGCTGTCGCCCCCGGTCAGCACCACGGCGCGGACCCGGTCGTCCGCGTCGAACGACCGGATGGTCTCCGCCAGCTCGTGGAAGAGCGTCGGGCTCCCGGCGTTCAGGACGTCCGGGCGGTGCAGGGTGACGACCGCGAACCGCGGTTCGAGGTGCGTCTCCACGTACAGCGTTTCCATGTCGGTCCGCTCCACATCGGCCACGGCGGTACCTTCCTTCGAGTTTTCTTTTACGTTCAACGTAAAGTATACTGTACACGTTCCGGCGACGCCAGGGGCTGGCCCGGGAACGGGGACGCCAGGACGGCGGTCGCCCCCCCGGACGGGTGTCGCCGTCCCGGAGCGTGTGGTGCCGGACGGCCGGCCGGTCGGCGTCCCTCGCCCTACCCGACGTAGGGCCGCTCGCGGCGCAGCTCCTGGCGCGCCACCGTCCGGCGGTGCACGGCGTCGGGGCCGTCGACGACCCGCAGCGCCCGGGCCCAGGCGTAGAAGTACGCCAGCGGCGTGTCGTCGCTCAGGCCCATGGCCCCGAACACCTCCATGGCGCGGTCGATGACGCGGGTGGCCATCGCCGGTGCCGCCACCTTGATCCCCGCGATCTCCGACCGCGCCCCCTTCGCCCCATACCGGTCGATGAGCCAGGCGGTGCGGTAGACGTACAGGCGCACCTGGTCGATCTCGATACGCGACTGCGCCACGAGCTCCTGCACGGCACCGTGGTCGGACAGCTTGGTGCCGAACGCGGACCGGTACCCGGCCCGGTCGACCATCAGCGCCAGCGCCCGCTCCGCCATGCCGATCGCCCGCATGGCATGGTGGATGCGGCCCGGTCCGAGGCGCGCCTGGGCGATGCGGAACCCGTCGCCCTCGCCCCCGAGCAGGTTGGCGGCCGGCACCCGCACGTCGCGGAACACGACCTCCGAATGCCCGTGCTGGTCCTGGTAGCCGAAGATCGGCAGATGCCGCTCGACGTGCACGCCGGGCGTGTCCCGGGGGACGAGGACCATCGACTGCTGACGGTGCGGGTCGGCGTCGGGGTCCGTCTTGCCCATGACGATGAGGATCGTGCAGCGTTCGTCGGCCGTGCCCGTGATCCACCACTTGCGCCCGTTGACGACGTACTCGTCCCCGTCCCGGCGGATCACCGTGGCGATGTTGGTCGCGTCGGACGAGGCGACGTCGGGCTCGCTCATCGCGAACGCCGAGCGGATGTCGCCGGTGAGCAGCGGTTGGAGCCACGTCGCCTTCTGCTCCGGCGTCGCGAACAGGCTCAAGGTCTCCATGTTGCCGGAGTCGGGCGCCTGGCAGTTGATGGCCTCGGGGGCGATCACCGGCGACCAGCCGGTGATCTCGGCGACCGCCGCGTAGTCGACGTTGCTCATCCCTGCCACGTCGGGAAGGAACAGGTTCCACAGCCCACGCCTGCGGGCGGAGTCCTTCAGGCGCTCCATCACGGGCGGGTGGCTGTGCTCGCCGTGCGCGTCCAGGTGCTCGCGCCACAGCGGCTCGGCGGGGAAGACCTCCTCGCGCATGAACTGCCACATCCGCTCGCTGGCATCGCGCGCCGCCGGCGACAGCTCGAAGTCCATGGCGCATGGTACCAAGACCTTCCATTGGACGTTAAGTGTCAGTGTCAATAGGCTCGTCCCGAAAGGCGGCAGAGCCGAGGAGGGACCGGTGTCGGAGCAGGCTTCGGTGGTCACCGCCGACAGCGTCGCCGAGTGGGACGAGACGGTCGACGTCCTCGTGGTCGGCTACGGGATCGCCGGTGCCTGCGCCGCCCTCGAGGCGCAGCGAGCCGGTGCCGACGTGCTCGTGGTGGAGCGGGCGGGCGGTCCCGGCGGGTCCAGCATCCTCTCGTCGGGCATCTTCTACCTCGGCGGCGGCACCGCCCTGCAGCGGGACCTGGGGCACCAGGACGACCCCGAGGAGATGTACAAGTTCCTGCTGGCCAGCACCAACGCGCCCGATGCCTCCATCGTGCGCTCCTACTGCCACGGCAGCCCGGCGCACTTCGACTGGCTCGAGGCGCAGGGAGTGCCCTTCGAGCGCAGCTACTTCGGCGGAAAGTCGGTGGTCCTGACGAGGACCACCGGGCTGTTCAGCACCGGCAACGAGAAGGCCTGGCCGTACCGGGAGATCGCCCGGCCGGCACCGCGCGGGCACAAGGTCGCCGGCGAGGGCGAGCACGCCGGCGCCGTCGGCATGCAGGCGATCCTGGCCACCTGCCAGGCCGAGCAGGTCCCGGCGATGGTCGACACGCGCGTCACCGCGCTCGTCGCCGGCGAGGTGAGCGGGGTCGTCGGCGTGCGTGCCCGGCACGAGGGTGCCGACTTCCACGTGCGGGCGCGCCGCGGCGTCGTGCTCGGTACCGGTGGCTTCAACTTCGACCCGGGGATGCTCGCCGACCACGTCCCTGCGCTGGCCGGCACGTCGGAACCGCTGGGCATCCCCTACAACGACGGCGCGGGCATCGTGCTCGGAGTGTCGGCCGGTGCCGGCACGCAGTCGATGGGGGGGACCATCGCGACCGGCTCGTTCTACCCACCGAGCGGGCTCATCAAGGGGGTGCTCGTCAACCTGCGGGGAGAGCGCTTCGTGGCGGAGGACTCCTATCACGGGCGCACGGCCGCGTTCATCATGGAGCAACCGGACCAGAAGGCCTACCTGGTCGTCGACACCGCCACGTTCGCCTACCCGAAGATCGCCGCGCACCGGCACACGCTGGTGGACGGATGGGAGACCGTCGAGGAGATGGAGCGGGCCCTCGGCATGCCCACTGGTGCGCTCGTCGCCACGCTGGCGGCGTACAACGAGCACGCGGCCCGCGGCGAAGACCCGGAGCTCCTGAAGCACCCTGACTGGCTGGTGCCGCTGACGCACGGACCGTGGGCGGCGTTCGACGTCTCGTTCGACACGTCCTCCTACCTCTTCATGACCCTCGGCGGGCTGCGCACAGACGCCGACGCCCGGGTGCTGACACCCCGGGGCCGCCCCGTGCCCGGGCTGTACGCGGCAGGGGCGTGCGCATCGACCATCGCCCAGGACGGCAAGGGGTACGCCAGCGGACTGAGCCTCGGTCCCGGATCGTTCTTCGGCCGGGTCGCCGGCTGCCACGCCGCGAACCGCCAGCCGGCCTGATCCCTGCTCCATCGCCACGCCACGGTCGACGAGGTGAAGCAACGCCTGGCCGTCCGCGGAACATGCCCTTCCACCGGGAGGGATGGGAGTAGCGGCACGACCATCCGTCCCCTGGCGAACGGGCACCGTCCCGACGCGATCTTCCGACGAGCACGTGGACCTGTCCGGACGACCTGGCTCGATCACCGTCGGCCGGGGCACGTGGGTGGGACAGGCGGTCGAGGCGGTCGAGGCGGTCGACGAGGAGGCCAGGGAGGACATCGACGAGGCGGCGGGCGGCGTCGCCCAGGAGGCAGCGACCGCCTCTGGCGACCGCCTCTGGCGACCGCCTCTGGCGACCGCCTCTGGCGACCGCCACCGCCTCGTCGTGCCGCGCACGAGGTCCGTCTCGGCCCACGGTGCGCTGCTCTTCGGCTGGCGCTGCCACGCCTTCGTCACCCACCGGGTGGGCACGACCTCGTGCGCTGGATGGCCGTGCTCGCAGCGGCTCGCCCCGGCCCCGCCGCCCCCGACTCGAGCCAACCCGCCGCAGGGTGACGCCCGGGTCGAACGCGTCCCGATGCAACCGGCCCCACGTCCGGCACCCGAGCACCGCGCACCAACCTGGTGCCGACCGACGCGCAGCGCGTCACGGGTGCTCCGACAGTGGACCCAGGCCGAGCCCCGCCGTCAGAACCCCAGGTCGCGGCCGATGATCTCCTTCATGATCTCGGTGGTGCCGCCGAAGATGGTGTGGACCCGGGCGTCCCGCCAGGCGCGGGAGATCGGGTACTCGTCCATGTAGCCGTACCCGCCGTGGAGCTGCACGCAGGTGTCCGTCACCCGCTTCATGACCTCGGTCGCCCACCACTTCACCTTGGCGGCTCCGACCGCGGTGAGGCGGCCAGCGTTGTGGTCCACCACGCACCGGTCGATGTAGTGCTGGGTGACCTCGATCTCGGTGGCCATCTCGGCGAGCTTGAACCGGCTGTTCTGGAAGCTGCCGATCGGCTGGCCGAAGGCCTTGCGGTCGTGGCAGTAGGCGACGGTCCAGGCGAACGCCGCGCGGGCGGCGGCGCCGGCGACGACGGCGATCGACAGCCGCTCCTGGGGCAGGTTGTCCATCAGGTGGCCGAAGGCGCCGTTCTCGCGGCCCAGCAGGTTCTCGGCCGGGACGCGCACGTCGTCGAACACCAGCTCGGCGGTGTCCTGGGCGTGCATGCCCGCCTTGGACAGCCGCCGACCGCGCTCGAACCCCGGCATCCCCCGCTCGACGACCAGCAGGCTCATCCCCCGCGCCCCGGCCTCCGGGTCGGTCTTGGCCACGACGATCACGAGGTCGGCGTGGATCCCGTTGGTGATGAACGTCTTCGTGCCGTTCACGACGTACGAACCACCGTCGCGGCGCGCCGTGGTGCGCACCCCCTTCAGGTCGCTGCCGGCGTCGGGCTCCGTCATGGCGATGGCCGTGACGATGTCACCCGAGCAGAACCCGGGCAGCCAGCGGGCATGCTGCTCCGGCGTGCCGAGCTCCACGAGGTACGGCGCCACCACGTCGTTGTGCAGTCCGAACCCCGACGAGAGCGACAGCATGTTCGACTGCGCGAGCTCCTCGGTCAGGACCGCGTTGAAGCGGAAGTCCGGCACGCCCCCGCCGCCGTGCTGCTCGGGGACGGACATCCCGAGGAAGCCAGCCTCCCCGGCCCGGTTCCAGAGGAGCCGGTCGACCATCCCCTCGTGCTCCCAGCGCTCGTACTCCTTCGCCACGTGACGCTCGATGAACGTGCGCACCGAGTCGCGAAAGGCGACGTGGTCGGGCTCGAAGAGGTTCCGTTCCATGGCGTCTCCGTCGCTGCGGGCCCGTCGTCACTCCTGCCGGTGCGACGACGGGCCACGTTCCGAGTGGATGGGTCAGGCGGACGGGGTCCCGGCGCTCTCCGGGCTGGACCCGACCCAGATCCGGATCTTCGCCGACACCACGACGTCGCCCTTCTGGTTGACGATGTGCTCTTGGACCACGACCGTTCCGCCGGACGTCTTGTCCTGCTTCTCGAGCACCTCCATCACGGGGTGGACCGTGTCGCCGAAGAAGACCGGCGCCAGGAACCGCACCTCGTCCATGCCCAGGAACGCCTGCACCCGCCCGGGGAGGAGCGGGATCAGGCCCGCACCGCACGACAGCACCAGCAGGCCGTGGGCGATCCGCTGCCCGAACGGCGTGGTCTTCGCGTACTCGGCGTCCATGTGCAGGCCGAAGTGGTCCCCGGTGACCCCGGCGAAGTTGACGACGTGCGTCTCGGTGATCGTGACACCGCTGAACTCGCGTCGGTCGCCGACCTCGAGCTCGTCGTAGTACCTGTCGAACATCCGCGCTCCAGGCGTCGCATCTCGCACTTGACGTCCAACGTTATATCACGCTTCGTCGCCGGCGGTCAGCCCGTGCGAGGACGGGCTCCGGGCCGGCGGCGGTCGGGTGAGGGACTCCGGGCGGTGGGTCCACCGTCGAGCGGCGGTTCCGAGGTTGCACGAGCATCCCGGCTGGCCTTGGGGGCGGCGACGTGGAGCCGCCACGCCGCTCGTCAGCGAAGCGCCAAGGGTCGGAGGCACGGGGCCCTCGTGGTGGATGCCTCTGGGCGGGTCACCGATCTGGCGCCGCCCCATTCCTCAACTCGGGGAACCCGTTCTCCTCGGTCACCCAGCGGAGCAGCTCGGGCACCGGCAGGTCCTTGGCCTTCGGGTCGACGGACGCGTCCTCCACCAGGTCGTGCAGGCGGTCCAGCACCCGGATCCGGTGGTTCAGCTCGCGCAGCTTCTCCTGCAGGATGGCGCGCGTCCGCTTGGACGCCGACGCCCCGGTCAGCGCGAACTTGCCGAGCTCGGCGATCTCCTCGAGCCCGAAGCCGAGCTGCTTGAGGATCTTGGCTCCCTCGACGTAGAAGATGTAGTCCGTCGGGTACCGGCGGGTGCCCCCCGACGTCCGCTTCGGCTCGGGCAGGATGCCGAGCTCCTCGTAGTAGCGGATGGTCCGCGTCGACACGTTCGTCCGGTTCGCCAGCTCACCGATGCTGAGCGTCTCCTCCGCTGGACCGGGCGCATCCTCAGACGGTGCGGCGGCCTTCGCTGCCCGCCCGTTCGGGGGCAGCTGGCCGCGACGTGGCCTGGGCGGTGCGGACGCGGGCTTGCGCTCGCCAGTGGGCATCGAAGTTCCCCCTCAGAACATTGAACGTTGACGAATGTCGTCAAGGGTAGCGTCTGACCACTCCCACCGGGCCGATGCCCCCGAAGACATGGTCAACGGCCGGGGAGCTCGTGCAGGAACTCGTACAGGCCCTTCGACAGGTGGTGCCCGCCGTCGATCGTCAGCGTCTCCCCGACGACGTAGTCGGCGTCGTCGGAGAGCAGGTACGCCACGGCCCGGGCGGTCTCCTCGGGGCGCAGCAGCCGCCGGGCCGGGATCGCCTCGACGAGCCGCTCACGCGCCGCAGCGTCGCCGGCGAGGACCTCCGTCCCCCCGACCGGCATCCAACCGGGCGCCACGGCGTTCACCCGGACGCCGCGGCCCGCCCACTCGGCGCCCAGCGTCCGCGTCATGGCCAGGACGCCCCCCTTGGCCGACGCGTTGTGGACGATGCCGGGGGCGCCCATCCACGCGTACGGCGTCAGCACGTTGACCACCGCGCCCTTGCGCCCGGCGGCCAGCCACCGCCGGCCGGCCTCGGACGTGCAGTGCCACGTGCCGTTCAGGACGATCTTCACGACGGCGTCGAAGCCGTTGGCGGTGAGGTCCTCGGCCTGGACCGGGAACAGCCCGGACGCGTTGTTGACGAGCCCGTCGACGCCGCCGAGCAGCTCCTCGGCCTGGTCGAAGAGGTCCCGCACGGACTGCGGGTCCCGGACGTCGCAGGTGACCGCGTGGGCCTGGTCGGGTCCGAGCTCGGCCTCGATCTTGCCCACGGCCTGGTCGAGGGTGGCCCGGGTGCGGCCGCAGACGACCACGCGGGCGCCGAGCCGGCAGAGCTCGGCGGCCAGGGCGGACCCCAGCCCCCCGCCTCCACCCGTCACGATCACCGACTTGCCGTGCACTCCGGAGAGCGCGGCCATGACTGTCCCTCCTTGGGCCCTCCTTGGGCTCCCGTTCCTGTCGCCAGCCGACGACTCAGGCCAGCGTGGCGGTCCCGACGTTCTCCCTGATGTACTCGGCGACCGTCCCACCGGGCAGGCCCGGGGGGAAGCAGCGGTGGATGCCGAGCTTGTACAGCGGCTCGTAGTCGACCTCGGGGATGATGCCTCCCATGATCACCAGGACGTCGTCGAGCCCGCGGGCCTTGAGCGCAGGGACGAGCTCGCGGGCGATCTGCATCTGACCGCTCGTCATGATGCTGACGCCGACGACGTCGACGTCCTCTTGCAGGGCCGCGTCGGCGATCTCGTCGACGACACCGAACCGGAAGTAGACGACCTCCATCCCGGCGTCCCGCAGCTCGCGCGCGATCAACTTGGTGCCGCGACCGTGGACGTCGATCTTCTTCTTGGCCAGGAGGACCTTGATGTGCTCCTTGGACACCACCTGCTCCTCTCTCCAGCGTTCGGGGTTGACGGTCACTCGCTGACGAACCAGCCGAACGCCTCGCGCATCGGCACCATCATCTCGCCGTTGGTCGCGCCGGCCCGGGCTGCGTCGACGAGCGCCGGCATGAGAGGCCCCGTTCCGCTCTTCAGCGCCTCGCACGCCACCCGCACGTTCTCGAGCGCCGCCCTGACGGCGGGCTCGTCGCGCCTCGCCCGGTACGCCTGGAGCCGGGCCTTGGCCTTCTCCTCGATCGACTCGTCGATCCGGAACGGCTCGTAGTTCTCCTGCTCGTCCGAGACGTAGCGGTTGACGCCCACCACCGGCAGCTCGCCGTTGTTGATCATCTTCTTGAGCTCGTAGGACGAGTTGTCGATGGTGCGCTTGATCTCGCCGGTCTCGATCCCGCGCTGGTAGCCCCCGCTGGCCTCGATCCCGTCGTAGATCTCCCAGGCGGCCGCCTCCATGTCGTCGGTCAGCCGCTCGACGAAGTACGAGCCCCCGAGCGGGTCGGCCACCTCGCGCAGCCCGCTCTCCCACATCAGGATCTGCTGCGTGCGTAGCGCCGTGCGGTGGGACTCCTCGGTGGGCACCCCGACGGCCTCGTCGTAGGAGCAATTGTGGATCGAGGCGACGCCGCCGAGCACGGCGGCCAGGGTCTGCAGGGTGATCCGCCCGGTGTTGTTCAGCAGCTGCTGCTGCGTCAGGACGTAACCGCTGGTGTGCACGTGCACCCGGGCCAGCATGTTGGACGGCTTGGTGGCACCGGCGTCCTTGCAGATCTTCGCCCACATGCGACGGTGCGCCCGGAACTTGGCCACCTCCTCGAAGACGTTGACCGTGCAGCCGATCTGGAACGACAGGCGGCCGATGAAGTCGTCGGGCGCCAAGCCGGCCGCCAGGCCGGCGTCGATGATGGACTTGCCCCAGGCCAGGCCGTAGGCGAGCTCCTGGACGGGCGTGGCCCCGGCCTCGGAGATGCCGTACATGAAGATGTTGACCGGGTTCCAGTCGGGAGCGTTGTCCTTCGCCCACTTGACCAGGTCGATGAGCAGGGCGTAGCCCCACTTGGGCTCCCACGAGGGCACGTCCTGCACGGCGATGCGCGGGTACCAGTTCATCGAGTTGCCGTGCATCTTCGACAGCGGCTCGCCCCGGCGCTCGACCGCGGCGGCCAGCAGCGCCAGGGCGGGCAGGCAGTTGTCGCCGGTGATCATCGAGAAGTTCGTGGACTCCAGGTCCCAGCCGCGGATCAGCTCGTCGTAGTCGTCGCCGGTGCTCATGTGCACCCCGCACTGGCCGAGGTTGCCGGCTGCCTCGGGGTCGTCGGCGTCGATTCCGTACATGCACGGGATGTCGTACACGGTGTTGAAGACCTTGTGGCCGAAGTAGCCCTCCATGCCCTCAGCCACCATCTTCTCCATCTTCTGGCGGGTCTCCTCGATGGTGCCGTAGCCGAAGACCATCTGCTGCATCCACGGGGTCAGCGCATAGCCGTCCGGGTAGAGCCCACGGGTGAAGGGGTAGACGCCGGGCATCTCGTCGAGATCGACCCCGGTGACGTCCTCCTTGGTGTAGACGGTCTTGAGCGGCAGGCCGGACAGCGTCTTGCCCGGGCGAAGCTTGTCGGCGTAGCGCGCCCGGCGCTGCTCCCACTCGTGCTTGCGGGACTCGAAGGACTCGGTCGACACGTCCTGGCTCATCAGTTCCTCGCTCTCAGTTCGCCGCCAGGCCCACGACACGCTGGTGCGCGCGGGCCTGCACGACATCGGTCACGAATTCCTCGGCGGCTGCATACGGGTCGCGCAGCCGGCCGTCGTCGAAGGTGCCGGGGTCGATCGATGCCAGCTCGACCCGCAGCCGCTCGGTGACGAAGGACAGGAACTGCGCGTGACGGCGGTCGCGCTCGATCTCGCTCCGCCAGGCGCTCTCTGCGGTGAACCGGTAGTGCTCGTCGATCAGGGCCGCGAGCTCGGCGATGCCCTCGTGGCGGAGGGCCGACACCTTCTGCACGGGCACCACCCACGTCCGCTCCGCCGTCGGGTCGCGCCGGACGTAGTCCTGGCCCCGCAGCTCCTCGGCGGCCCTGGACGCCTCGGGCAGGTCGCCCTTGTTGACGGCGACGACGTCGGCGATCTCGGTGATCCCCGCCTTCATGGCCTGCAGCGCGTCGCCGTACCCGGGGACGAACACGAGCACCACGGTGTGGGCGATCTTGGCGATCTCGAGCTCGCCCTGGCCCACCCCGACGGTCTCCACGATCACGACGTCCTTGCCCATGGCGTCCATGACGTCGACGACGTCGTTCACCGCCGCGGCCAGCCCACCTGCCGCTCCCCGCGAGGCGAGCGAGCGGATGAAGACGCCGCCGTCTCCGCTGGCCGCCTCGAGCATCCGGTCACGGTCGCCGAGCAGGGCACCCCGGGAGAAGGGGCTCGACGGGTCGACGGCGATGACCCCGACGGTCCGGCCCTGGGCACGGAGCTCCTTGATGAGCGACGCCGTCAGGCTGCTCTTGCCCGCTCCCGGCGGGCCGGTGATGCCGATCAGCTGCGCCGAGCCGCAGTGTGGCAGCAAGCCCGCCAGGACCTCGCGGGCAGCGGGGACGCCGTTCTCGATCTGGGTGATCAGGCGCGAGGCGTGACGGACGCTGCCGTTGACCACGAGCTCGGTGGTGCGTGCTGCGGTGGACGTCACGGGGTGAGTCTCGCTCCGGGTGATCGGGGGGGTCGACTTTCGATGCTTTACGTTAAGCGTTAGTCTTGCATACATCCAACTGGGCTGCCAGCGGTCCGTGGGGTCGCGGCCGTCTCCGCACGGCGCGTCACGGGCGTTCCCACGCGGGTCCACCCCGCCTCTGGGCCCGCCTCGGGGCGACGCTCCACCGCCACGAAGGCACGGGGATCCCCGCCCGGCCACGGCCCTCGGGTCGTCCCACTGGTAAACATTTACGTTTAACGATAGATTACTACCCGACCCGACCCGACCTGTTAGGAGGGCCCAGTGGGCACGTGCAGCTCGCTCGCATCCGATCCGGTGGTGACCTGATGACCCCGCCGTCCGCAGACAAGGTGGTGCCGCTCGAGGCGCTCGGCGACCTCGTCCCCGACGGCGCGTCGGTCGCCTTCGGCGGTGGCTGGTTCGCCAACCACCCGATGGCGGCAGTCCGTCAGCTGATCCGTGCCGGCAGGAAGGACATCCACGCCATCACCGTCGTCGGCTCGGTGGACATGGACCTGCTGGCGGCGGCCGGCGTGCTCGGCCACCTGTCGTTCTCCATGGTGACCCTCGAGGCGTTCGGCCTCGCTCCCAACGTCCGCAGGGCCATCGAGTCGGCCACCGTGCCGTTCACCGAGTACACGGGCCTCGGCATGCTCATCGGGCTCGAGGCGCAGGGTCGCGGCATGCCGTTCCTCCCCTACCGCGGCCCGTTCGGCTCCGACCTGCCGGCGCGCTACCCGGAGATCTACGCCACCACGACCTGCCCGTTCACCGGCGAGGAGCTCACGGCGGTCCGGGCGCTGCAGCCGGACGTGGCCATCGTCCACGCGCTGCGGTGCGACGCCGAGGGCAACGCCCAGTGGGACGGCACCTCCGGGCCCGACGTCGACATGGCCAAGGCGGCCAGGCGGGTGATCGTGACCTGCGAAGAGGTCGCCGACCGCTCGGTCATCGTACAGAACCCGCACATGACCAAGCTGCCCGGCTACTACGTCGACGCCGTCATCGAGGCACCGTTCGGCGCACACCCGACCTCTCACGTCCCCCGCTACGCCATGGACGCGTGGGAGCTCATGGACTACGCCGGTCAGGCCGGAACCGACGCCTTCGGCGACTACGTCGGCCGGATCCGCTCCGAGAGCGAGGACGACTACCGGGCCCGCGTCCTGACCGGGCGCGACACCGTGCTCGCCGCCCTGGTCGACGCGGCCGAGACCCTCGAAGGAGCGGACCTGTGACTGCGTACGAGGTCCACGAGCTGATGGTCACCCGGGTCGCCGCCGAGGTCGACGAGGACGGTGTGACGGTCATGGGATCGTTCACGCCCCTGGCCTACGCGTCGTACATGCTGGCGAAGCTGACCCACGCCCCACGGGCCTACCTCGTCGGGTTCGACGCGGTCGGCATGGCGCCCATCCAGCTGTCGTTCACCGGCGCCGAGGCCGCCGCCTACAAAGGTGCGGTCTGCCGCTGGGGGATGCTCACCGAGATCAACTCCATCCACCT
Organism: uncultured Acidimicrobiaceae bacterium; assembly: GCA_964610905.1. Classification (GTDB taxonomy): domain Bacteria; phylum Actinomycetota; class Acidimicrobiia; order Acidimicrobiales; family RAAP-2; genus JAJZJT01. The sequence goes on from CAZSYT010000001.1 coordinate 49,545, forward strand.
CGCCAACCACGGGGGGGTCGAGGCCGTGTCGTCCGCCCAGTTCGACGGCGACGGCGCCATCAACCTGTCCACCATCGGCCCGTTCGACAGGCCGAAGGTGCGGCTGCCCGGCGGCGCCGGGGCGGCAGAGGTCATCAAGATGTACCGCAAGATGATCGCCTACTTCGGCAACCACAACTCGCGCACGCTCGTCGACAAGGTCGAGTTCGTCACGGGCACACGGTGGAAGGTGGGCGCCGAGTCGCGCCGGCAGGCCGGGCTGCAGCCGGGCCCGATCATCGTCGTGACCAACCTCGCCGTCCTCGTCAAGGACGAGGACGACGCGCCGTTCCGGATCGAGAGCGTGCACCCCGGGGTGGACCCCCAGCTGGTCGTCGACAACACCGGCTTCGCGCTCGACGTCCCGAGCGAGGTGCCGACCACGGCCGAGCCGACCGCCGAGCAGCTGGACCTGCTGCGCAACCGGATCGACCCGTTCGGGACGGTGAAGTTCGACTTCCTGTCGGGCAAGGAGCGGTTGCCGTACCTGAAGGGCATCCTCGACGCCGAGTGGAAGCGGGCCGAAGCGAGGGTCCGGTGAGCTTCAGCGACCGGTTCAGCCTGGAGGGCCGGGTCGCCGTCGTCACCGGGGCCTCGTCGGGGCTGGGGGTGACGTTCGCCCTCGCCCTGGCCGAGGCGGGCGCAGACCTGGCCCTGGGCGCTCGGCGCACGGACCTGCTCGAGGAGACCAGGGGAGCGATCACGGCCCTCGGCCGCCGCTGCATCGCGGTGCCGACCGACGTGTCCGTCGCCGCCGACTGCGAGGCCCTGGTGGCCGCCGCCGTCGACGAGCTCGGCTCGGTCGACGTCCTGGTGAACAACGCCGGGGTGGGCCATGTGGCACCGTCGCACAAGGAGGACCCGGCCGACTTCGCCAGGGTGTTGCAGGTCAACCTCGTCGGTGCCTACCAGATGGCCCAGGCGTTCGGCCGGGCCTGCATCGCCGCCGGGCACGGCGGCTCGATCGTCAACGTCTCGTCGGTCGTCGGCATGGTGGCCAACGACGCGCCCCAGGCCGCGTACGGCGCGTCCAAGGCCGGGGTCATGGCCATGACCCGCGACCTCGCCCTGCAGTGGACGCTGCGCCGCGGGATCCGGGTGAACTCGCTCGTGCCCGGCCTCGTCCACACCGCCATGACCTCGGCCATCGAGGCCAGCCCGGAGGCCATGGAGAACGTGACGCGCAGCATTCCGATGCGCCGGCTGGGCGACGCCGACGAGCTCGTCGGTGCGCTGCTGCTGCTCGCATCGGACGCGGGGAGCTACATCACCGGGTCGGCGCTCGTGGTCGACGGGGGCTGGACCGCGCAGTAGGGGTGCCGGGCGAGCCGGCCTCAGTGCCTGGCCAGCTGCCGGGCGATGATGTTGCGCATGATCTGGTTGGTGCCCCCGGCGATCTCGTACAGCTTGGTCTCGCGCCAGAATCGCTCCATGCCGTACTCGACCATGTACGAGTACCCGCCGAGGATCTGCATCCCTCGGTTGGCGCACCGGGTGCCGGCCTCTGACCCGTAGACCTTGGCCATGGACGCCTGGAGCGAGCACTCCATCCCCTGCTCGAGCCTCCAGGCGGCGCTGTAGGTCATCAGGCGCGAGGTCTCCACGTCGATCGCCATGTCGGCCAGCATGTGCGCGACGGCTTGGTGCTCGATGATCGGCTTGCCGAACTGCTCCCGCTGCTGGGCATAGGCCAGCGCCATGTCCAGCGCCCCCTGGCCCAGCCCGGTGCCCTCGGCCCCCACGTAGATCCGCTCGCCGTTCATCAAGTCGAAGATGATGCGACTGCCCTGACCGAGCTCGCCGACCAGGTTCTCACCGGGGACCCGGACGTCGTCGAGGAACACCTCGCAGGTGTGGGTCGCCTGGCCGGCCAGCTTGCGCAGCGGCCGGACGGTGACGCCCTCGGACGTCCGCGGCACGAGGAGCACGGACAGTCCCCGCGACGCCGAGGCGTCCGGGTCCGTGCGGACGAAGGCGAAGATGTAGTCGGCGGTGTCGGCGCCGGTCGTGAAGACCTTCTGCCCGCTCACGACGAACTCGTCCCCGTCACGCACGGCCCGGCTGGCCAGGTGCGTCAGGTCGGACCCGGCGTTCGGCTCGGTCAGGCCCATCGCCATCCGCACCTGGCCGGCGGCCACCCTGGGGAGGATCTCGTCCTTCTGCTCGTCGGTGCCGAAGCGCGCCAGTCCCTTGGCGCAGAACGTCGCCGTCGGCAGCCACGCGTAGGCCAGTGCCGCGCTGGCCCGGGCGACCTCCTCCACGGCGATGCAGATCGAGATCTGGTCGGCGTCCGATCCCCCGTACTGCTCGCCGAAGGCCAGGCCGCACAGGCCCATCTCGGCGACCTTGCGGTACAGCTCGTCGTCGAACTCCTCGTCGCGGTCGTGGCGGGCGACCACGTCGATGGGCGCCTCGCGCTCGAAGAAGGTGCGCAGGCTCTGGCGCAGGGCCACGTGCTCGTCGCTCAGCTCGAAGTCCATGGTTCGCTCTCCATCCGACGTGCGGGTCAGGCGATGCCGCGCTGGGCTCGCAGCTCCTTCTTCAGGACCTTGCCGGTAGCGCTCACGGGGAGCGCGTCGACGAGCTCGACCGACCGGGGCTTCTTGTAGGAGGTCAGCCGCTCGGCGGCGAAGGCCGCCAGCTCCTCCTCCGTGACGGTGCCGCCCTGGCGCCGGACGACGACGGCGTGGATCGCCTCGCCCCACTGTGGATGGGGCAGGCCGATCACCGCCACCATGTCGACGTCCGGGTGCTGCTCGAGCACGCGCTCCACCTCGATGCTGAAGACGTTGATGCCCCCGGTGATGATCATGTCCTTCAGTCGGTCCACGATCGTGATGAAGCCCTCGGCGTCGACGACGGCGACGTCGCCGGTGTGGAACCAGTCGCCCTCGCGACAATTCTCGGTCTCCTCCGGCATCCGGAAGTAGCCGGGGGACATCGACGGGCCGGACAGCAGGATCTCACCGGACGTCTCACCGTCGTGGGGCACGTCGTTGCCCTCGGCGTCGACGACGCGCACGTTCATCAGCGTGTGCGGCTTGCCGACGGAGCCCAGCTGGCGCAGCTGCTGCTCGGTGCCCTCGGTGAAGAGGTTCTGCGGGCGCAGGGCGGTACCGCACGAGTAGCTCTCGGCCATGCCGTAGGTCGGGTTGAAGACGTCTCCCATCACCTCGCGGGCCCGCTTCAGCACCGGTGCCGGGAACGGCGAGCCGCCGGACATGACCCCGAGCAGCGACGACAGGTCGTAGGACTCGATGCCCGGTCGCGACACCACCATCTGGACCATCGTCGGGACGATGATCGTGTGGGTGACGCGGTACTCCTCCACCAGCCTGGGGAACTCGACCGGGTCGAACGCCGGCGGGATCACGGTGCGCCCACCCTTCAGGAGCACCGGGTGCAGCCCCGACGGGCCACCCGGGTTGAAGAAGAAGGGGATGTTCTGCAGCGCGGTGCCGCCCTCGGGCAGGACCATCTCCATCGCCCAGTTCACCATGGCGCTGATGGCGTTGCCATGGGTCAGGACGGCGGCCTTCGGGATGCCCGTGGTGCCGCTGGTCGCCCCGAGCATGTAGACGTCGTCCTGGGTGAGCCGGACGGCCGGGGCCGTGCCGGGAGCCGAGTCGATCAGGGCCTCGAGGTCGAGGTCGAGCCCGTGGTCACCGCCGAAGCCGATGACGTGCTCCACCGACGGCACCTCGGCGAGCCACGTGTGCGCAACCGGCAACAGGTCGGCGTGGACCAGCGCAGCGGTCGGCTCCACGTACGACAGGTACGCGCTCGTCTCGTGCGGGGCCAGACGCGTGTTCAGCGCGGCGCCGATGATCCCGGACTTGGCGCAGGCGAAGAAGAAGTCGACGTACTCGCCGCAGTTCGGGGCGTACATGGCCAGCCGCTCGCCCTGGGCGTGCCCGAGCGACAGCAGCGCGTCGGCCAGCCTGTCCGTCCGCTCGTCGAGCTCGCGCCAGGTCCGCGTCGGCCCGCCCGGCACCACGACGGCCTGCATGCCGCCGAAGTACCTGGCGTTGCGGCGCACGACATCGCTGACCAACATCGAGCATCACTCCCTGGCCGGTCCGGTGGCATGGGCGGCGGGGTTCGCCGGGTCGCACCGGTGAGTGTAGTGTGATCTGACGCTGAACGTAAAGGGCACATCTTCATCCGATCTCGACCGACCGGGGGGGCGATGCGGTACCTCGACCTGGTAGCGGGTGTGGCGGAGGCCCACGGCGGGCAGGTCGCCGTGACGGGCAGCGGCCGTCGGATCCGCTTCGGCGAGCTGCACGAACGCACCGGCCGGCTCGGTGCCGCCCTTCGCCGCCTGGGCCTGCGGCCCGGCGACCGGGTCGCGCTGCTGTCGGCCAACGAGCCCGAGCACCTCGAGGCCCAGGCGGCCTGCCTGCGGTCGGGCTTCACCCTGGTGCCCATCAACCTCCGGCTCGCCGACCCGGAGGTGTCGTTCATCCTCTCGGACTGCACGCCGAAGGTGCTGATCGGCGGGCGCACGCAGCACGCACGGGTGGCCGCGCTGGCGACCGGGAGCGGCACGCCGTACACGTTCGGCCTGGGCGACCCCGAGGCCGTGGCGCGCTACGAGGACCTGGTGGCGACGGCCGACCCGGACGGCGCGGCGGACCCGACGGACCCGGGGCTCACCGCCCTCGTCCTCTACACCAGCGGCACGACCGGCCGCCCCAAGGGGGCGATGGTCGACCGGGCCGCGTTCACCGCCCGCGTGCTGGTGAACTGCGCCGAGCTGCAGGTCCGGCCGACGGACGTGCACCTGGCGGCGCTGCCGATGTTCCACATCGCGGCGTTCCTCGCCTACGCGCACACCGTCGTCGGTGGGCGTGTCGTGATGCTGCCGGAGTTCTCGCCGCGCCTCTGCCTGGCCGCGATGTCCGACGAGCACGTGACCACCACGGTGCTGGTCCCGACCATGATCGGCATGCTGCTCGACAGCCCCGAGCTGGCGAGCACGCCCCCGACGGACCTGCGCCAGATCGTGTACGGCGGGTCGTCCATCGCGCCCCGGCTGCTCGCGCGCGCCATGGACGGTTTCGGGTGCGACATGCTGCAGCAGTACGGCATGACCGAGAGCGGGGCCTCGACCATCCTGCGACCGGCTGACCACGACGCCCACGACGTGCAGAAGCTGTCGTCCGCCGGCACCGAGGCCGTGTCGTTCGAGGTCGCCGTCGTCGACGACGCCGAGCGCCCCGTCCCCCCGGGAGAGCAGGGCGAGGTCGTCTGCCGTGCACCGTCGCTGATGAGCGGCTACTGGAACCGCCCCGACGCGACCGCCGAAGCCCTGCGCGGGGGTTGGATGCACACCGGCGACGTCGGGTACCGCGACGAGCGGGGGTACCTCCACATCACCGACCGTCGCAACGACATGGTCATCACCGGCGGCGAGAACGTGTACCCGCGCGAGGTCGAGGCCGCGCTCTTGGAGCACCCGGGGGTCGGCGACGTGGCCGTGCTCGGGACGCCCGATCCCACCTGGGGGCAGGTGGTCACGGCCGTGCTCGTCGAGCCGGCACCGCCGGACGTCGAGCTCGAGCAGTGGGCGCGCCACCGACTGGCCGGCTACAAGGTCCCCCGCCGCTGGGTGCGGGTCGGCGAGCTGCCGCGCAACGCCACCGGCAAGGTGCTCAAGCACGAGCTGCGGGCCATGCTCGGCGGCTGACGCCGTGTGGCGCCGGCTGCAGGGCGCGTCCCCCCTTCGGCCCGGAGCGGTCAGTAGCCGATGGCTCGGAGCCCGTGGTCCATGCACATGTAGGGGACGCCGATGCCGAGGCGCGCGAAGGTCGCGTCGCGGGTGTGGTCCAGGCCGAGCTCGCCGAGCAGCGGGAAGGACGTGCCCACGTACTCGGCGTCGATGAAGACGGAGTAGTAGCGGATGCGGTCCTCGTCGATCCGCAGGCCGCTGGCCCGCTCGTACGCCTCGAACAGCATCTCCTTCGGCGCCAGCGCGTCGACGCCCCGCCAGAGGGCGGAGGCCCAGTCCTTCATCGGGTCGCCGAGGTGCGCCTGCTCCCAGTCGGTGAGGGCGACCACCTCGTCGCCGGCGTAGATGAAGTTGCCGACGCCGACGTCGCCCCACACCAGCGACGTGCGCTGCACGTCGCCGGGCGCGTTGCGCTTCAGCCACGACAGGAGCACCTCGACCACGGGCATCGGCTCGGGCCGCGCCGCACGGTACGAGCGCTCGTAGTGCTCGAGCTCGAGCAGCGCATGGTCCTCGGGACGCTCGGGGACCTGCATGAAGTCGGCCAGACCGGCCGCCCGCCAGTCCATGGTGTGGACGGCAGCGAGCTTCTCGGCCAGGTCGACGCCGATCTTCTCCCGGCGCGCCTCGTTGCCGGGGGCGAACAGCTGCCCGGCAGACGCTGAGCCGGGCACGGTGCGCCGAACGTAGAACGGCGCTCGGCCCAGCAGCTCGGGGTCGTCCTCGTACCAGAGGGTCTCGGCGACCGGCACCGAGGAGGTCCCGACGGCGCGGAAGACCTTGTACTCGCGCTCGAGGCTGACGGGAACGACCGACCCCTCCGGGTGGTCCACGCGGAAGGTGAGGGAGTCACCGTGCTGCTCGCCGGAGCGCGTCCAGCGCACCTCGGCGAACCAGGTCTCCCGCGACATGCCGCCCACGTTGCGCCGCAGGCTGGTCACCTCGACCGAATCGGCGCCGAGCCGCCCGGTCAGGTACGCGGCGATCCGAGCCTCGTCGAGATCGCGTTGCGGGTCGGCCATCACGCACCCCCGGGCCGGAAGCTCATGTAGAGCGGCTCGACGAACGGGACGAGCCGGTCCACCTGGCGCCGGACCAGCCGGTGCAGCTCGTCGCGGATGGCGTGCAGCTGCGGGTCCTCGTCATCCGGGTCGGTCTGGTCGAGCCACTGCAAGACGGCGACGAGCTGTCCGCGCAGTGCTTCGTTCCGGGCGACCGCCTCGTCGAGCCGCTGGACGGCTGCGTCGGGCGCGACCGTCCCGAGCTGCTGCAGCAGGGCGGCCCACGTGTCCCGGTCCTCGCCGCCATCCTCACCGTGGCGGACGGCCTGCCCGGCGACGACAGCCAGGGTCTCCGACATGTCGAGGCTGTCGGCCGCCATGGTGTCGAGCTCGCCGGCCAGGCGCAGCTGCAGGTGCTGCAGCACCAGGTCCATGGCGGTGGCGACGTAGCGCGCCCACCGGTCCTCGACCTTCGGCGCCACGGTGTCGTTCAGGGACAGCCGCACGCTTGCCAGCAGCTCCTCGGCTGTCGGTCTCATGCATCGGCCTCCGGTGGTACGGCTCGTCTGTCGCCTCGGTGGGTGGCCCAGACCTGCCACGACTTACGTATGACGTCAAGGGTATACCACCGGGGTCCGGCCGCGCCGGTGGGCGCGAGATGGAGCATCCGAGGCGAGCGAGAGACACGCCGCACGACACGCGGGTTGGAGCGTCCGGCCCCTCGACCTTCCGGCAGACACCCAAGCCGCCGAGTCGGACCCCGTGGTCGTGGGAACCGGCGACGCTCCGGTCCTCGTCGACGAATGGCAGCGGGTGCCCATACCCACCATCGACGAGACCAAGACGGGCGCCACGAGGTCGACTTCGTCATCGAGCGGGCCGGGGCGGTCCTCGCCGAGGAGGTGAAGCTGGCTCCCACAGTCAACGACGCCGATGTCCGGCACCTCCAGTGGCTGGGCGAGCGGCTCGGCGCCGACCTGGTCGACGCCCTGGTCGTGACCACAGGCCCGGAGGCGTACCGTCGGCGGGACGGTACCGGCGTCGTCCCCCTCGGGGTGCTGGCTCCCTGACCGAGGTCCACGACACCAACCCGGCTGCCGCCGGGGGCCGTGGCCAGCAGCAGGCGCTGCTCGCCCGGCACGATGTGGCCGGCGTTCACGTGACCGGGCGGAACCTGGGCAGGAACACCCCTTCGGCGACGCGTTCGAAGGAGGCCTGCAGGCGCTGGCCGACGCGCAGGTCCTGATGGGCGATGCCCACCACCTCGGTGGCCACGTCGGTGGTGGCCCGCACCCCCTCGTCGAGGTCGAAGAAGGCCACGTCGCAGGGGACCTCGTCGGCGAACCCGGGGTGGTGCACGTGCTTGACCAGGGAGAACGAGTAGAGCGTGCCGATCCCGGCGAGGCCGCCCACTCGACGTCGCTGCCCAGGCAGACAATGCAGCGGGGCTCCACCGGCTGCGTCCACTGCCCGCACGCCGTGCAGCGCTGCAGCATCAGGCGCCCGGCGGCCGCTCCGTCGAAGAACGGTTGGCTGCTCTCGTCGAGCACCGGCAGAGGATTGCGACACCCGTCGCCCACGTGGGGCCCTGCAAGGCGACGAGGGCGTCCTGTTCGGCCGGGTCGCCGGCGTCGAGCACGACGGACCGCTTGTCGGAGGCGAAGGCCTCCCAGCACAGCGACGTGGCACCGGCGCCCACGCCGGCGAAGGGGCCCACCGACCGAGCGGGGGAGCCACCGGGCGGCTCGACCTGGACGAACTCTGCACCGAGGTCGGCCAACATGCGACCGGCCAGCAGGACCCGCTCGCCGGTCAGGTCGACGAACCGGTAGCCGCTCAGCAGGTCCGCCACCGCGCTTCGTCTTGCGTTCCTCCCAGAGGCGCTCTCATCCGGGGTGGGCCCGTACCGGACGGGACGACGGAGTGGGGCACCAGCACCCCCACCCCGTCGTCCGCCTATCGCAGGCTCAGGAGCCGGACTGCCCGAGGCTCACGAGTTGAAGAGGTTGAACGCGGGCTGGACGTTGACCACCGGGGTGGGGGACGTCACGTTGTTGCCCTCGATCTTGTAGAAGCGTGCCTGCGTGTTGCAGATCGCCGGGTACGGCGCAGCACCGGGACACTTGTAGGTCGTCCCGAGGAAGACCTTCCCTCCGGCGGGCCTCGTGATCTGCTTCTCGATGTTCGTCGGCGTGACGTTGGCGAACCCGAGCGGCTCCAGCACCGACTGGTACGTGGTCATGATGTTCTCGAAGGTCACCGGTGCGAACCCGTTCAGGATGCTCGTCGGCGCGTACTTCGCCATGACCGCCTGGAAGATCTTGGCGTCGGCCGACGTCCCCTGCGGGTTCGACATCGTCTGGCTCGACTCGACCCATCCGTTCATCTCACCGTTCGTCGCCTTCAGCACCGACGAGTTGAAGCACGTCGAGACCGTGACGACGGGCACGTGGCTGTGCTGCGACGCCTGTGCCTGCGCGGTGCTGATGCAGTTCTGGTCCGTCGGCAGCAGGATGATGGCCTGCGAGCTCTCGGCGCTGATGTACGGGGCGGTCCAGTCGTTCTGCGTCGCCGAGGCGTCCACCACCTTGACCGACACGCCCCAGTGCTGCAGCGGGTTCTTGATCTCGGCGATGGTCGACGCGGCAGCGTTGGTGCTGGTGGTGAGGATCGACACGGACTTCACCTTCGGCATGAACTCGTGGACGTAGAGGCCCGTGCTCGCCGTCGCCGTCACGTCTCCACCGAAGTAGTTGTAGGCGTCCTTGGCGACGTAGTCCGCTGGCGTCAACGGCACGCCCCCGACGACAGGGATGTTCGCCGAGTTCAACGTCGAGTACCACGCGTCCATGTTTAGGTCCACACCGCCGAAGACGCCGACGACGTGGTCGGCGACCATCTGCTGCGCGCAGGACTCGGACGACGACGGGGTGCCGTCGGTGACGCAGCTGTCCAGGTGGATCGGATGGCCGTCGACACCGCCGAGGTTGTTGTTGATGTAGTCGACGGCGGCCTGTGCTGCGGCGGTCGCCTCCGGGAACGTGATGATGGAACCGGCGTTCTCGTTGATGAACCCGAGCTGGATCGGCGTACCGCTGGCCGTCTTGTTGCCCAGCGCGCTGGCGCTCGACGACGACGCCGACGAGCTTTTCGACCCGGCTTGGGCGCTGGATGATGATGGACTCGAGCTACACGCCGCCAGGGTAAGCGCCCCGATGGCGACGATGCCCGCGAAGCGCAGGCGGTTCCGTCGATTTCTCACGTGTTCCTCCTCGAACTGACTCTTCTTGTCACTGAACGACCCGGGCTTGGTACCTTGCCGTGCCCTGTGTGGACCCCCTTCCTCTGCTTGCCGAACCGGCCTCGCCCCGGAGCGTTCGCCGAACCACTTGTGGCCGCTCACTCGCCGGCCGTCTGCCCAACCGGACCATCCGGCACACGCCGGCACACGGGCTGTCGGTCACCCGTCCACCGCCCCCTGGCCCAGGTAGCTGGTCTCGAGCAAGTCCTCGTTCTTCATGAGGTGACCGGCCGGGCCTTCCAGCACCAGCTCTCCATGGGCGAGGACGTACGCCCGCGACGCGATCTGCAGGGCCAGGCGCACGTGCTGCTCCACCAGCAGGATCCCGCACCCCGTCTCGGCGGCGATACGACTGAGCACCGGCAGGAACTGCTCCACGATGATCGGGGCGAGCCCGAGGCTCATCTCGTCGACCATCAGCAGCCGTGGCCTGCTCACGAGGGCGCGGGCTAGCGCCAGCATCTGCTGCTCGCCCCCGGAGAGCAGCCCGGCCTTCCGGTCCATCAGCGGCTGGAGTGCGCTGAAGTGCCCGAGGACATCGTCGATGGCCGGCGCAGCCTTGACACCGCGCTGCACCCCGAGCCGGAGGTTCTCGCGCACGCTGAGCTGTGAGAAGAGCGCCCGTTCCTCGGGCACGTGGGCCATGCCGAGCCGAGCCAGGTCGTGCGCAGCGTGTCGCTGCGCCGGCTCCCCGAGCACCTTGACGTCCCCACCCATGATCGGCACCAGCCCGGACACGGTGAGGAGCGTGGTCGTCTTGCCGGCCCCGTTCGGGCCCAGGAGCGCGACGATCTCCCCTTCCTCGACCCCGAGGGACAGGTGTCGGACCACCGGCGCTCCGGCGTACCCTGTCGTCAGGTCGGAGACCTCCAGGACCTTCACTCCGGTCCTCCGGCCGCGGCGGTCTTCCCTGATGCCTGCTCGCCGTGGCGGGCCTCGTCGTTGTCGGACCGCCCGAGGTACGCCTCGATCACAGCCGGGTCGTCACGGACCGCCGAGGTGGGGCCGTGCGCCAGCAGCACGCCGAAGTTCAAGACGTACAGCTCGTCACAGACGTCGAACACGAGCCCCATGTCGTGGTCGACCAGGAGGATGCTGGTCCCCTGCTGGACGATCTGCCGCAGGTGGGCGCCGAACCGCCGGCTCTCTTCGCTGTCCAGGCCGGCCGCCGGCTCGTCCATGCACACCAGGCGCGGGCGCTGCGCTAGAGCCCGCGCCACGCCGACCATCTTGCGCTGCCCCTGCGACAGCTCGCTCGGGTAGCGGTCGGCCAGGTCCCGGGCACCGACCAGGTCGAGCGCGGAGGTGACCGCCTCCTCGTGGCCGGCCCCGTGGCGGCGTCGGGGGAGCACCATGTCGACGAGCAGGTCGAAGGTGGACTCCCGCTCCAGTGCCACCTGCAGGTTCTCGCGCACGCTCAGGTCCTCGAACAGCTCGATCGACTGCCACGTCCGGACGAGGCCGGCCTTCGCCCGCCGGTGCGGCGGCCGCTTGCTCAGGTCCTGGCCGTCGAAGCGGATCGTCCCCGCCGACGGGGTCATGCCGCTCAGCGCGTCGATGAACGACGTCTTGCCGGCCCCGTTCGGGCCGATCAGGCCGACGATATGGCCTTCCTCGACGGACAGGTCGACCCCGCTGACCGCCACCACGCCGCCGTAGCGGACGGTGAGCGCCATCGTGTCGAGGAGCGGGCTCACGCCAGTTCCCGCTCGCGGTCCCCCACCGGCGCCTCGATCGACAGCGGTATGCCACCTCTGGCCGAGGTCCGCCCGAGGCGGAGGCGTCCCATCAGCGCCTCCTTCGTGACCCGCATGGCGCCGGCGATCCCCTCCGGGTTGAGGATTGCCGTGAGGATGAGCCCGAGGCCACTGATCAGGTCCTCGATCTCCAGGCCGTTGCTGCGGTTGCCGAGCACCACGACCAGCAGGAAGTAGAAGACGATGCCACCCGTGCTGAGGGCCCCGCCGATCATGGCGCCGCTCACGCTGGTGATCCCACCGATGTAGGCGATGGCCAGGACGGAGACCGAGACGAGGATGTCGAAGGACGACTGGGAGACCAGCGTCTGCTGGTAGGCCACGAAGCTCCCGGCGATGCCGGCGATGAAGGCCGCCAGGCCGAACCCGAGGAACTTCATCCGCTTGACGTCGACGCCGGCCGCGGCCGCGGCCCGCTCGTTTCCTCGGACTGCCAAGAAGCGACGGCCGGTGGGACTGCGGCGCAGGTTCATGACACCGAGGGAGATCACGGCGAGGACGATCACGGCGAACACGCCGAAGGCGGGCTGGGCGATCTCCCTGCCCTTGGAGAATGCCAGGTTCAACCCCAGGATGTGGATGGGGGGGACGTTCGTGCCGTTGACCCCGCCGGTGTAGGTGGGGTTGTTGAAGAAGAACTCCTCGATGGCCCAGCCCGCTCCGAGGGTGATGACCGCCAGGCTGATGCCGCGGACCCGCAACGCCGGTATGGCGATGGCGAGGCCGACGACAGTCGCCCCCAGGCACGCCAGCAACGGCGAGACGGGGAAGGGGATGCCGGCCTTCTGGGCGAGCGCGGCCAACACGTAGGCGGCCACCCCCGCAATGGTCATCTGACAGAGGGCGATGGTCCCGATGAAGCCGGTGATGACGACGAGGGACAGGCAGACGAACGCACCGATGACTGAGTTGACAAGCGCCAGCCGGTACCCGGCGGACAGCGTGAAGAACATGACGACGGCGACGGCGGTGGCGATGGCCGGCAGGGCGAACTGCGGTCTGGTGGCGTGCGCGGCGGGCAGGCGGCCTTCGGAGGCGGCGCCCCGGCTGGGCAGCGAGTTCCCGACCAGGAACAGCGCCACCACGATCACCAGGAACGGCAGCAGCTGGTCACTGCCCGTCGACGGCCACCAGCTCAGCTTCGACGGCAGGTTCTGCAGTTCCCCCTGGGCCATCCCGAGGACCAGGGCGGTCGCCGACATGACGCCGAAGGACGAGAACCGCGCCACCAGCGTGGCAGCCAGCGCCGGGATGATCTCGAGCGTCAGGCCGGTGGGGGTCAGGTTGATGATCGGCGCCACCAGGATCCCGCCCAGGCCCGCCAGCAGCGATGCCAGGATCCAGTTGAGGCTGGCCTGCCGCTCGGGGGAGAACCCCAGCAGGATGGCCGCCTTCTCGTTCTCGGCGGCACCCCGCACCGACAGCCCGAAGCGGCTGTAGCGGAACAGGGCCCACAGCCCGACGGACAGCACGATGACGACGGCGGTCAGGATGACGCGGTCCCACGGGATGATGGCGTGGCCCACGGAGAAGGCGCCCGAGGAGGGGATGAACGAAGGAACGGTCTGGGTGTTCGTGCCGAACCGGAACGCCATGGCGGCCTGGAGCAGGATCATGATCCCGACGCTCGCCGCCACTTTCGCCAGCGCCGGTGCATGGCGCAGCGGCCGGAACACCAGCAGGTGCATGAGGATGCCCAGGACCACCGCCGTCGCCAGCGACAGGACGACGGCGACGGGTGCCGAGAGCCCGTGCGGCGCCCCCAGGTCGATGAACCCGGGGAGACCCGGCACGGGGAGCGGGTACTCCCCCTGCACCCGCAGGGAGTAGAAGACGTAGGCGATGTACATCGCCACGGCGCCTTGCGCGAAATTGACCACGCCCGACCCGCGGTACCCGACGAGGACGCCGAGCCCGATCAGCGCTGCAATTGCGCCCGTCGCCAATCCCAGCAGTGCGAAGACGATGAGGTCGGTCAACGCCCGTCACCTTCCCCGGTCGCGCCGTGCTGCGCGGCGACAGCGGGCGGCAGCCCTGTCCGGCAGCCGTGCGCCACCGCCGGAGCGCCGGAGATGCCCGCGTTGAGCGCGTCGGCTGCCGTTGCCGGCTCGACGATCAGGACCGACGCCGTCCATCGCCTCACTCCCACCCCAATCAGAAGCGACACTGGCACGTCCGACAGACCGGACCATGTCGCGTCGGTGCACGGCTCGCTTCCGCGAGCATGCGCTCTCCCCTGCCTCGTGGTGACTCCACGGTGCTCCGTCAACGTACTCTAAGTGACTTCTGACGTCAAACGTAAGACCAGCACGTTGACGAGGACCACGGTCCTTCAGGAGCGGCGCCGGAGCGAGCCGGGCGCGGCCCGCCCGGCATGAGTCGTCGGCCCGCCACCGCGACGCCCGGCGACGCCGGACGGAGCGACGGGACACGACCCCGCACGGCGCCGATCGCCGACGGTGCAGCTGCCGCGGCGTGCCGGTCTCAGCGGCTCCAGCCACACACCATGGCCGAGCCGCCGTGATCGATGAACGTCCGCTCGTCGGCCATCAGCCGCTCGGAGACGTCGGGGTCGCCCAGGATCCGGAGCATCGCCTCGGGTCCTGAGTAGTAGGCCAGCGCGGCGCCGTCGAGGTCCACGACGCCGAGACCCGAAGCCGGGGCGACCCGGCGCATGAGCGCAGCGTCGGTGCGGACCTGTCGGTAGCCCTCCGACCCGGGGACGCCGCGGCCCAGCTCGGCATGCACCGTCGACCAGTGCTCCACGAACCGCTCGTGAGTGAGCGCAGGCAGCCGCCGGATGGCCATGGCCAGCAGCAGGGGTTGCTCGCCCGGCACGATGACGTGCTCGGTCCCGGCGACGACGGCACAGGCCGACGGGTCGGCGACACCCTGCAGCGCCCCGGCCAGCCCCTGCAGGACCCGGTCGGGCTCGGGCTCCCCCTCGGCGAAGGCGACGTGCACGGCGGCCACGAATGCCGGCCCCGCGGCGGTCTCCGCCGCGTGGGCGGTGTCGCCGGCCAGCAGGCCGGCGTCGACGGCTCCCCGGGCCAGCACCGCCGCGGAACGAGTCCGGACGTGCTCCAGCACCCGGTCCACCGCCTCCTCCGCCCGCACCGAGCCCGGCGAACCGCCGATGAGGAGCACCGCGCTCGTCGCCATCGGGTCAGCGCGCCTCGAGGATGTGGTAGGCGATGTCGTCGCCCGAGCGGGCGCCGCGGACGAACCCGGGCCCGAACGAGCAGTCGCCCGCCACCGGGTCGTTGCGCCACCAGTCGAACGCGCAGGCCTGGGCCGCGATCCGCCATCCGCCCACGCACCGTTCGAACCGGTCGAACCGGTCGACGTGGCGCAGTCCGGCCACCATCTCGGCGGGGCGGCCGTCGCGCCGGGTGCAGCGGTGGTGGGCGACGGCGTACGCCTCGGACCGGGCCACGCCGGTCTCGACGTCGGCGTCGACCAGGACGCTGCCGAGGGAGTGGTTGGTGGCGTCGGAGCGGGCGAGCGCGGCGCGCAGGAAGTCGATGAACCTGTCCACGCCGCCGCGGCGGTCCCCGTGGTCGTCGGTGCCCTCGGGCCAGTCGCAGGCGTCGACCGCCACGAGGGCGAGGCGGTCGACGTCCCGGGAGTACGCGTGGAGGACCCGCGGGATGACCCGCTCGGCCATGAGCAGCTCCGCGTCGGCGCTCGCCGCAGGGCCTCCACCCGAGGTCGGCTGCCCGTCCCTGGTCATCGCAGCTCACCGCCCGCCCACCACCGCTCGAAGGCGGGCTCCACGCTCCGGCTGACCAGCTCGACCAGCAAGCCGGCCGGCGACCGCACGTAGCTCATGACGCCGTACCCTTCCTCGGGGGGCCGCTCGGCTCCGTCGACGGTCCAGCCCGCGTCGACGAGGCGGCCCGTCTCGGTGGCGACGTCGTCCACCCAGACGCCGAGGTGGTGCAGGCCGGGCAGGTCGCTCCCGTCCCACAGCGAGCCCGGTGAACCCTGCAACAGCTCCACGTGCTGGGGTCCTTGGCACGAGTAGGTGAACCGGAGCGGCACCGTGGCGGCACCGCCCGACGGCGTCCACACCCGTTGCCGGCGTTCTACGACGGTCGCCCAGCTGAGACCGAACGCCTGCGCCAGAGCGCCCATGGCCGCCTGCAGGTCCTGCACCCGGGCGCCGACGTGGAACTGCCCCCTCGGCAGGTCGACCACAGGTTGCTCCCCTCTCGTGCCCGCGATGCTCCGCCCCACCAAGGCTACGCAGTTGTCGTCCTACGTCAAGCGTAAGAAGATGGGGGGCATCGGCGCCGGCGGCGTGCCGCCGTGGCCCGGGGCCACGTACGCGAGGAGGAGACCGTGCGAGCAGCGCTCATCACCGGGGCACACCGGCTCGAGCTGGTCGAGGTGCCCGAGCCCCGTCCGGCGCCCGGCGGGGCCGTGGTCGACATCCGCTACTGCGGAGTCTGCGGCACCGACGTCGGCGCCTACCGGGCGGGGAGGCCGTCGCACCCGTCGCTGTTCGGGCACGAGTGGACCGGCACGGTGCGCGCCGTGGGCGACGAGGTCGGCGGACTGGCCCCCGGCGACCGGGTCGTCATCGGCGTCCGCTCCCCCTGCGGGACCTGCCCCGACTGCGTGGCGGGGCGGCCGGGCTCGTGCCGTGCGGCACGAGCCATGCTCCTCGGCCGCGACCCGCTGGCTCCCCCCCACGGCGGCTTCGCCCCGGCGCTGGCCGTCGCCGCCGAGCGCCTGGTGCGCGCCCACCCGCAGCTGAGCGACGAGGAGGCCGCCCTCGTCGAGCCGGCGGCGGTGGCCTTCCGCGGCGTGCGGCGCAGCGGTGTCGGCCTGGGCGACGTCGCCGTCGTCCAGGGTGGCGGGCCCATCGGCCTCCTCACCCTCCAGCTGGCCCGGACAGCGGGCGCGGCGACCGTGGTCGTCGTTGAGCCGGACCCGCGTCGGCAGGCGGCGGCGCGGGAGCTGGGAGCGGAGCTGGTGCTGCCACCGGGCGAGGCGGCCACCGCCGGCGTCCTCGAGGTGACCGGCGGCGCCGGCGGCGACGTGGTCTTCGAGTGCGCCGGCCGCCCCCCGCTGCTGCAGGCCGCCGTCGACCTCACACGCCACGGGGGGGTCACCGCGCTGCTCGGCTACATCGAAGAGGAGGCCACGGTCGAGCCGGCCCGCTGGCTCGGCAAGGACGTCACGGTGGTGGCGTCGGTGGGGTTCGCCCGCCAGGACGTGCAGCACGTCATGTCGCTCATCGCCGACGGCCGGGTGCGGGTGTCACCGCTGCACAGCCGCACCGCCACCCTCGGGGAGCTCGACGGCGTGCTCCAGGCGCTCGCCGCCGGGCGCTCGCCCGACACCAAGGTGCTGGTCGACCCTCGTTGACCCGCACCGCGCCGGCCGCCGCAGGACGGGCCGACGATCGGGACCCGGCCAGCGCTACGAGGGGGGCTGCTGCACTGCGGCGCCCATCCTGGCCCCGTCGTGGGAGACGAAGCGCAACGGCTCGAGCTCGAGGACCACCCGGTCGGTCTCCACCAGCATCTGCTCGAAGCGCGCCGCCACCGCCGGCTTCCCCCGGTGTGCCTTGGCAGACAGCGCGGCGGCGAACCAGCGCAGGGTGTCCTCGTCGTCGTGCACCACAGCCCGGGTCGCCGCGGTGAGCGACAGGCTCGGGCCCAGCGACGTGCCCGATCCCGAGACGATGACGCAGGACTGGGGGCGCGCCCGCAGGGCCGCCACCCGGGTACGCTGGGTGCCGGCGGTCACGAAGAACCGGGCCCGGTCCCAGACGAACCAGTGGACCACGCCCATCGGCCAGCCGTCGTCGTCGACCCAGGTGACCGCGCACTCGACCGCCTCGGCGAGCAGCAGCTCGCGGCGCGCCACGCTCAGCGGGTAGCGCTGCAGCTCCTCGTAGGCTTCCCAACGTCCCGGCACGGCGTCCCTCCTCGAGACCCATGCCCCGTACGCGCCAGGATCTCACGTCGTACGTTATACGCCGATGTGTCGGACCGCCATGGCGACGGGCTGGCCGTGGCGAGCGGTGCGTGGCCCGGTCGAGAGGCCCCGGCAGCCAGGCCGCGAGAGTCGGGCTGACGACCGGACGGCCGCGGCGTCCCGGTCAGAGCCCGGCCAACAGGGAGCGGGTTGCGTCCACGATGCGCCGCACGGCCTCGCCCGGCGCCAGCGCGTCGAGCCGGGTCGAGATCACCTCCATCGACAGCGGCACGCCGACCCCGCGCGACCGCAGGAGCCCGACCAGGCGGGGCAGGTCGAAGGCACCCCGGCCGGGGACCTGCCGGTTGGCCAGGCAGTCGGCGAGGTAGTCGGGGTCCTCCGGCACGAGCGGGCCGTCGTTGAGCTGCACGGCGGCGATGCGGTCCGGCGGCAGGCGCTCGAGCAGCGACCAGTCGTCGGCGCCGCGGAAGTGGTGCCAGCTGTCGATGCAGATCCCGGCGTTGCGCCGGCCGGTGCGCAGCACGAGGTCGAGGGCCACCCCGGCGTCGGCGATGTTCGTGAACGGCAGGAACTCCACCCCCACCACCAGGCCGACCTCGGCAGCGCGGTCGCACAGCCCAGCCAGGACCTCGGCGGCGCGGTCCATGTCCGGCGGGCACGGCCCGATCACCTGCAGGTACCGGGCCCCGAAGGTCTCGGCCATCTCCATGACCAGCCGCTCCCCCTCGGCCGCCGCAGCCCGCCCCCGCTCGTCCTCCGCCCACGGGCGGAGGACCTCGAGCTCGCTCACCCGAACGCCGTGGCGGTCGAGCACCGCACGCAGCGAGCCGGGGGTGGCACCGCCGGCCCGGAGCTGCGCGTACGAGCGGTGGAGCAGGCCGATCTGGGAGACGCCGGCGGCCGCGGCCGCCGCCACCCGCTCCTCGAAGCCGGCGTTGCGGATGCAGAAGTGGCTCAGCACCAGCTCGTCGGCGCCACGCCCGGCCGCGCCGGGTCCCGAGGGCCCGCCGACCGGGGGCGTTCCCGGCGCGCCCGCCCCCACGCCGGGCTCAGTAGGCGAGCCAGCCACCATCGACCGCCACGCTCGTCCCCGTCACGTACGCCGAGTCGTCGCAGAGCAGCCACGCGACGGCGGCGGCCACCTCGGCCGGCTCGGCCGGGCGCCGCATGGGGATCCGCCGCAGCAGTGGAGCGTCCCGCTCGTCGCCCAGCTCGCTGGTCATGTCGGTGCGGATCCATCCGGGCGACACGGCGTTGACCCTGATCCGGTGGCGAGCCAGGTCGGCCGCCGCCGCCCGCGTGTAGGCCAGCACGGCTCCCTTGGAGGCGGCGTAGGTGGAGAGCGCCGGCAGCGACGCGATGTGGGCGGTGGTGGAGGCGATGCTCACGACTGCCCCGGGGGCGCCGGCGGCCACCAGGCGGCGGGCGAAGGCCGTGGTGGCCAGCATCGGCCCCATGGTGTTCACGCGCAGCACGCGCTCGATCTCCTCCTCGGTCACCTCGGTGACCGGTCCCCCCGACAGCACCGCCGCGTTGTTGACGAGGGCGTCGGGGACCCCGCCGAGGGCAGCGCAGGCGTCGAGGACGCCCTCGATCCCGTCGGCGCGCGCGCAGTCGGCCACCGCCGCCCGGACCGCCCCCTCGACGGGCGACCCGGCCACGGTCTGCTCCAGGTCGTCGGCGTTGAGGTCGGCAGCGACCACGCCGGCCCCCTCGGCCGCCAATCGCCAGGCGACGGCGCGCCCGAGCCCCCGGCCGCCGCCGGTGACCACGGCCCGCCGGCCCCGCAGGCGCCCGCCGTCGCCGGCTGTCGCCGAGCCCGGCGTCATCGGACCACCCCTCTGGCCGGCCCGCACATCAGTGGGTCTCCTGTCTCGTCCACCGCGCTCGCGGCGGGACGCAGCGTCACGATGGGGGGAAGAGCACGACGGTCCGGCCGACGGACTGCCGGCCCGCCAGGTAGGCGTGGGCCTCGGCGATGGCCTCGGGTGGGAAGACCCGGGCCACCAAGGGGCGGATCGCTCCCCCGTCGAGCACGCGCAGGATCCGTTCGACGCTGGGGGCCACGAGCTCCGGGTCGTGCTGGATCCACAGGCCGAGGGTGAAGCCCCCGACGGTGATGCCGGTCTCGAACAGGGTCTGCAGCCGGAACCGCGACGTGCTGCGACCGGAGCTGGCACCGACGCTCACCAGCCGGCCGGCCGGGCGCACGCAGTCGAAGGTGCGGGCCAGCACGTCGCCGCCGACGGACTCCACGGCCAGGTCCACGCCGCGCCCGCCGGTGACCCGCTGCACGACCTCGACGAAGTCCTCCGTCGTGTAGTCGACGGTCACGTCGGCCCCCAGCGCCGCCACCCGTCGGAGCTTCTCCGCCGAACCGGCGGTGGCGATCACGGTGGCTGCGCCGTAGGCCTTGGACAGCTGCACCGTGGCCGACCCGAAGCCGCCGGCGGCGGCGTGCACGAGGACGGTCTCGCCCGGCTGCAGGCGGCCCATGGTGACGAGAGCGGCGTCGGCAGTGAGGAAGGGCGAGCCCAGACCGGCCGCCTCCGCATCCGCGAGCGAGCCCGGCACCGGGTACACCTGGTCGGCGCGGGCGACCACCCACTCCGCCGAGGTGCCCGCCTGGGGCAGCAGCCCGAAGACGCGGGTCCCGATGGCGGGTGCCACGACGCCGGGCCCGTGCGCCGTGACGTCGCCGGCCAGGTCGTGGCCCATCACGTACGGGGGCTCCGGCGCCCCGGGGTACACCCCGGCCCGCTCCATCAGGTCGGCCCAGTTCACGGCGAAGCCGCGGCTGCGCACCAGCACCTCGCCGGGGCCGGGCTCGGGCACCGGCAGCTCGTCCCAGACGAGCACCTCGGGGCCCCCGTGGTGGTGGAAGCGCAGCCCCCGCATGGTGGCCGGGCTCACGGCGCCTCCCGGCGGTTGCGCGCGAGCACCGTCGGGTTCCCGTCCGTCCAGGTGACCGCCAGGACGCGCCGGGCGATGCGCCAGCCCTCGGCCGTCCGGCGCCAGTCGTCCTCGTAGGTCCCGGCCACCATGAAGTTGTCGCCGCCGGGCAGCCCCCGCCGGCAGTGCTGGGCCCGCACGTAGCAGCGCGACGTGGCGGTGTCGCCGGCCAGCTCCACGAGGTGGTTGGCGACCAGGTGCTGCGAGGCGTCGAGAGGCTCCAGCGAGGCCCGGCAGACCGCCTTGATGGCGTCGACGCCGTGATGCTCGCCGGGGACACCCCCGTAGACGGCCACGGCGTCCGGGGTGAAGCAGCGGTCCAGGGCCTGCCAGTCGTGCCCGTCGAGGGCCGCGCAGTAGCGGTGGGTCACCTCGACGATGGCCCGCTCGTCGAGCAGGCGGGCCAACGTGGGGTCGGTCACGCCTCGGACATCCCTGCAGGGACGCCGTCGACCATCAGGTCGTGGTACTCGGCGATCCCGTAGCCCTCGCGCCCGTCGAGGTCGTACCGGCACAGCGCCTCGCCCAGGCGTGCCACCTGCCCTTCGCGGCGGTGGCGCAGCGGCACCAGGGCGAACACCTCGCCGGTGGCGTCGACGGGCCCGCCGGGCGTCCGCATGTGCACCTGCATGGTCTCGGGGTAGTACGGCGCCGGCCCGTAGGTGCTCGTCACCTGCGCGTCGTCGATCCGCCTGAACACCCCGTCGAGGAGCACCATGCCGTGCGGCTTGGGCACCGTGTCCCCGATCCGGCTCACCCAGACGACGAAGCCGTTGGCCTCGTCGCACATGCACGAGATCCAGCGCCAGTAGGTCGGGCCCTGCCAGCGCCGCGGCCCCCACGAGTGGTCGCGGAAGCCCAGTCCGGACACCTCGTGCCGCTCGTCGCCCACGGTGATGGTGCCGTGGACCCGGCACGGCCCCTGGTAGTGACCGGTGGCGATGGTGCCCTCACCGCCCTCGATGCCGCCGCCAGCGCCCTCGCCCGAGCTGAGGCCGTAGAGGTCGATGAGCGACTCGTAGGCGAGGTCGAGCGCTAGCGGCACCTCGGGGGCGGCGGCGAGCGCGGCCTTCGGGTCGGCGAGGTCCGTGCCCCGCTCGAGCTGGTGCCCCTTGCCGGCGTAGGTGAGCTGCAGGTGCTCGAGCGGCTTGCGGACGTCGACGCGGAGCCCGCCCGCGTCGAAGGCGTCGTTGCCGGTGATTGGGCTCCGATCGAAGTGGATGACGGCCCTGCCGCCAGGCTGGTACACGAGCGCGGTCACCTCGGCGTGCCCCTCGTTGACGCGGTTGCCGATCCGCACCAGGGTGGCGAACCCGCTGCCGCCGTCGACGAAGTTGAAGTACATCGACTCGTTGAACTGGGGATCGTCGGTCGGCTCGTGCATGAGCTCGTCCCGAGGGTCGATCGCCGCGCCCGCTCCTGGGTCTTCCATTCCTCGGCCCCTCCGTTCGCACGTGGTCCACTCGCCGTCTGCCGCCCCGCCACCTCCGCGAGCACCGGTCGCGGTGCCCCGCGGCCCGGCAGGGTGCATCGACAAGTATCTTACGTCTAACGTAAGCAATCGCAAGTGTGGAGCGGCTCGGACCACCGGGAGGGTGGGATGACGACAACGGGTTCAGGACGGCTGGCGGGCAAGGCGGTGGTGGTCACCGGCGCCGCCAGCGGCATCGGGGCGGCCTTCGCCCGCCGATTCGTCGAGGAAGGCGCGGCCTGCGTGCTGGCCGACGTCCAGGACGACCAGGGCCGGGCGCTGGCCGAGTCACTCGGGGAGGCCGCGACCTTCCTGCACGTGGACGTCACCAGCGAGGCTCAGGTGGCCGAGGCGGTCGACACCGCCTGCCGGCGGTTCGGGGCGCTCGACGCCATGGTGAACAACGCCGGCCTGCTCGGTGCCACCGGCCCCATCGCCTCGACCTCCACCGCCGACTGGGACCGCACCCTGGCGGTGATGCTCACCGGCGTGTTCTTCGGCACCAAGCACGCGGCCCGGGTCATGGCCCCCCGGCGTGCCGGCGCCATCCTGAACGTTGCCAGCACGGCCGGCGTGCAGGGCGGTCTCGGCCCGCACGCGTACACGGCGGCCAAGCACGGCGTGGTCGGCCTCACCCGGTCGGTGGCGACCGAGCTGCGCTATGTCGGCGTGCGCGCCAACTGCCTCGCCCCCGGCGCGGTCGCCTCCCCCCTCACCGCGCTGGCCGTCATCGGAGACTCGGCGGCGGTCGACGAGGTGGCCGCCAGCATGGCCCGGCGCTCCCCCACCGGGCGGACCCCGCTGCCCGACGACCTCGCCGGAGCCGCCACCTACCTCATCTCCGACGAGGCCTGGTACGTGAACGGCAGCGTGCTCGTCGTGGACGGGGCCAACGAGGTGCTCCAGTCGCGGGCGCACCGCCAATACCACGACAGCTGATCCACGTCCCACGTCAGCGCCGCCCCGACCGGGGCGGCGCGGCGGTCGCATGGCCCCGGTCGCATGGCCCCGGTCGCATGGCCCCGGTCGCATGGCCCCGGTCGCATGGCC
>CAZSYT010000001.1:72901-106811 GCA_964610905.1 uncultured Acidimicrobiaceae bacterium
CCGGCCGGCGGGCCCGCCGGGGCCGCCCCGGGCAGCCGGGACGTGGTGCTGGCACGGTCGCGACGCGGCGGGAGACGGCCCCGTGCCCGGGAGCGGGGGAGTCGCCGGGCACGGGGCTCGTCGAGCTGGCGCCGCCGGCGGAGCGACGCTGGTGACGATCGCTAGACGGTGACCAGCCCTCCGCTCGGCGTCACGGTGGCGCCGACGAAGAAGCTGGCGTCGTCGCTGGCCAGAAAGGCGGCGGTGGCGGCGATCTCGTGGGGTTGGGCCATCCGCCCGAGCGGCGTCTGCACCTCAAGGGCGGCGCGCATCGCCGCGCTCATCGTCTCGGCCATGGGGGTGTCCACGTAGCCGGCGGCCACCGCGTTGACCCGCACGCCCTGCAGGATCACCTCCTTGGCCACCGCCCTGGTGAAGCTCAGGATGCCCCCCTTGGCGGCCGAGTAGTGCGGGTGCCCCGCGCACCCCTCCACACCGCAGATGGAGGCGATGTTGACGATGGCGCCGCGCCCGCGCTGCGCCATGGAGCGGAGAGCCGCCCTGGTGCAGTAGAAGGTCCCGAACAGGTGGACCTGCAGCATCTCCGCCCACTCGGCATCGGTGATGCTCACGGTGGACTCGAGCGGGGTCGTGATCCGACCCGACGCGGCCTCGGCCATCTGCGCCTCGATGCGCGGGGTGAGCCGCTCGGTCAGCGCCCGCCCCGGGATCCCGGCGTTGTTCACCAGGATGTCGACCGGGCCGAGCTCCGCCTCGACCTCGGCGAAGGCCCGGTCCACGGCCGCGCTGTCCGCCACGTCGGCGACCACGGGACGTGCCGATCCCGACAGGGTGCCGGCGACCAGCTTCGCCTGCGCCTCGTTGATGTCGAGCACCGCCACCGACGCGCCGTCGTCGGCGAACCTCCGGGCTGTCGCCTCGCCGATGCCGGAACCTGCCCCTGTGACCACCGCCACCTGACCGTCAAAGCGCATTGTTGCTCCTTTCGTCGTTGCCCTGCCTCGTGGAGCTCTGTGAGACGCTCCGCTTCGCCGCCACGACGCCGTGGCGGTCGACGACCGCTCGTGCGGCGGGCGCCCCCGGTCACAGCTGCTGGCGCCGGAGGAAGTCGGCCACCAGCTCGGCGAACCGGTCGGGCTGGTCGTCGCTGCACTTGTGGCCGGCGTCCTGCAGGATCTGGAGCTCGGCGCCCGGGATCCGCTCCACGAGCTGCCGGGCGTAGCCCACCGGCATCTCCGCGTCCTCCTCCCCGTGCACCACCAGTGTCGAGCAGCGGATCGACCCCGGAGCGACGCCGGGCCACACGACCTGCTCCTGCAGCCCGTCGCGCATGGCCGCCGCTGCGCTCGCCGCGAAGTGCTGCCGAAGCGCCGGCAGCCGGTCGGCATGCCGCTCGATGAAGTGCTCCGCGTGCAGCAGCAGCAGGTTGAGGTCGAAGAGCAGGTCCGGGTCCCCGCTGGCGGCGGCGCGGCCGAGCACGCTGCCGAGCAGGGCCAGGCGCGGCCCGATCCGCGGTCCGGTTCCGGCCAGCACCAGGCTGCGCACCAGGTCGGGCCGGTCGGCGGCGAGCTGCTGGGCGACCATGCCGCCGAGGCTCAGGCCGACCACGGCAGCCGGCGCGCCGCCGACGTGCTCGAGCAGGTGAGCGGCGTCATCGGCCAGCTGGGCCACGTCGATGCGCCGGACTTCGCACGGCGAGCGCCCGAAGCCCCGCTGGTCGTAGGTGACTACCCGCCACTCGGAGGCGAGCGACACCCGCAGCTTCGCCCAGTAGCTCGCCGCGTCGCCGCTGGCACCGTGGACGAGCAGCACCGGGTCGCCGTCGCCGCGCTGGTCGAAGACGACGGAGCAGCCGCCGACGTCGAGCGCCGGCATCAGCGCGGCACCCTCGGGTCGCGCCGCGCGTCCACGCCGCCGGCCCCTGCTGCCCCCGGACAAGGACGTCGGCCTCCCCCACGGATCATCGTGGGTCAGCCTACAACATCACTTGTCTAACGTCCAACGTCAAATGT
The DNA here is from genome assembly GCA_964610905.1 of uncultured Acidimicrobiaceae bacterium. Classification (GTDB taxonomy): domain Bacteria; phylum Actinomycetota; class Acidimicrobiia; order Acidimicrobiales; family RAAP-2; genus JAJZJT01. The sequence continues at coordinate 74,914 of CAZSYT010000001.1, forward strand.
TGTTCAGTGGCAGGGGCGCGGGTCAGTAGCGCGAGACCTCGGCCATCGGCACGCTGCGGGCCTCGCTCACCTCTGGGTCGAGCAGCCGCTCCCGCGGCTCCCAGCCGGTAAGTGGCGTCGCCAGCCGGTGCGGCCACTCGCCGTACATCCCCAGCACCGACTCGGGCGGGCGGCGCTCGAGCCAGCCGGACAGCCACTGGCCGTAGGGAACGGCCCGGCCCAGGCGCCGCTCACGCTCCTCCTTGCGGGCCAGCGCCGTCGCCTCGGCGTCCACCACCAGGTTGTCCTCGCGGTACACCACCCGGTAGACCTCGCGTGCGGTGCGGTGCGAGATGCTCTCCTCGCGCAGGTCCTTCATCACCAGCTCCGGGTCGCGCTCCAGGACGTCGCCGTACCCGGGAGCCGACGGCGCCACCGTCATGAACACGTCGCCGTCGCTCAGGGGGAACGGCCCCGAGTTCTGGTGGCGCACGGTCCACTGCCCCGTGAGCAGCTCGGCGGCCTCGTAGACGCTGGTGGGGGCCCGTCCCTCGGCGATGAGGTCGTCGAGGTTGTGCCCCTGGACGAAGGCGACACCCACCGGCCGGTTGGGGTACCCGCCGAAGAGGCCCGGTGCGTTCGGCCGGCCCGAGCAGCCGCCGATGGAGACCGCCATGACCTCGGGCACACCGTGGATCCAGTACATGGCGTTCATGGACCGGCCACCGCGGTACTTCCCGTACCCGGCGGCGTCGGACCAGTACACGGACCGGAACACCGGCAGGATCGGGTAGTTGTGCTCCACACCCTCGGAGTCGAGGAACTCGCCGATGGCGCAGAAGATGAACCCGGAGGCGTCGATGCCGTCGCAGTCCCAACGGGCCCCCATCCCCGTCCCGTTCGGGATCCCCTGGTCCCACGCGGCGAAGGGTTGGCCGTCCCGGTCGACGCCGCCGACGGCGACCGTGTTCGACGTGCCCGGCCACCCGACCGCCACCTCATCGTGCAGCGGTGAGCCGAACTTCATCTTCTCGAAGACGTTCTGCACGCCCGCCGTCACCTGCGCGATCGTCGCCACCCCAAGGCTGGTCGCGTCCTCCGGGTCGGCCATGAAGAAGCTGTCCTGCTGGAACTCGAAGTGGAACGGCTCGTAGAAGCCAGTGGTGGCCGGCAGCTCGTGGAACAGGAACTGGAAGAGGTAGCAGGCGAACATGGCGATCTGCATGTGCGGGTGGACGTTGAAGTTCCCGCCCAGCACCCGCGGGCTACCGAGGTGGCGGACCCAGGCCTCCTCACCCCGCTTCTCCACCTCGACCACGGAGCCGATCAGCCCGTAGCGCTCGCGGCCGGCGTTCTCGAGGAAGAGCGTGCACCGGTAGGTCCCGTCGTTCAGGCTGCCCAGCTTCTGGCGGGCCGCTGCCCGGCCCTCGTCGATCATCCGGCGCATGGCACCGATCAGGAACGAGGCACCCTTCCGCCCGATGATCTCGTGGCAGCGGCGCTCCAGGATATGCACCGCAGCGGCGCGCGCCTTGATGTCGAGCGTCTGCATCCGGGGATCGCGGACCCGGTTCTCCATCATCTCCATCAGGTCGGCCTTGAGCCTGTAGTTCTCGGCGATCCTGATCGGCGACAGGATCATGCCCTCGTCGTAGCGGCTCTTCGCAGACGGTGGGTTGCCGCCGGGGTCGCACGCGCCGGTCTCCGTCTCGTGGCTGGCGGCCGCCACCCACGCCACCAGCTCGCCCTCCCAGAACACGGGCAGGTACAGGATCTGGTCGTCGCTGTGGATCCCGCCGTAGAGGGAGTCGTTTCCGTAGAACATGTCGCCCTCGTGGATGCCGACCGACGGTTCCCGGAGGAACCAGCGCATCATCCACTTGATGCCGATGGACGCGTTGATCAGGTGCAGCTGCGTCCCCATGATCCCCACCGCCATGTCGCCCTGGCGCGTGTAGATGCCGACGGCAGCGTCACCTGCCTCGATCATGGGGGAGATCCCCATCCGCGCGAAGGTCTGGTACGCCTCCCAGCAGACGAGCTCGAGCTTGTTGCGGTAGACCTCGAAGTCGCCCCGCTCCAGGCCCTCCATGGCCTCCGTCTCGCGGCGCGTGGCCGGCTCCGGGCGCCAGTGGCGGAGCACCTCCGGATCACGTGGCATCGTTCATGTCCTCCTTCGATCGGCACCCCCCGAGGAGCGCGGTAGTCCAAACCCCGGCCTCACGACGCGTTCGGCACAACCACCTGGCGGCCCAGGGCCGTGCCCTCCTCCATGCGCCGGTAGGCGTCGGCCGCCTGGTCGAGCGGCACGGTGGTGATGGTGGGTCGCAGCAGCCCCCGGGCAGCGAGGTCCAGGACCTCCACCAGCTCGCTCCAGCTGCCCCAGTACGTCGTCTGCACCGACACCTCGTAGGGCACCGTGTACATCGACATGCCCAGCATCCCCCCCGCCGCGCCCACGATGGTGAGGTCGGTCAGGGGCTGCGCGAGCGCCATACCGAGCGCCAGGGTGTCGTCGGTTCCGACGAAGTCGAGCACCACGTCGGCACCCCGGCCGCCCGTGGCGTCCATGATCTCCGTTGCGGCGCCGTCGCCCTGGGGGACCGTCAGCGCGGCGCCACCCTCCGCCGCCAGGGCGAGCGCCTCGGCCTTGGTGTCGACGGCGATCACGCGCGCCGCGCTGGTCGCGTGCAGGATCTGCACGCCGAGGTGCCCGAGCCCGCCCACGCCGATCACCACCGCCGTCGACCCGGGTGTCAGCTTGGCCAGGGAGCGGCGGACCGCGTGGTACGGGGTGAGGCCGGCGTCGGTGAGCGGCGCCGCCACGGCAGGTTCGAGGCCCTCGGGAAGCGGCACCAGATGGCGGGCGTCGGGGACCAGCATCAGGTCGGCCATGCCACCGTCGAGGCCGAGACCGCCTCCGCCACTTGGAGCCGGTGCGTTGGCAGGGTCCAGGCAGTAGTTCTCCATCCCCAGCCGACAACGGGTGCAGGCACCGCACCCCCACGGCCCGTAGACCGCCACAGGCTGGCCCACCTCGAGGCTGGTCACCCCGGCGCCGAGCGCGTGGACCCAGCCGGCGTTCTCGTGCCCTAGCGTGAACGGCGGCTCCCACGGGAGCACCCCCGGGTCGAGGTCGTGCATCAGGTGGAGATCCGAGTGGCACGCCCCCGCGCCGCCGATCCGGACGACGACCTGACCCGGTCCGGGCTCCGGGTCGTCGACCTCCACCAGCACCGGGTCCGACTTCCACTCCGTCAACCGAAGTGCACGCACGCTGCTCCTCCTCGCTCTGTGGCTACGACACGACCTGGCTCTGTGGCTCCGACACGACCTGCCGGTGACCGGCCACCTTGCCGTCCAGGTGGAACCGCCCGAGCACGTCCACGCGTCCTCCTCAGACCCCGCACGCGACGCGCGGCGTGGACCTACTCATCTTCGAGGTACCTCTCGCCCGCGGACAGGTCGCCGCGACCGAGGAACGAGCGAGCCAGCTCGCCGTCGAGCAACTCCAGGGCGGCGCCCCGGTCCCCCGAGCGCAGCAGCTCGAGGACCTGGGCCAGGCCTCGGACCTGCGCCCGCACCCTCGGGTTGCCGTCGGTGGCGAGCGCGGCGACCACCACGTCGGCCGCCGCCAGCGCCCGCTCCTCGTCGGGACCGTCCTCGCTGCCGCGGAGCGCAGCCGCCAGGGCGTCGACGACCTGCACGACGCGCTGCTCGCCGGTCACCTCCGCCGCGAACGTGTGCTGGCGCTCCATGGTCCCTCCTGTACCCCGCTGTCGTCGGTCTCCCCCGACGGGCATCGCTCCGTCGCCCGGCACCCTGCGCGCACGGTCCGTGCGCCGCCCATCTCGCGCCCCGGCACCCTCCCGGGTGACCCACCGCTTTGTCTTACATCATACGTCTGACGTTAAGTTTACGATATGCCGCGGGGCTCGCGCCCCACGGTGGCGCAGCGGGCATCCGAGGCCGGCAGCACGGTGGTGTGCCTGGAGCAGGGCACCTGGTCGGACCGGCGGGAGCTCCGTGGCGGCGGGCCCGACTGGGAACTGGCCTCGCGCGAGCAATGGAGCTGGAACCCGGACGTCCGGCAGCGTCCCCAGGGCTCCCCGGTCGACCTGCGCGAGTCGGAGGTGGAGCTCGGCAACCTCAGCGGCGTCGCTGGGAGCGCCACGTTCCGCTGGGCGATCCGGCAACAGCGCACGCCCGGCAGATCCCGGTCCCGTTCGGGGTCCGGGCTCGGCGACGACTGGCCGCTCGGCCACGACGAGCTGCTCCCGTTCTCCGAGCGCACCGACCGGGACCTCGCCGTGTCGGGCCTCGGTGGCAACCCCGCCCATCCTCCCGGGGGCCGACCCGCCCCTGCCGCCCGTGCCGATCACAGGGGGCGGGCTGCTGCTCACCCGGGCCCATGCCCGCCATCGCAATGGGCTGGCCAACAGCTCCGGGCTCGTGGGCCTGAGCCTGATGCTGCGCCTATGGGGGATCGCCACCGGCGTCTTCGAGGAACCGCTGCAGAGCTGGCAGGGCCAGAGCGGCTCCTGGATCGGCTCGTGGCAGTGCTACGAGTTCGACGAGCGGCGCGGCTTCGTCGGCACATCGAACCGGATGACGCAGCCGACCTACGGACCCCTGGCCAACGTCTTCCCGGGGCCGGGGCCGGGGCCGGGGCCGGGGCTCGGGGTGCGGGGCGCCGACCACCACGCCCGGGTGGCGGGGATGCTCGGGCACTCGGTGACCTGGGCGATGACCGGCGGCGACCTGCCGTCCGAGGCCCTGCGGGTGGAGCTGTCGCCGACGGTTCGGGACTCGTCCGGGCTCGCCGCACGGGCGCTGGCGCCACTGCCGCACGGAACCACTGCCACTCCGTGGCGGCGGCGCCCCTACGGCGTACGGGGGTTCCCGGCCAGCGGCTGAGAGGTCGCCTGCGCCTGCGTCAGGGTCGGATCGGACCCGCCAGCCGAACCGGGCTCGATGGTCGTGGCCACCGCCAGGGCGGCGGTCTCCGTCGCGCCGGGGCCAGCCGCTTCCGGTGACGCTTCTACCTCCGCTGCCGGCTTGCTGCCCGCGACGCGCTGGCGCCAGACGGCGAAGGCGACGGCGCCGATGAGCGCCACGCCGTTGAACATGTCGTTGAGCCACTGCACGCCGGTGATGAGCTGCAGGCCCTTCACCCCGGTAGCCAGCACGTAGATGGCGATCATGGAGCCCCAGACGTTGAAGCGGCCCGGCTTCAGCTGTGTGGACCCCAAGAAGGCGGCGGCGAAGGCCGGGAGCAGCAGCGACGAGCCGAACGTCAGCGACGGCCCGGTCAGCGACGCGTAGAACACGCCGGCGACGCCGCAGATGGTGCTCGACGCGATCATGGCCAACCACGTCCACCGGTCGACGTCCACGCCGGAGAGGCGCGCCGCCTCGGCGTTGCCGCCCACGGCGTACAGGTACCGGCCGACCGGCGTGTGCTCCAGCACCCACCAGGCGATGATGGCCAGGACGATGAGGTAGACGACCACGATCTGGAACCCGAGGACCTTGGTCTGCGTCAGGGCGTTCCACGCGTGGGACACCGGAGGCAGCGGCTGGTTCTGCCCCGACACGATCTCCTGCAGGGCCGTGACGATGGTGGCCATGCCCAGGGTGGCGATGAACGAGTTGACCCGTAGCTTCACCACCACGAACCCGTTGACCACGCCGATCAGGATCGAGACGCCGATGGCGATGAGGATCGCCGTCCACATGCTCCAGTGGTTCTGCGTCTGAAGGATCACGACGACCACGGTCGACAGGTTGATGACCGAACCGACCGACAGGTCGTACGCGCCGGCCACCAGCGGGATGAGCACGGCGATGCCGAGCATGGCGGCGATCGCCTCTTGCGAGGCGACGGAGTGCAGCGTCGCCGAGGTGAGGAACAGGCTGGGCGTCCAGATGCCGAACACCAGGATGAACAGCGCCCACAGGTACAGGCCGCTGAAACGGTCGAACCCGAGGTTGATGGTCCGGCGCGGTGCGCTCATGACACCCCTACCTCCTGCTCCCGTGTCGGCGCCCCGGCGCCCAGGGACTCGCTCGAGATCCGGGCGGCGGTGATGTCGCCCTTGCTGAGATCGGCCACGATGCGCCCGCCGCGGAGCACGAGCACCCGGTGGCAGATGGCGGCCAGCTCGTCGACGTCGGACGAGCTGAGGATGACGGCGGTCCCGTCCGCGGCCGCCTCCAGCAGCTGGACGTACAGCTGGGCCTTGGCCCCGACGTCCACCCCTTGGGTCGGTTCGTCGAGGAGGAAGACCTTGGGCCTGAGCCGCAGCCACTTGGCGAACAGGATCTTCTGCTGGTTGCCGCCGCTGAACGTGCCGAGGTCGGCGTCCACCCAGGGAGGCCGGACCTCGAGCCGCTCGAACCAGGAGCGCACCTCGTTGCGCTCCATGCGGCGGCGCAGCAGCGGTGCCCGCCAGAAGGAGATCACGCCCGACAGGGAGAAGTTCTCCCGGGCGGTCAGGGTCATGACGCCCCCGCTGATCTTGCGGTCGGGTGGGAGGTACGCCATGCCGGACCGCATGGCCTGGGACGGCCGCGCCGGCCTGAGCGAGACCCCGTCCATGGTGACGCGGCCGCCTGTGCGCGCGTGCGCCCCGAAGATGGTGCCCAGAAGGGTCTCGCGCCCGGACCCGGTGATGCCGGCGACGCCGATGATGTCCCCGGGGCGGGCGGAGAAGGTGATCCCGCCGATGCGCGGCGCGGTCAGCCCCTCCACCTGGAGGACCGGCTGGCCGTGCTCGGTGTGCGCGGCGACGGACTCGGCGTGCGCGTCGTCGAACTCGCTACCGACGAGCAGGCGGACCAGCTTCGGACGGTCGATGGAGGCCACCGGCACGGTGGCGACCTTCTTGCCGTCCCGCAGCACCGTCACGTCGTTGGCCAGGGTGAAGATCTCGTCGAGACGGTGGGTCACGTACAGGATGCCGGTGCCCCGTGCCGCCACGCCGCGGATGGTGGCGAGCAGCTGATTGACCTCGTTGTCCGGCAGCGTGGCGGTCGGCTCGTCGAACACCATGAGCTTGACGGCACCGAGCCTGGCCGTGTCCTTGAGCGCCCGCGCCACGGCAACGGCGGTCCGCTGCGCCGGCGACAGCGTCGCGACCGGGCGCCGGGGGTCGACGTCCAAGCCGACCTGGGTCAGCAGGTCGCGGGCCTCCGCCGTGGTCGTGCGGCTCATGACCGTCCCGAAGCGGCACGTGAAGCCACCGCCGATGAAGAGGTTGTCGAGGATCGACGACGAGTCCACCAGGCCGAGGTCCTGATGGACGAAGCGGCACCCGAGCGCGGTCGACGACTCCGCAGATCCCCACGCCAGCCGCTCCCCGCCCACCAGCACCTCACCGCCCGGGTCTGGGCGGTGGTAGCCGGCGAGGATCTTGATGACGGTCGACTTGCCGGACCCGTTCTCCCCGACCAGGGCGTGGATCTCCCCCGGCTGGATGGTCAGGTCGAAGGCGCTGAGGGCGGGGGTGCCGGCGAACGTCTTGGAGACCGAGCGCACTTCGAGAGCGGGGCGCGGCCCCGTGGCCGCGCCCCGCTCCGAAGCACCCGTGGTCGGGGTCACACCTTCCACAGCGTCTTCCACAGCTCCTGGTAGTTGGAGGGCAGGTTGTACGAGTTGGACACCGTGAACGGGACGTTCTTGGTCAGCAGCTGCACCGGCAGCTGGGCGTCCGCCGTCGGGACCGGCATCCCCTCGACATAGCGCAGGGCGGCGTCGAGCATCGTCCAGGCGCCGGGGATGGTGGCCAGGCCGGTGAAGGCGTGCTCAGTGCCGTTCTTGACCGCCGTCAGGGCCTGGACGTCGCCGCTCTCGCCGGCGACCTTGACGTGCAGGCCGGCGGCGCTGAGGGCCGAGGGCAGGCCGTCGATCCACGTGGCGTCGTCGGTCACCACGTAGCCCGCCGACGGGTCGCGCTGCAGGGCCGACACGATCTGGCTGGGACCCTGACCGCTGGTGGCCTGGGCGATGGTCCCAGTGACCGCGGTGATCTTGCAGGCCGAGCAGCTGCTGTTGATCGTGTCGGTGAAGCCCTTGTCGAAGGCGGCGAGCACCGGGAAGTCGGGCACCTGGTAGGAGACGATGTTGGCCTTGCCGTTGGAGTCGGCGATCACCCAGTTGGCGATGATCTGGCCGACCAGGGTGGTGTAGGGGGTGCCGCCGACGTTGGCGATGATCCCGTTCCCCAGCGGGTCAGCGGTGTAGCCCTCGATGATCGGGACCCCCGCCTTCTGGTAGGCGGCGAGCTCGCTCGCCCACGCGGCGCTGGGCAGGCCGGTGACGATGGCAGCGACCGGGTGGTACTGCAGGCCCTGCTGCAGCGCGGAGACAAGGGTGGCGGGGTTGGACGACTGGTAGTCGATCTGCTTCAGCGTCCAGCCGACGGCCGCCGTCGCCGCCTGCAGGCCGGTGCCGATGTCGGTGCACTGGCTGACGTCCGTGCAGTGCATGAACACGATGGTCTTACCGGCGGGCGGCTTCGTCTTGAGCGGGGTGGTGGTCGGGATGCCCGTCGGCACCTGCTCGTACTTCTTCACGAAGGCCTGGGCCGTGGCGACCTCGCTGCTGGAGGATCCGCCCGAGCTGGTGCCGGACGAGGATGACTTCGCCGAGCCGGAGGAGCTCGGGGTGGAGCTGCATGCCGCGAGCAGTGCAGCGGCGGCCAGCATCACCCCCATGAGCTTGATCGAGTGGGATGACTTGCCAGTTCGCATTGAACCTCCAAGGGAAGTCGGAATTGGGGTGGAGCAGCTGGTTGGACAGTGGTGGCCGCCGCCCCGGCCGACCTAGAGGTGTGGCGGGCCCGGGGCTCGAGACCCCGGGCTGGCGGCCCGAGGGACGGATGCGAGGCTCGCGGGGCCAGCGATGTCCGTCCCAGGTGCAGATCGCCCCCTCTCCCCACCCCTCATGAGCCGCATCTTAAACTCTCACGCGTCCAACGTCAAACGTTAGATTTGCACCGGGCGACACCTGGCATGGGCAGCAGCCGCGCCGAGGGCGCGCCACGGGGGTCACGCCCCTTCGGGACGCAGCTCCTCGAGCTGCACGAGCGACTTGCCCACCTTGGCGCTGGTGAAGAGCTTGGCGTAGGCGTCCAGGGTGTGCTCGAGGCCCTCGGTGACGTCGAAGGTCATCTTCAGCTGGCCTGCCTCGTACCACGGCCGCATGTGGCGGTCGACGTCGGGACCCCGGTGGTAGAAGTCCGGAGAGAAGAACCCGACCATCGTCAGCCGCTTCATCAGGATCTGGTCGAACTTGTACGGGCCCGGGATCGGTCCGTCCTTGTCGTAGTTGACGATCAGCCCGCAGATCCCCACCCGGCCGAACAGGGCCATGTTGGCCAGGCACGCGTCGAGGATGTCCCCGCCGACGTTGTCGAAGTACACGTCGATGCCGTCGGGGCAGGCCTCGGCCAGGGCCTCCCCCACGTCCTCGCTCCTGTAGTCGACGGCCGCGTCGAAGCCGAGCTCGTCGACGATCCACGCCCCCTTCGCCTTCGAGCCGGTGATCCCCACCACCCGACAGCCGCGCAGCTTGGCGATCTGGCCGGCGAGGGCCCCGGTCACCCCCGAGGCGGCCGACACGACGAACGTGTCCCCCGGCCTGGTCTGCGTGTACTCGAGGACCCCCAGATAGGCGGTCCACCCGTTCGGCCCGAACACGGCAAGGTACTGACGCAGGTCGTCGAGCCGCCAGCTGAGCCGCTCGGCGTAGGCGACGTCCGGCCGGCACACCGAGAAGTCGGACCACTGCCCGTACGCCCGGGCCAGGTCGCCCTGGCGGAAGTCCGGGTGGCGCGAGGCCACGACGGTGCCGAGGACCATGCCGATCACCGGCGAGCCGAGCGGTGTCGGCGGCGAGTACGAGTCCTCGCGTGGGTTCATCCACATGCGCGTGCCGGCATCGAGGGACAGCAGCGCGTTGCGAACCAGCACCTCGCCGTCGGCCAGCTCGGGGACGACGCCGTCGGTGAGCTCCAGGGCCCCGGTGAAGTCGGTGCCCTGCGGCCGCCGGACCAGGACCCAGGTGCGGTTGACGTCGGCCATCGGACCCCTCCTCCATCGACGAGCCGGCAGGTGGCGAGCGCTTGCCCGCCGGTCCGGGCACCGGCTCCGCTCCGTCAAGACGACCTGCCGGTGCCTGCCGCCCACCGGCGTTCCCTCCGGCACGTGGCGTGCCGGAGGGAACGGAATATATAGATCTTTGACGCCCAACGTCAAATGATAGATCATGGCCGCACCGCCCGGCCGACGCCCGGCTGGCGCACCGCCGAGCCGGCCGGCGGAGGAAGGGAAGCCTGCCATGACCATCGACCCCAGCCCGCCGGGCACGACATCGCCGCGAGCCACCCCAGCGGACGTGCTGGCGCCGTTCCACGCGGTGTTCGACCATGCCGCGGTGGCCGCCCGCCGCATCCGCGACCTGCTGCCCATCTACCACGAGCTGCTGGGCGGGTCGTTCGTGGAGGGCGGCGACAACGAGCGGGTCGGGTACCGTGCCGTCCAGCTCGGGTTCGCCGACGGCTCGCGGGTCGAGCTGATGGAGCCGCTGCGGGGATCCACGTTCTTCGACAGCTTCTTCGCCACCCGCGGCGCCGGCGGGCTCCACCACATCACCTTCAAGGTCGACGACATCGAGGCGGCGGTGGTGGCCATGCGCCGGCACGGCTTCGCGCTGACGGGCCTGCACCTCGAGGACCGCTTCTGGCGCGAGGTGTTCGTGCACCCGCGCCAGGCATACGGCACGCTCGTGCAGATCGCCCAGGCGGACGGGCCCTACCCGTCGCCGCCCGACCTCGCCCTCGACGGCGTGCTCGCCGGGCACGGCCAGCGGGGCAACGGGGAGCCGAGCCCGTGACCGGTCAGCCGGCCGCCGCTGCGTACCTGGCCCGGAGCTCCTTCTTCAGCACCTTGCCGGTCGCCGACACCGGGAGCGCTTCCACCAGCTCGACCGACCGCGGCCGCTTGTAGTGGGTGAGCCGTTCGGCCGCGAAGCCGAGGAGCTCCTCCTCGTCCACCGACCGGCCGGCCACCGGGACGACCACCGCGTGGATTGCCTCCCCCCAGCGCTCGTGGGGGATGCCGATGACGGCCACCGACGCCACGTCGGGATGCTCGGCCAGGACGGCTTCGACTTCCGAGCTGAAGACGTTGATCCCCCCCGTGATGATCATGTCCTTGGCACGGTCGACGATCGTCACGAAGCCCTCGTCGTCGACCACGGCGATGTCACCGGACTTGAACCAGCCGTCCGAACGCGAGATCTCGGTCTCCTCGGGCATGTGGAAGTAGCCCGGGGAGACGGTGTCGCCGCGCATCCAGATCTCGCCGGGTGCCTGGTTGTCGTGGGGCACGTCCGCCCCGTCGTCGCCGACGACCCGCACCGACATGAGCATGTTCGGCTTGCCGGCGGAGCCCAGGCGCCGGACCTGCGCCTCGGTGCCCGACGTGTGCTGGTCCTCGGGCCGCAGCACCAGCCCGCACGAGTAGGTCTCGGCCATCCCGTAGTGAGGGAAGAAGACGTCGCCGAAGACCTGGCGGGCCCGCTCCAGCAGGGCGCGTGGCAACGGCGACCCGCCGGTGCTCACCGCCTGCAGGCTCGACAGGTCGAAGCGCTCGCAGTCGGGCTCGGCCAGGATCATCTGGATCATCGTGGGCACCAGGATGGAGTGCGTCACGCCGAACTCGGGGACGCCGGCCAGGAAGGTGCGGGGGGCGAACGAGGGGAACAGCACCGTCCTGCCGCCCTTCATCAGCACGGGGTGGAGGCCGGCCGGGCCGCCTGGGTTGAAGAAGAGCGGGATGTTCTGCAGGTTGGTGCCGCCCTCGCGGACCGGCATCTCCGCCATCCAGTTCATCATGGCGGCGACGGCGTTGCGATGGGTGAGGATCGCACCCTTGGGCACGCCGGTGGTCCCGCTCGTCGCTCCCAGCTGGTAGACGTCGGTGTCGTCGACCGCCACGCCGGGGTCGCCGGTGGGGGCGGCGGCGATCAGCTCCTCGAGGTCGAGGGCGAAGCCGTGGTCGGGGCCGGCACCCACCACCAGCGTCCTCGGGTCGAGCTCGCCGAGCCACGTGCGGGCGAGCTCCGCCACCTCGGCGTGCACGACGACCACGGACGGCTCGACGTAGCGCAGGTAGTGCACCAGCTCCCTGGCCGCCAGCCGGATGTTGGCGGCGGCGCCGATGACCCCGGACTTGGCGCAGGCGAAGAAGAAGTCGACGTACTCGCCGCAGTTCGGCGCGAACATGGCCACCCGGTCACCCTTGGCCGCCCCCAGGCCGGCCAACGCGTGGGCGAGCTGGTCGGTACGGCGGTCCAGGTCGGCCCACCGCGTGACCCGCGATCCCGGCACCACCACCGCCTCGCGGTCCCCGAAGAACTCGGCGTTGCGCCGCACGATGTCGCTCACCAGCATCGTCGCCTCCAACACGTATGTCGGGCCATGTCGCCCGCCGTCAATCTAGTATTGTCCAAACCTGACGTTTGACGTCACTCGTAGGTCAGAAAGGGGGTCGGGGTGCTGGTCGACCTGGTGCGCACGCGGACGGCGGACGGCGTGCTGCTGCACGGCGCGCTGGCCGCGCCGCCGGCCGCGGCCGGCGCCGTGCTGGGGATCCACGGCGCGTGGGGGAACTTCTACGGCACCCCCGTGGCGCGCTTCCTCTGCGACGCCCCGGCCCGCGGCCTCGCCGCCCTGTCGATCAACGGACGGGGCCACGACCTCGGCTCCCTGGGGGACGGCGAGCGGTGCATCGGCTTCCTCCGGGACCGCTTCGAGGACGCGCCGCTCGACCTGCAGGCCGCGGCCGACCTGCTGGCCGAGCGCGGGCTCCACCCCTTCGTAGCCGTGGCCCACAGCTACGGCGCGCACCGCGCCACCTACTGGCAGGCGGGCGCGCAGGCCAGCCCGGCAGCCGCGCTCGTGCTCCTCAGCCCCGCGCCGGAGCTGCAGGCGGCGGCGGACGTCTTCGTCGACGGTGCCGTGGAGCACCACCTGGCCCGGGCGGCGGCGGCGGTGGCCACCGGCCGTCCCGAGCAGCTCGTGGTGCTGTCATCGGGCGCCCCCGTGCCGATGGTGGCCGAGGCCGCCACGGTCCTCTCCACCTGGGGCCCCGACACGCTGGCGGACTCGCGCCGGCACGTCGGCTCGCTGCCCATGCCGGTGCTGGTGGTGTCCGGCTCGCGCGAGCCGGCCCCCTACCGCCAGCGGGCCGAGGAGGTGGCCGCCGGCGCGCCCGACGGGGAGCTCGTGGTGCTGGACGACGACCACTACTACCGGCGCCACCCCGAGGCGCTCACCGCCGCCGTGCTCGACTGGCTCGACCAGCGAGAGGTGTTCACCTGGTCGCCCGACCTGTCCGGAGGCGGCGCGGCGGAGCGTGCGACGAGAGGGAACGACGATGCCGCTTGAGCTCGACGAGCGCGACGCCCCCGGGTTGGAGGTCGACCAGGTCCACGTCCTGGCGGGGCTGCGGGGCCTCGGCGTGTGGCCCCACCGGCTGCAGGGCTGCCGGATCCCCGCGGCGAACCCGGTCGGCGAGTGATGGCCATGCTGGTACCGGACGTCCTGCACAACGCCGCCACCCGCTTCCCCGACCGGGTGTGCGTGGCCGAGGGGGAGCGCTCGCGCACCTTCGCCGAGGTCGACGAGCGAGCGGCGAGGGTGGTGGCGGCGCTCCACGGGATCGGCCTGCGGCGCGGCGACCGGGTGGCGCTCCTCGCCTACAACGAGCTCGAGTACGTCGAGATCCAGCTCGCCGTCCAGCGGGCGGGCATGATCCTGGTGCCGCTCAACTTCCGGCTGACCGCCCCCGAGCTCGCCGTGATCGTGGGGGACTGCTCGCCACGGCTGCTGGTGAACGGCCCCGGGCTCGGCGAGGTCGCCGGTCGGCTGGGCGTGGAGCACGTCTGGCACCTCGGTGCCTCGGGCGTCGGGGACCCCTACGACGAGCTGGTGGCGGCGACGGCACCCTGGCCGTGCGACGCCTACGTGCCGGCCGACCAGGCGGCGGCGATCATGTACACGAGCGGCACGACCGGAAGGCCGAAGGGCGCCGTCCTCTCCAGCGGCGCTGTGTGGGCGCGCAGCAACGTCATGTCCAACGAGGCCGACATCCGGCCCGGTGACGTCTTCGTCCAGGGCCTGCCGATGTTCCACATCGCCGCGCACACCGCCAACGGGTTCACCTACCGCGGCGCCACCGTCGTCCTGACGCGCCAGTTCGACCCGGCCGGCTTCGCCGGGCTCCTGACGCGGTGGTCGGCCACCCACGTGCTGCTGGTGCCGGCCATGATCAACATGCTCACCCTCGAGCCCTCCGTCGCGGCGGCCGAGCTCGACGAGCTCCGGATGGTCCTGTACGGCGCGTCGCCCATCGCCCCGGAGGTCCTGCGCCGGGCCATCGACGTGTTCCGCTGCGGGTTCCTGCAGTTCTTCGGCATGACCGAGACGTTCGGCGTCTCCCTGCTGCGCCCCGAGGACCACGATCCGGTCGGCCATCCCGAGCGGCTGGCCTCGGCGGGGACCGACGCCCTCTCCGCCCAGACCCGGGTCGTCGACCTCGACAGCGCCGACGTCCCACCCGGCGTCGTCGGCGAGATCCTGAGCCGTGGCCCGGCGCTGATGGACGGGTACTGGAACGACCCGCGGGCGACCGAGGAGGCGCTGCGGGACGGGTGGATGCACACCGGCGACCTCGGGTACCGGTCCCCCGACGGCTACCTGTTCGTGAGCGACCGGCTGAAGGACATGATCGTGTCCGGGGGCGAGAACGTCTACCCCCGCGAGGTGGAGGACGTCCTCCTCGAGCACCCGGCGGTGCTCGAGGCCGCGGTGATCGGCGTCCCCGACGACCGCTGGGGCGAGCGGGTGCACGCCCTGGTGGTGCTGCGCCCGGGGACCACGGCGGAGCCCGAGGCGATCACCACGTTCTGCCGCGGGCGCCTCGCAGGGTACAAGGTGCCGAAGTCCCTGGAGCTGTCGGCGGAGCTCCCGAAGAACGCGACCGGCAAGGTCCTGAAGCACCTGCTGCGCGACCGCTACGCGGCGGGCACCGGGACCGCAGCGACCGCGCCGCCACGCTGACGAGGAGCGACGATGCCAGGACTGCGCGTGGAGCACCCGAGCGACGGCGTGGCGCTCGTCACCCTCAGCCGCCCGGAGCGGCTGAACGCGCTCGACGACGAGCTGCTGCTGCGGACGCTGCCCGACACGTTCGGCCAACTGGCCGCCGACACGTCGGTCCGGGCCGTGGTCGTGACCGGCGAGGGCCGCGGCTTCTGCTCGGGAGCGGACCTCGAGTCCTCGGGATTCGCACAACCGACACCGCTCGAGGCGGCCGGGTTCGTCGCCCGCACCCACCGCACGCCGGTCATCGTCCGGCGCCTACCGCAGCCGACGATCGCCGCGGTCAACGGCCCCGCCGTCGGAGCCGGCTTCGGCCTGGCCCTGGCCTGCGACCTACGCTTCGCTGCCCCCGGTGCCCGCTTCGGTGCACCCTTCGTCGCCATGGGCCTGGTGCCGGACTTCGGCGTCTCCTACTTCCTGCCACGCCTCATCGGGACGGCCCCGGCGCTCGACGTGCTGCTCACCGGTCGCCTCGTCGACGCGGAGGAGGCGCTCGCCCTGCGGCTCGTGTCGCGCGTCGAGCCAGACGTGGTCGGCGCCGCCCTCGACGCGGCGGCCACGATGGCGGCCTCGGCACCGTTCGCCCTCGCGACCACGAAGGCGAACGTCTACCGGGCCATGGAGCTCGACCTGGTCGCCGAGGTCCTCGAGCAGGAAGTGCGCTCGCAGGCGATCGCCCTGCACGGGTCGGAGTTCCCGGTCCGCTTCGCCAGGTGGCGGTCCACGGTCGGAGGCGGTCTCGGTGGCGATCGGTAGAGAGGTGATGCGGTGAAGCTGGGACTCATGCTCGGGTACTGGGGTGCGGGGCCGCCGGCCGACGCCCCCGAGCTGGTGGCCGAGGCCGAGCGACTCGGCTTCGACTCGATGTGGGTGGCGGAGTCGTGGGGCAACGACGCGTTGACACCGCTCGCCTGGTGGGGCGCCGGCACGTCGCGGCTGCGGCTCGGGACCTCGATCATGCAGCTCGCGGCGCGCACGCCGGCGGCGGCAGCCATGGCCGCGCTCACCTTGGACCACCTGAGCGGAGGCCGGTTCGTCCTCGGCCTCGGGGTCTCCGGGCCCCAGGTCGTCGAGGGCTGGTACGGGGCTCCCTACGACAAGCCGCTGGCGCGCACCCGCGAGTACGTCGAGATCATCCGCCGCATCCTGGCGCGCCAGGAGCCGGTGGAGGTCCGGGGTCAGCACTACACCCTGCCGTACCCCGGCGGCACGGGGCTCGGCAAGCCGCTGCGGTCCATCACCCACCCGCTGCGCCCCGACATCCCGATCTTCCTCGCCGCCGAGGGGCCGAAGAACGTGGCGCTGGCGGCCGAGATCGCCGACGGCTGGCTGGCCGTCTTCTACTCGCCGGGCAACGAGGCCGTCTACCGCCAGGCGCTCGCCGAGGGGTTCGCCCGGCCCGGTGCCCGGCACACGGCTTCCGACTTCGAGGTGACGTGCTCGGTGTCGGTCGCCATCGGCGACGACGTCGAGGCCGCCGCCGACACGCTGCGTCCGCACCTGGCCCTCTACATCGGCGGGATGGGGGCCCGCGACCTCAACTTCCACCGCCAGGTGTTCGACCGGCTCGGCTACGAGGCCGAGTGCACGCGCATCCGGGACCTCTACCTGGCCGGCAAGAAGCGCGAGGCCGAGGCGGCGGTGCCGCTGCGGCTCGTCGAGGAGGTGGCGCTGGTCGGGCCGGTGGCGAAGATCCGCGACGACCTGGCGCGGTGGCGCGAGTCGGCCGTCACGACCATGACCGTCACCGGCGACGTGGCCACCCTGCGGACCATGGCCGAGCTCGTGCTGGGGCACTGACCCCCGACGCCCTCGAGCCTGACTGCCGGCGCCCCTGACGGGTCGGTAGCAGATCACGGAGAAGGAGGAGGAGATGGACTCACCGACAGGTCGTCGCGCGGCAGTGGTCATCGGTGGCGCAGGCGGCATCGGCGGTGCCGTGCTCCACGCGCTGGTCCGAGACCGGCCCGAGCTGGTGCCGTGGACGACGTTCCACAGCGACGAGGGGGCGCCGCGGGCGCTGGCGGAGCGGGTGCCCGAGCTGCGGTGGCGCTCCTGCGACGTGGGGCAGCCCGGCGACCTCGAGGCACTGGCCGGTGCCGTGGGGTCGAGCGCCGAGCGGGTCGAGGTGCTGGTCCACGCCGCGTTGGAGCCGCTGTCAGGGGCCCTACTGCAGCTCGGCCACGAACGGGTGGCGCAGGCTGTCGCCACCAGCGGCGCCTCGCTGCTCGCCGCCGTCGAGGCGTTCGACCACCTGCTGCAGCCCGGCGCGGCCGTCCTGTTCGTCACGAGCATGGGCGCCCACCGGGTCGTGCCCCGGTACGGGGCCGTGGCCGCGGCGAAGGCAGCCGGTGAGGCCCTGGTGGTCTACCTCGCGTCCGAGCTGGCCGAACGAGGGGTGCGGGTGAACGCGATCTCGGCCGGGCCGGTGCCGACCAAGGCGGCAGCGGCGATGGTCGGCCCGGCCAACCTCGAGGCGGCCATGGAGGCCGCGGCGCTCGCGTCGCCGCGCCGGCGCGGCCTGGAGCTCGCGGAGGTCGGCGAGGCCGCACGGCTGCTGTGCAGCGAGGCGGCTTCCGGCGTCACCGGGCAGACCCTGGTCGTCGACGGGGGCGTGTTCAACGAGCTCGTCCTCACCCCCGCCCAGCTGCAGGATTGAGGCCTGTCCGTGGACGGCGGCGGACGACCCGGCCGGGCGCGCCGGCCACGGTGCACTTACCGGAGCGGGACGCCGGACCTGGCGCCGCGGCTGGCCGGTTTCGCGGCGCCGGTCGGGTCACCGGGCGACGAGGGCGTCGCGCAGCCACCGGTACAGCTGCAGGCCCCGCAGGTCCCCCCCGGCGTCGCGTCCGGCCAGGGACGCCATGTCGCAGACCACCAGGTGCTCGGCGCCGGCCGCCCGGTAGCGGGCCAGCTCCTCGGCCAGGTCGTCGGGCCCACCGTGCGGCAGCACCTCGGCCAGCTCGTCCGGGTCGATCCGTCGGGCCAGCGGTGCCATGTCCTCGTCGCCGACCAGGTCGTGGGAAGGGCCGTGACGCAGCGGCGACGAGGCGAGCGCTCCCTTCGGGAGCAGGAGCCCGAGCGCCCGCAGCTGGTCGCTGGCCAGCAGCCGGCGGGCGCCGGCCCGGTCGCGGGCGGCGACGACCCACACGAAGGCACCGGCCTCCACGGCTCCCGGGGTGCGCCCGGCAGCGGACTCGGCCGCCCGGATGACGCCCAGCTGGTCGGCGTAGGCGCGGGGACCCGCGGCGGTGGGGAGCCAGCCGTCGGCGAGCTGGCCGGTCAGGGCCAACGTGCGCGGTCCGTGGGCGGCCAGCCAGATCGGCGGCAGGGCCACGGCGGCGGCCAGCCCGCATCGGGCGCCCGACAGGGAGTAGTGCCGGCCGGCGAAGTCCGCCGGCCCCCCGTCGCGCCACAGGGCGCCGATGACCTGGAGCGCCTCGTGGAGCCGCTCGACGGGGCGGTCGAAGCGCATGCCGTAGCGGACCGTGCCGGCCGCCTCGCCGCACCCCAGGCCGAGGACGAGGCGCCCGCCGCTCAGGTCCTGGACGGTCAACGCGCTCTGGGCGAGCTGCGCCGGGTGGCGCCGCAGGACGTCGGCGACGGCCGTGCCGACCAGCAGCGTGGTGGTGGTATGCCCGGCGACCGCCATGGCCGGCAACGGGTCGACGAGCGCATGCGGTCCCTGCGGCATCCAGCCGGCGAGCCGGTCGGCCCACCACATCGAGTCGAGCCCCGCAGCCTCCGCGGCCAGCGCGGCGCGCGCCGGGTCGCTGCCCGCCAGCTGGGGCGCCGGCACGCCGATCTTGAGCGGACGGAGGGGCGGGTCGCCCCCTGTGACGTGCACTCCCATCGCCTCTCACCCCCTCCGTCGCCCCTCGGCCCCTCGGCCCCTCGGCCCCTCGGCCCCGACCCTCGACGGCGACGGCGACGGCCTTGACCGCGTGGCGGGCGACGGCCACAATTCTACTCGTGAGTCGATTATGAGGGGTGCGCGCTGGTGACCAGGGTGCCGGCCCGCAGCCAGGCCACGTCGCCGGCCACGGGGCGCCCCCGCCGAGGGCCGGGCCGCCCGGTCGGCCAGCCGCCCCGGACGCGGGAGGAGATCGTGGCCGCTGCCGCGGAGGTGTTCCGGCGCCACGGGTACCACGTGGCGCGCATGGACGACATCGCCGACCAGCTCGGGCTGGCCAAGGCCAGCCTGTACCACTACGTGCGGACCAAGCACGAGCTGCTGTTCGAGATCGTCCTCCCCCCCTACCGGGACTTCGTGGCCCACCTCGACGCCGTCCTCTCCGGCTCCGGCCCCGTCCCCGACCGCGTGGCGGAGGTGGTGCGCCGCCACTTCGGCAACGTCGCCCGGTACTCGCCCGCCGTCTCGATCTACGTGGAGAACCTGCGCTCGCTGCCGCTGCCACCGGAACTGGTCGACCTCGACACCCGCTACCTGCGGGGGCTGCGCCGGCTGGTCGCCACGGGCATGGCCGACGGCAGCCTGCGGGCCGGGGATCCCGCCGTCGCGGCCGACGCGCTGCTGGGCATGTGCAACTGGTACGCCGTCCGCCACGCCGGCGAGTCGCCGGCTCGGGCCGAGCAGCGGGCGGCCGCGGTGACGGTCATCTTCCTCGACGGGCTCCGGGCACCGGCACCCCCGAGCTCGAGCCCGGCGTCCGCACCCGTGGGCGGGCGCCGTGGCTGAAGGGCGCGTGCTGGTCGAGGACGAGGACGGGCTGCGCGTGCTCACCCTTTCGCGGCCGGGGCGCTACAACGGCATGGACACGCCGATGCTCGACGCCCTCGCCACGGCGGTGCGCGACGCTGCGCGAGACCCGGGGGTCAGCTGCATGCTGCTCACCGGCGACGACGGCGCCTTCAGCGCCGGCGGCGACCCGGCGGAGATGACCGGCCCGCGCGCCGACGTCGTCGTCGACCACTGGACGCAGGTGTCCAGCGAGGTCACGGGCTGGCTGTTCCGGGCGGAGAAGCCGGTGGTGTGCGCGGTCGACGGCGTGGCCGTCGGTGCGGGCTTCGCGCTCGCCGTCGCCTGCGACATCGTGCTGGCGTCCGAGCGCTCCACGTTCGCGCCGGTCTTCGTCCGCCGGGGCATCCTGCCGGACCACGCGGCTCTCTGGTTCCTGCCCCGCCTGGTCGGCCTGCGACGGGCGATGGAGCTCGTGCTCAGCGGGCGCACGGTCGGTGCTGCCGAGGCGGCCGCGATCGGCCTGGTCACGGCGGTGGTGCCCGACGAGGGGTTCCGGGCGGCCGCCCGCGCCTATGCCCAGGAGCTGGCCTCCGGCCCGGCGGCCGCCCAGGGCTACGCCAAGCTCGTGCTGCACAGTGGCCTCGACGGCAACCTGTGGACGGTCCAGGCGTTCGAGCGCATGGTCCAGCCGTCGTTGTTCGCCTCGCCCGACTTCGCCGAGGGCTTCGCCGCGTTCTTCGAACGGCGGTCCCCCCGCTTCGGCGGGGCGCCCGGCACCGACCACGAGGGGGGAGACCCATGACCACCAGTGCCGGCCCCGCGCGCTACGACACCGTCGTGGTGGGCGGCGGCGCCGCCGGCTCCGTCGCCGCTGCCGTCCTGGCCGACGCCGGCAAACGGGTGCTGCTGCTCGAGCGCGACGCGGTGCTGGCCGGGCGCGCCCGGTACTTCGACGTCGACGGCTACCGCCTGCAATGGGGCCCGCACCTGCTCGAGGACCCCGGCAGCGGCATCACGGCCATCCTCGCCCGCTTCGGCGTGACGCTGGAGCACGGCCCGACCAACGACGGCATGGCCGTCTGGGAGGGAGCGCGCTGGCAACGGGCGGGCGAGTTCTACGAGTCGGGTCGCGCCGACCTGGCCCGGGTCGCCGGGGAGGTCGCCTCGCTCGACCTGGACGCGCTCGACCAGCTCGACCAGGTGGCGCTGGGCGACTGGCTGGCCCGGCGGACCGACAGCAGGCGGGTGACCGAGCTCTTCGAGCTCATGGCCGTCCTCGAGGGCCAGACCGGGCGTCCGCAGGACCATTCGGCGAGCGACAACCTGTTCATGCGGTCCCTGCATCTCCGCGAGCGCCACAAGCCCGGGTACTCGTACGTGCCCGTCGGCGGCTTCGAGCAGCTGTTCGAGCAGGTCGGCGCGCTGGCACAGGCTGCCGGTGCCGAGGTGCGACGCGGGGTGTCGGTGGCCGGCGTCGCCGTGGAGGCCGGCGAGGTCCGCGGCGTGCACGTCGAGGTCGGCGAGCGCCGCGTCCCGAACGAGGTGCTCCCGCTCGAGCGCATCGACGCCGACACGGTCATCCTGACGCTCCCTGCCTGGGACGTTCTCGGCCTGCTGCCGGGTGAAGCCGTCCCGGCCTGGTACCTCGACCTGGTGGCCCGGATGACGACCGAGGACGCCCGCGGAAGCTGGATCGGCTTCTACGCGGCGCTCCCCGAGCCCCCCGCCGTCTACACGCCGCGCGAGCTGGCCGTCTGGTTCGCCACCGCCCGCACGGGCCTGCCGGGGTTCGCCTACACGCACTCGATGCTCGACCCCGTCTCCGCTCCGGACGGTGGCAACCTCTTCGTGTGCGGCGTCGCCTGCGACCTTGCCGCCGTGCGCGACCGGCGGCGCCTCGCCACGCTCCTCGCCGGCTTCGAGGCCGACATGGAGGAGCTGTACCCGGTGCTGGCGCACTCGACGTTCCGCGTGCGCCACGTCATCACGAACTTCGGCCTGAAGGCACGACCCGGGCTCGTCGGCGCCATGCGCCCGCACAACGTGGTCCCGGGCGTCGACGGCCTGTTCGTCGGCGGCGACACCTTCCGGAGCCGGTCGGTCGGCATCGACCGGGCGGCACGATCGGGACTCACCTGCGCCGAGCTCGTGCTCGGGGAACGCGTGGGTGGACTGGAGGAGACATGGCGATACTGACCGACACCGAGGTCGCGGACGAGCTGGCCATCCGCGCCCTGACCCAGCGCTTCACGGACGCGGTGAACCGCCGCGCCCCCGCCGAGATGGCCGCGCTCTTCGCTCCCGACGGGCGCTGGGACGTGCCCGGCGTCGCCGACACCGTGGGGCACGACGCCATCGCCGCCCGCCTCACCGGCCTGCTGGGGCAGTTCACCATGCTGGTGCAGCTGCTCCACTCGGGCGTGGTGGAGCTCCTCGGCGACCGGGCCACGGCGCGCTGGTACCTGACCGAGCACGCCCGCGACCACGAAGGGACCGGCGCGCTGTTCATCGGCTACTACGAGGACGAATTGGTGCGGCACGGCGGCGAGTGGCGCTTCGCCCGTCGCAGCTTCGCCTTCCTCTACCGCGGGCGCGACGAGGTCCCCGGGCGCGTCTACCCGTACGCCGGCCGCGACGCCGCCCCGGCCCCGCCGGCCGACTGACCGGGTCGTCAGCTCCGGACCGGGTCCCCCGCCTTCAGGATGCGGGCGACCTCGGCCACCCCGGCGGCACTCGTGCGGGCGGCGTCCAGGTCGACCAGCGGCACCGGGTCCCACAGCACGGCGTGGTCGAGGCCGTCGTAGGCGGCGATGCGCGACGCCACCTCTTCGGGGGTGCCGTGCACGAAGTAGTCGTGCACGACGGGGAAGGGCACCGCCTGCGCCGCGGCGAGCTGGCTCCCGTCGTCCCGGCTGGCGACCAGGTGGGACAGCCCCCGGCCACCGAGCGGGTGGCTGGCGCCGACCTCGGCGAAGCGCTCCGGGGGCAGAAGCAGGCCGTAGGCCCGCAGGATCGGGTGCTCCAGGAGCTGGTGGGCGGCCTCGTGGGTGTCGGCCACCACCACCTGCGCCGACAACGCGTAGATGAGGGCGCTCGGGTCGCGCCCGGCCTGCCGGGCCGCGTCGGCGACGGCCCGTCGCCCCGCCTGCCACGCGTCGTGCGACAGGAAGTTCGGGATCCAGCCGTCGCCGAACCGCCCGGCGACCGAGTAGCCCCTCGGCCCGTGCGCGGCGATCCACAGCTGCGGGCCTCGCGAGCCGGTCGGGGGCCGCAGCCCGAGCACCGCGCCGTGCTCGTCGGCCGAGCCGTCGTCGAGCAGCCGGCGGATCTGCTCCGCCGCCTGCTGCAGGCGCCCGGCGGGCGAGGAGACCTCCCAGCCGTAGGGGTCGTAGTTGGCGTGCTCCCCGGCGCCAAGTCCGAGCACGACGCGGCCGGGGGCGAGGTGGTCGAGGCTCATCACCGTCTGCGCCAGCGTCGCCGGCATGCGGCGGACTGCGTCGGTCACGCAGACGCCCACGAGCGCCTCCCCGGCGCTCGATGCGCAGGCCGCCATGCACACGAACGGGTCGGCGTAGGCATGCGGGTCGGGCTGGATGCCCGCCAGCCCGCCGGTCGCCCACAGCGAATGGGAGTGGAACGCGACCAGGTGGTCGGGCCACCAGAACGAGTCCATCCCGGCCCCGGCGTTGCGCTCCACCCGTCGGCGCATCGACGCGAACGGCGGCACGGCTCCCATGGCGATCCCAACGTCCACCAGCTCCGGTCCTTTCCCGTCGCGTCGACGGCCGCTCGGCCGCTCGGCCGCCGCTGCTCGTCCGCCGCTACTGGGCCCGGCAGCCCGGTGCCGGCCTCCGTCGTCGCCGACAGATCTCCATCTTTCGGTAAACGGAAGATAGCACCGCGGTCGAGCCCGGACGACGGCGAAGGCGAGCCCGGGTGGCGCCTCGTCGGCGGGGATGCGGATTGTGATCTCACGTGTTACGTTAAGAATCGACAGGTGGCCGGGCCTACCTCACCAGCTGCGGAGATGCCATGACCGACGCATACGACCACGAGTGCGACGCGCTGATCGTCGGGAGCGGGGCGGCGGGGCTGGCGGCGGCGGTCACCGCCGCCTCGCTCGGGCTGCAGGCGCTCGTCGTCGAGAAGACCAAGTACTACGGCGGCACCACCGCCTACTCCGGCGGCGGCATGTGGATCCCCAACAACCCCGTGCTGCGGCGCCAGGGGATGCACGACACGCCCGAGGCGGCGCGGCGCTACCTCGACGCGGTGCTGGCCCTGAACCACGACGACGTCAGCGAGGCACGGCGCACCGCCTTCCTGTCCGAGGGCCCGAAGGCCGTCGCCCTGCTCGAGGAGGAGTGCCGGCACCTCCGCTTCGACTGGGTGAAGGGCTACCCGGACTACCACCCTGAGCTCCCCGGGGGGACGACCGAGGGCCGCCAGATCCAGCCCCGCGCCGTCGACACCCGCGTCCTCGGCGGCGCCGCCGCGCAGATGCGCCGGGCGACGCCCATGGTGCCCCAGCCCTTCGGCATGTGGATCCGCATCGACGAGGCCCGTGACCTCGGTACGTTCGGGACGTCGTGGAAGGCCCGTGCGCTGGCCGCCCGCCTGGCGCTGCGCGGCCTGGTGGCCAAGCTGCAGGGCAAGAAGATGGCCATGTCGGGCGGACAGATGCTCATCGCCGGGATGCGCGCCGGGCTCCTCGAGCGCGACGTGCCCCTCTGGCTGCAGACGTCGCTGCAGTCCCTCGTCACCGGCGACGACGGCCAGGTGGTGGGTGGGGTCCTCGACCGTCAGGGCGAGACCGTCCGGGTGCGGGCCCGGCTCGGGGTCGTCCTCGCCTGCGGTGGCTTCGAGCGGCAGGCCGACATGCGCAGCACCTACCAGCAGCCTCCCACCAGCACGCGCTGGACGCTCGGGTCGCCGGGCAACGCCGGCGACGGCATCCGGGCCGGCCTGGAGCTGGGCGCCGCCGTCGCCCTGATGGACGACGCCTGGTGGGGGCCGGGACTGCTCAACCCCGAAGGGCGCTCGGACTTCCTGCTCACCGAGCGCCAGGCCCCCGGGGGGATGATGGTCAACGCCGCAGGGAAGCGCTTCACCAACGAGTCCGCCCCCTACGTGAACGTCTGCCACGCCATCTACGAGGGCGAGGCGACGGGCGTGACGCACGTCCCCAGCTGGTTCGTCGTCGACAAGACCTACCGCAACCGGTACAAGCTGGGCCGCTTCCTCCCCCGCCAGCGGATCGCGGCGTCGTGGTTCGACGCCGGCGTCGCCAAGCGAGCCGACACGATCCGCGAGCTCGCCGCCCTGATGGGCGTCCCCGCCGACAACCTGGTGCAGACGGTGGAGCGCTTCAACAGCTTCGCCCGCGCCGGGCGCGACCTCGACTTCTCCCGTGGCGACAGCGCCTACGACCGCTACTACGGCGACCCGGCGCGGCGCCCCAACCCGTGCCTCGGCCCGCTCGAGACACCCCCGTTCTTCGCCTTCAAGGTGGTGCCGGGCGACCTCGGGACCAAGGGCGGGCTCCTGACCGACGAGCACGCCAGGGTGCTGCGCGACGACGGCAGCGCCATCGTGGGCCTGTACGCGGCGGGCAACACGTCGGCGGCGGTGATGGGGCACGAGTACGCCGGACCGGGCGCCACCATCGGGCCGGCGGTCACCTTCGCCTACGTCGCCAGCCGGCACCTCGCGGCCCGCCGGGGCCAGGAGGCCGACACGCCCGGCCCTGCTTCGGGGCCCGGCACGGGCAGGGGCACGGGGATCGGGCAGGTCTAGGCCGGTACCGCCGATCCCGGTGCCGGGCGCCGCCGCGCCGGGCGGCACGGGGACCGGCGCAACCTGTAGAGCAACTCGACAAGAAAGGGAACGACACCATGACCGACGCCTTCATCGTCGCCGCCAACCGCACACCCGTCGGCCGCCGGGGCGGTGGCCTCAGCCAGGCGCACCCCGCCGACCTCGGTGCCCATGCCATCCGAGCCGTCGTGGAGGCGGCCGGGGTCGACCCCGGGGCCGTCGACGACGTCATCTTCGGCTGCGTGGACGCCATGGGAGCCCAGTTCGGCAACGTCGCCCGCACCGCGTGGCTGTCGGCCGGCTACCCCGAGAACGTGCCGGGGACCACGATCGACCGGCAGTGCGGCTCGTCGCAGCAGGCGGTCCACTTCGCCGCCCAGGGCGTGATGGCCGGCGTGTACGACCTGGTGGTCGCCGGCGGCGTCGAGGTGATGAGCCTGGTGCCCATCTCGAGCCCCGGCCTGCTGGGCGAGGCCAACGGCATGGGGACGCCGTTCGGCGGGGAGGGATGGCGCTCCCGCTACGGCGACCAGGAGATCTCGCAGTTCCGCGGGGCGGAGCTGATCGCCGAGAAGTGGGACGTCAGCCGCGAGGACATGGAGCGCTTCGCCTACGGCAGCCACCAGCGGGCGCTCGCCGCCTGGCGCGACGGCCTCTTCGAGGAGGAGGTCGTCCCCTACGGTGACGTGCAGCGCGACGAGGGCCCCCGGGAGGACACCAGCCTCGAGAAGATGGCGAGCCTGTCCACCCTGGTCGACGGCGGTCGGCTCACCGCGGCGGCGTCGAGCCAGATCTCCGACGGTGCCGCCGCCCTGCTGGTGGCGTCGGCCGCCGCCGTCGAGCGCCACGGGCTGCGTCCGCTCGCCCGGGTCCACACGATGGCCGTGGTCGGCTCCGACCCCGTCTACATGCTGACCGGGCCCATCCCCGCCACGCAGGCCGCCCTCGACAAGGCGGGCATGTCGATCGGCGACATCGACCTCTTCGAGGTCAACGAGGCGTTCGCTCCCGTGGTGCTGGCCTGGTCGAAGGAGACGGGCGCGAGCATCGACCGGACCAACGTGCTCGGTGGCGCCATCGCGCTGGGGCACCCGCTCGGCGCCACCGGCGCCCGGCTCATGACCACCCTCGTCCACCACCTCCGGCGCACCGGCGGCCGTTACGGCCTGCAGACCATGTGCGAGGGCGGCGGCATGGCCAACGCCACCATCGTCGAGGCCCTCCCCTGAGCCCCGACGTCCCGGACCGAGCAACCAGCGGAGGAACGCGCATGCCGACTTCGACCACCAACATCGTCGTGGAGCTCCTCGACGGCGGCGTCGCCACCGTCACGCTCAGCCGTCCCGACGCCATGAACGCCCTGACCGTCGAGCTGGTGCAGGAGCTCGGCACCGTCCTCGGCGGCCTGGAGCACCAGGACGTCCGCGCTGCCGTCCTGGCCGGCGAGGGCCGGTGCTTCTGCGCAGGCGCCGACCTGGCCCTCGTGCGCTCGGCGCTGGAGGGCGACGCGGCGGCCGCCTTGGCGCCGCTGGTGGACAACCTCCACCAGACGCTGCGGGTGGTCCGCCGCCTCCCCTTCCCCCTGGTCGCCGCCTTGGAGGGGCCCGCCGTCGGCGCCGGGATGGGACTGGCCCTCTCCGCCGACCTCCGCGTGGCCAGCGAGTCGGCCCAGCTGGTGCCCGGCTACCTGGCCATCGGCGCCTCGCCGGACGGCGGCGTCTCCTACGCGCTGACCCGGGCAGTCGGGGGGGCCCGGGCCCTGTCGCTCATCGTCCGCAACCAGGCCCTGCGCGCCGACGAGCTGGTGGCGCTCGGCCTGGCCGAGGAGGTCGTGCCGAAGGGACAGGCGACCGCACGCGCCGTCGAGGTGGCCCGCTCGGTCGCCGGGGCTCCCCCGATGGCGCTGCTGCGGACCCGCGCCCTCGTCGACCGGGCCACGACCAACGACCTCGACCAGCAGCTCGACCTCGAGCGCGAGCTCGTCTCCCAGCTGTGGGAGACCCACGACTTCCCCGAGGGCGTCCGTGCCTTCTTGGAGAAGCGCATGCCCGCCTTCGAAGGGAGGTAGCGGTGGCCGCCGGGTCCGGCGACCGCGCCTCGGCCCGGTCGCCCGCCGGGCCCACCGGCCGGGCCGGCCCCTACGACAAGACGATGTCGAGCTTCAACCCGCTGTCGTCGCTCGGCCTCGACGAGTGCGAGCGCCACTACTCGACGGTCCACACCCGGTGGGCCCGCCACCTGCTGCGAGACCGGCCCCACATGGTGAGCTACCACGTCGACCGGGCCCGTGCCGCCTACGACGTGCGCGGCGGGTTCGGCCAGCGCCCCGACGCCTGGCGCTGGGTTATCCTGCGCCTGGCCCCGGGCCAGCGCCTCGGCCTGTCCGCTGCCGAGCAGGAGCAGGTGGTGCAGGACCACCGCAACTGCCTGCGCGACCTGCGCAGCTTCACCGTCGACGAGCGGGTCGTCCTCGACGAGCTGCGCGGCCAGACCACCTTGGTCAAGTACCTCTTCGACGTCGAGCGGACCGCTGACGGGCCGGCCGGTCCCCTCGACGCGGACCCGGCTGGCGCCGCTGCCGAGGACCGTCGGCGCCTCGGCGCCCTGGCCGACGCGCTCGCCGAGCGGGCTCGGGCGGGCGACCACGGCCTCCGGCTGCTGCTGCAGGACACGGTGACCCGCGAGCAGGCCACCGAACCGGTCGACGAGCCGGGCCAGCGGCCCGTCGGGCGCGTGCTGGAGCAGAGCGCCAAGATCGGGTTCCTGGAGCTGTACTTCGACCAGCAGGAGTGGGCCGAGGACCTCCTGGGGCAGCCCGCCGTCCGCGAGCTGCTGCGCCCGGCCTTCGCCCGCGTGCGGGGCTACCGCGTCGAGGAGGGCTGCGGCTTCGACCACCGCTGAGGGCGGCCACCGGGACCTCGCCCCGCGCTGGTGCCCGATTCAGCGCTCCCCGGGGTCCACGGTCGCTCCGCGGGCCACCCCTCGTGCCGTGCCGGGCACGCCGCGGCGGAGGCACCAGGCGCCGGCGGCACCGAGCACGAAGGCGCCGGCCGCCACCACGAACGTCGCCCGGAACCCCCCCGTGGTGTCGACGAGGAAGCCGCCGAGCGCCGGCCCGATGCACTGGCCGACGCCGAGGGCCAGGGTGAGCACGCCGAACGCGCCGGGGAGGTGGTGCGCCTCCAGGTTGTCGCTCAGGTGCGCCACGACCGTCGCACCGACCCCGGACATCAGGGTGCCGAAGACGGCGGCCGAGACGAGCGCCAGTACCAGTGCGGGCGTCGGCAGCACGACGCAGCACAGCGCCAGCGCCAGCTGGCCCGCCACCAGCGTGGGGCGCCGGCCGACGCGGTCCGACAGCCGGCCGAGCGCGGGTCCGCCGATGGCGCTCGTCGCGCCCACGAGCGCGAACACGGCTCCGGCGCGGCCTGCCGACAGATGCCCGCTGCGCTCGAGCCCGGCCACCAGGAAGGTCGTGTAGACGACGTAGCCGAGGCCGTAGGCTCCGTAGGCGAGGAGCACGGCCCGCCGGTCGAGGAGCCGGCGCAGCGAGCGCCAGCTCCGCTCGGCGACCGGAGCGATGCCGCGCACGGACGGGATCACCGCCGTCGACGCCACCAGCACGGCAGCGCCCGCGGCCGCCTCGATGCCCCAGTCGACGCGCCAGCTCTCCGGGCCGAACCGGCTGCCCACGAGCGTGACGACGACGTCGGCGAGGACGATCCCGATGCCCGAACCGGCGATGGTGACCCCCAGTGCGACCCCCTGGCGCGACGGCGACGCCACGGCGGCGACGACGCCCGTCACGGGGACCCAGACGCCGCCCGACGAGACGCCGACGAGGGCCATGGCCACGACGAGCAGGCCGAACGACGGGCTCACCGCCAGCAGCACCAGGCCGAGCACGGTGCCGGCCAGGCCGGCGCGCAGCAGCACGGTGGCCGGCACGCGCCCCGCCACCGCCGTCACCAACAGGACGCCGACGAGGTAGCCGGCGAGGTTGATCGTGCCGAGCCAGCTGGCCCGCCCGAAGGACCCGAGGGTGGTGCGTTCCATCGCCGGCAGGAGGAAGCCGTAGCTGAAGCGGCCGAACCCCGCGGACACCGCGATGGCGGCCGAGGAGGCTGCCACCACGGGCCACGTGCGGCCGGTCACGCCGACCTCGGACGGCGCTGGCAGCCGCACCCGCCCTCAGTGGCCACCCATGACCACCTCGTCCGGGGCGATCTCGGCGCCGGCCAGCACGGGTCGCTCCGGTGCGCCGAGCCGAGCCCTGACGGCGTTGCCCATCCCGCAGCCGATCGGGCCGCGGTCGACGGCGTGCGCGTCGGCGCGGGACGGTGCACGTGGAGCACGGCGAAGCGGTCGAAGGTCCAGCGGCCGGTGGCGACACCCATGCGGCGCGACGCTCGGGCGGAGCCGTCGGCAGCCGGCACGCGTCCCGTCCCGTTCGACGCCACCGGAGCGAACCGGCCTCCTCGCACCCGCTCGCAGCCGTCCATGATGTCGAGGCCGACGTCCCCGACGACGCCGAAGGCGTGCGTCACCCGGTGGTCGGCCAGCACCCAGGTAACGCCTCGGTGGAACAGCATGCTGAGCCCCAAGTCCTCGGCGCCAGGCCACCGCTGACCCTCGATGCAGAGGGGAATTCGCGCGGGCGGGGCGCTCCGATCGGTGGCCGGCGTGCGGCGGCAGCCCGGCCGGAGATCAGCTCCTCGGGCGGCAGGAGCGCGAGTCGCTGCCTCTGGGCCCGCCGCCCGTCGGGAAACCTCCGTCGACGGTGAAGTCTCCACCGGTCAGGCAACTGCTCTCGCCGGAGGCGAGGAAGCGCACGGCATCGGCGATCTCCTGCGCCGCCGCTGGTCGACCCAGGGGGACGGAGGCGCGGTAGCCCTTGGGCCTAGCGGACGCGACCTCGCCCAGCCTGGACCTCTCGATGCGGCCGGAATGGACGGCGTCGTCCCGGACCCCGCGTGACGCGAGCTCCTCCGCTGCACCTTGGCCCCGCGCTGCACCCTGGCCCGCGCTGCGCCGGTGACGACGGCTGTCCTGCCCGTCGTGAGGTCGCTCGCCTCAGTAGCGCGACGGCTTGGGCCGGGGCTCGCCGCCCTCGCGGACGTGCTCGTCGAGGAGCTCGGCGGTCGGCTCCCAGTCGGTGAGCGGGGTCGACATGCCGTGCGGCCACTCCCCGTACATCTCCATGACCCGCTCCGGCGGGCGCCGGTCGAGCCAGCCCGCCAGCCACTGGCCGTAGGGCTTGGCCCGGGCGAGCCGCCGCTCGCGCTCCTCCTTGCGGGCGAGCGCCGTCGCCTCGGCGTCCACCACCAGGTTGTCCTCGCGGTACACCACCTGGTAGATCTCCCGCGCCGTGCGGTGCGAGACGGTCTGCTCGCGCAGGTCCTTCATCACCAGCTCGGGGTCGCGCTCGAGCACGTCGCCGTAGCCGGGGCCCGACGGCGCGCACGTGGCGAACAGGTCACCTTCGACCAGGGTGTCGAGGCCGGAGTTCTGGTGGTTGACCTGCCAGTCGCCCGTCACCCGCTCGACGGCCTCCTCGAGGCTGTCGGGGGTGTTCCCCGTGGCGGCCAGCTCGTCGAGGTTGTGGTTGCGCACGTAGGCGCTGGCCACTGGCCGCGACGGGTAGCCGCCGAACAGACCGGGAGCGACCGGCCGGCCCGAGAACCCGCCGGTCGACACCACGGCGACTCCGGGGACCCCGTGGATCTGGTAGAGCGCGTTCATCGACCGGCCGCCGCGGTACTTGCCGTAGCCGACGGCGTCCCTCCAGAACACCGAGCGGAACACCGGCAGCAGCGGGAAGCTGTGCTCGATCGCCTCCGAGTCGAGGAACTCGCCGATGGCGCACCACATGAACCCGCCGACGTCGATGCCGTCGGAGTCCCAGCGGGCCCCCATGCCGATGCCGTTGGGGACGCCCTGGTCCCACGCCGCGAACGGCATGCCGTCCTTGCCCACCCCGGCCGTGGCCATGGAGTTCGACGTGCCGGGCCAGGAGCCGACGACGTGGTCGTGGAAGGGGGAGCCGAACTTCATCTTCTCCATCGCCACGTGGACGCCCGTCAGCACCTGGGCATGGGTGGCGACGCCGAGCGAGGTGGCGTCCTCCGGGTCGGCCATGAAGAAGGTGCCGTCCTGGAACTCGAAGTGGAACGGCTCGTAGTACCCGGTCGTCGCCGGCAGCTCCCAGAAGAAGAACTGGAAGAGGTAGC
>CAZSYT010000001.1:106911-122943 GCA_964610905.1 uncultured Acidimicrobiaceae bacterium
GCTCCAGGCCCACCATCGCCTCCGTCTCGCGACGGGTCGCAGGCTCCGGACGCCAGTGCCTCAATGCCTCGGGATCACGCGGCACGGCTCACTCCCCTCTTGGGTTCCATTCGTGTTCTCCACTTCGGCCGACCGGTCGGCCACGAGGCCCCCGGGTGCCGGCGTGCAGCAGTCCCGCTCAGTAGCGCGACGGCTTGGGCCGGGGCTCGCCGCCCTCGCGGACGTGCTCGTCGAGGAGCTCGGCGGTCGGCTCCCAGTCGGTGAGCGGGGTCGACATGCCGTGCGGCCACTCCCCGTACATCTCCATGACCCGCTCCGGCGGGCGCCGGTCGAGCCAGCCCGCCAGCCACTGGCCGTAGGGCTTGGCCCGGGCGAGCCGCCGCTCGCGCTCCTCCTTGCGGGCGAGCGCCGTCGCCTCGGCGTCCACCACCAGGTTGTCCTCGCGGTACACCACCTGGTAGATCTCCCGCGCCGTGCGGTGCGAGACGGTCTGCTCGCGCAGGTCCTTCATCACCAGCTCGGGGTCGCGCTCGAGCACGTCGCCGTAGCCGGGGCCCGACGGCGCCACGCCGATGTACATGTCGCCCTCGGCCAGCATGCTCATCCCGGAGTTCTGGTGCCGGACCTCCCAGTCCCCCTGCACCCGCTCCACCGCCTCGTAGACGTCGCTCGGCGTCCGGTGCTCGGCCACGAGCTCGTCGAGGTTGTGGTTGCGGATGAACGCCGTGGCGCACGGCCGCGACGGGTAGCCGCCGAACAGCCCCGGAGCAAGCGGCCGGCCCGAGATACCGCCCATCGACACCGCGGCCACGCCGGGCACCCCGTGGACCTGGTACATGGAGTTCATCGACCGGCCACCGCGGTACTTCCCGTGCCCGGCGGCGTCCTTCCAGAACACCGAGCGGAACACCGGCAGCAGCGGGAAGCTGTGCTCGATCGCCTCCGAGTCGAGGAACTCGCCGATGGCGCACCAGATGAACCCGCCCACGTCGATGCCGTCGGAGTCCCAGCGGGCCCCCATGCCGACGCCGTTGGGCTGGCCCTGGTCCCACGCCGCGAACGGCATGCCGTCCTTGCCCACCCCGGCCGTCAGCACGCTCGTGCTGGTGCCGGGCCAAGAGCCGACGACGTGGTCGTGGTACGGCGAGGAGAACTTCATCTTCTCCATGCAGGTGTGCACGGCGGTGTTCACCTGGGCCTGGGTGGCGACGCCGAGCGAGGTCGCGTCCTCGGTGTCGGCCATGAAGAAGCTGCCGTCCTGGAACTCGAAGTGGAACGGGTCGTAGTACCCGGTCGTCGCCGGCAGCTCCCAGAAGAAGAACTGGAAGAGGTAGCAGGCGAACATGGCGATCATCATGTGGGGGAACATGTTGAAGTTCCCCCCGATGACCCGGGGGCTGCCCCGGAACCGGATGAACGCCTCGTCGCCCCGCTTCTCCACCTCCACCTGGCAGGCGAGCAGGCCGTACTTCCCCTCGCCGCCGTTCTCGAGGAACACCGACGTCCGGAACGTCCCGTCGTTCATCGCCGACAGCTTCGCCCGCGCCGTGGCGATGCCCTCGTCGATCATCCGGCGCATGGAGCCGACGAAGAAGTCGGCACCCTTGCGGTCGATGATCTCGTGGCAGCGGCGCTCCAGGATGTGCACCGCCGCGGCGCGTGCCTTGGTGTCGAGGGTCTGCATCCGCGGGTCGCGGACCCGGTTCTCCATCATCTCCATCAGGTCGGCCTTGAGCTCGTAGTTCTCGGCGATCTTGATGGGCGACAGCAGCAGGCCCTCGTCGTAGCGGGTCTTGGCCGACGGGGGGGCGCCGCCGGGCTCCGACGCCCCGGTCTCGGTCTCGTGGCTGGCCGCCGCCGCCCACGCCACGAGCTCCCCCTCCCAGAACACCGGCAGGAAGAGGATCTGGTCGCAGTTGTGGATGCCGCCGTACAGGCCGTCGTTGGCGTAGAACATGTCGCCCTCGTGGATGCCGACCGACGGCTCCTCGTAGAACCACCGCATCATCCACTTGATGCCGATCGACGCGTTGATCAGGTGCAGCTGCGTGCCCATGATCCCCACCGCCAGGTCGCCCTGGCGGCTGTAGATCCCGACCGCGGCGTCACCCGCCTCGATCATCGGCGAGATCCCCATCCGCGAGAACGTCTGGTACGCCTCCCAGCAGACCAGCTCCATCTTGTTGCGGTAGATCTCGAAATCGCCCCGCTCCAGGCCCACCATCGCCTCCGTCTCGCGACGGGTCGCAGGCTCCGGACGCCAATGCCTCAATGCCTCGGGATCACGCGGCACGGCTCACTCCTTCACGGCGATGGTGCCGTTGCCCCGCTCGTCGATGCGGAACGCCCGGCTCGGGTCCACCACGAGCGTGGTGTCTGGGGCCTCGACGATGGCGGGCCCCTCTACGACGTTGCCCGGCTCGAGCCCCGTCGAGCCGAAGATGGGGGTGTCGATCCAGCCGGCGTCGGGTCCCCAGAAGGTCGGCCGGCTCCCCTTGCGGGCGGCGGAGGGGTCGGGCTTCGACAGGGACAGCACCGGCAGGTCGAGCTTGCGGCTCCGGATCACCGACCACAGCGTGAAGCCGGTGATCTCGACCCCCCCGGCGAGAAACGTGGCCGAGGGGCTGTAGATGCGCGAGTACTCGCGCTCGAAGGCGGCGTAGACCTCGCGGACGTCCTCCGGCGAGGACACCTGCAGCCGCGGCGAGCGGATGCGGGTCTGGTGGGGCTGCATGCCGTAGCGGACGTACAGCTCCAGGCCCCAGGTGACGTGCCGCGCTCCCAGCTCCTCGGCGTCGCGGAGCGCGTCGCGCTGAGCCCCGGCGACCACCGAGTTGAACGCCTCGTAGTCCTCCAGCCACTCGTCGCTCGGAGCCCGGTAGAGGACCACCGAGTCACCCCGCTCGTAGGAGCGGACGAAGTCGGTGTTGGCGATGCCGAAGGCGCTGAACACCGAGGCGAAGGGGAACGACATGATCCGTGGCGTCTGGACGTACCCGCCGTAGCCGCAGGCGTGGGCCCCGCCGGCGCCGCCGAAGGCGAACAGCACGAACTCGCGCGGGTCGTAGCCCTTGAGGTTCGTCTCCTTGAAGACCTCGTTGCCCATCTTGGCGTCGATCAGGGTCTTCACCATGAACGCCGCCTCCTCGGGGGAGGTGCCGAGCGGCTCGGCCAGGTGGCGCTGCACCGCCTCGCGGGCCGCCTCCTGGTTGAGCGACATGTGGCCGCCGAGGAAGTAGTCGGGGTCGATGTAGCCCAGCACCACGTCGGCGTCGGTCACCGTCGGCTCGGTCCCGCCGAGGTCGAAGGCCACGGGGCCCGGGTTGGACCCGGCCGACTCGGGCCCGACCTCGACGATGTCGAGGAGCGGGTTGAAGCGGGCGATCGAGCCGCCGCCGGCGCCGATCGACTTCGTCTCGATCATCGAGATCCCGACCCGGAACCGGTCGATCATCGGCACGTGCGAGTAGAAGTGCCTGCCCCGGAACTCGTCGTCGCGTTCGCCGACCTCCACCACGGTCCCGATGTCGAAGGACGTGCCGCCCATGTCGGTGAGGATGACGTTCGGGATGCCGTAGAGGTCGGCGATGTGGGCGCCGCCGATCACGGCGGCCACCGGGCCCGCGTTGAACGTCTCCACCGCCGTGGTCCGCTGCAGCGGGTTGGCGCCGCCACCGCTGTTGACGATGAACAGCGGGCGGCGGTAGCCGCGCTCGTGCAGCGAGTTGCCCAGCTCGGTCAGCTCCTCGGCCATCGTGCGGTGGAGGTAGGCAGCCAGGATCGTGGTCATGTCCCGCTGGTACTCGTTCTGCTTCGGCAGCACCTCGGACGACAGCAGCACCGGCTGGCTCCCCAGGTAGATCTCGGGGAACTCCTCCACGATGACCTCGCGCACCATCTGCTCGTGCGTCGGGTTGCGGTGGGCCTGCATCAGGGCCACTACGAAGCCCATGGCGCCCCGGTCGACCAGGTAGCGGAGGTTGTCGCGCACGTCGTCGAGGTCGAGCGGGATGACGACCTTGCCGTCGTCGTCCACCCGCTCGCGCAGGCCCACCACCATCTCCCTCGGGATGACGGGCTCGGGCCGCTGGCCGCGGGCGGTCAGGCGCTTGTACTCGACGGGCAGGCCGTCGTGCCACAGGGCACCGCGGCCGATGAAGACCGTGTCCTCGAAGCCGGCCGTGGTGATGAGCGCGAGGCGGGGTCCCTTGCGCTCGAGCAACGCGTTCATGGCCAACGTCGTCGCGTAGCGGACGATGTCGGTCTGGGCCACCAGCTCGTCGCCCATCAGGCCGAGCTTCTCGGCGCACTCGGCGATGGCCTGGTTGAAGCCCACGGCCAGCCGGTGCCGGGTGGTCGGAGCCTTGCCGGACGCCGTCCTGTCGCCGTAGACCACGAAGCAGTCGGTGAAGGTTCCGCCGATGTCGATGCTGATCGAGTTGCGCAGCTCGGTGTCGGCCTCGTCCCCGCCGGCGTCGTCGGGCGCCTGCTCGACACCGGTGTCGGTCACGGTCATGTGCGGTCCTCCATGTGCTTGGCCTTGAGCGCGTCGAGGTCGAGCTCGATGTCGTAGGTCGGCGGGTAGCCCTCGGGCAGCAGCTCGTTCTCGACCATCGTCCCGCAGCCGGGGCAGTAGAACTCCACGAACAGCCCGTAGCCCTCCGCGGTGGTCAACCGGAACTCTCCGGTGGGGAAGATCGGTGGGTAGATCTCCTTCGGGTCGCGCTCGTGGACCACGCAGCCCGTCTTGTAGTTCTCGCGTGCGGAGGCGAGGTCCTGGCCGCACACGTGGCAGGTCCAGCGCTCGTTGTCGAGGTCGATGTCCAGGTACTCGGTGATGCGCACGGTCGTCATCGCGGGCTCCTCAGCTGGCCGGCAGGTGGAGGTGGACGGCGAGGTGCTCGTCCACGTGGAGGGTGGCGCCCTTCGGCACCAGGATCGTGGTGTCGGTGGCGTCGACCAGGGCGAGACCGTCCACGCGGTTGCCCGGGCGGAGCAGGTCGCGGTCGTACACCGGGACGTCGGCGGCGGCGCCGTCCCGCCAGACGGTGCGGGTGCCCTTCTGCGCGGCGCTGGCGTCCTCTCCCTCCATGGGATAGGTGGCCATCTCCGCCTGCGGGATGGGCACGGTGGCCCGCATCCGCAGCGCCCGGACGCCGGCGCCGGTGGCGGCGGCGGGGATGGTGGTGCCGTCGAAGGGCTCCACCACCGAGCCGTCGGCCCGGTCGATCTCGAGCTGGTACGACAGCTTGGACGGCTCGCTCCCCTCGCCGGCGGCGTCGAGCCCGGCTCGCTTGGCGGCGGCGGCCAGCTGCTCGGCCAGGTCGGTGCCGGGCCGCAGCTCGTAGACGTGTGCCAGGTCCATCCCCGAGATCCCGAAGGCGGAGAACACCGAGGACTGCGGCAGCGAGAGCACCCGCGGCACGCCGCAGGCCTCCGCCACCTCGGCGCCGTAGAGCCCGCCGCCTCCGCCGAAGGCCAGCAGGGTGAACGCCGACGGCGGCGTCCCGCTCTCGGCGATCATGGCGGCCACCTTGTCGGCGGCGACCTTCACCAGGGCCCGGTGGACCTGCCATGCCGCCTCTTCCACCGGGTCGCTTCCGGCCACCCGCTCGAGCGCGGTGCGGGCGCGGACCGGGTCGAGACGCCGCCGGCCCCCGAGGAAGTAGTTGGGGTCGAGGTGGCCGAGCACGACCTCGGCGTCGCTGGCGGTGGCGCGCTGGCCGCCGAGCCCGTAGCAGGCGGGACCGGGCGAGGCACCGGCCGACTCGGGACCTACCGTGTAGGTGCCGTCCGTGTGGCCGGCGAGCGAGCCGCCTCCACCCCCGACGGCGTCGACCCGGACCATGGGCACGTGCACGGCGACCCCGGCGACGCGCGGGTCGGCCTCGAAGGGGACGTGCGCACCCGAGACGACGGCCACGTCCGTCGACGTGCCGCCGACGTCCATCGTGACAACGTGGTCGAGGCCCAGCCGGGCGCTCACCGCGGCCGCGCCGTACACCCCGCCGATGGGGCCCGAGTTGTACGTCTCGACGGCACGGGTCTTGGCCACCCGCGCCACACCGCCCGACGAGTGCACGATCAGCAGGGGGTGGGGATGGCCCTCGCTGCGGAGGTCCTCGTCGGCCTTGTAGAGGAAGCGGACCATGTCGGGGTGGAGGTAGGCGTTGATGACGGCGGTGGCCGTACGCCGCTCGGCACCGGGACGGGGCGTGATCTCCGACGCCAGCAGGCAGGGGACCGCCCCGAGGTAGTGGCGCGGGTACTCCGTCTGCACGATCTTCTTGACGGCTTCCTCTGCCGTCGGGTCGTCCTCGGACCCGGCGAAGCTGACCACCAGGATGCGAGCTCCGCCGACAAGCAGGTCCCGCACCACGGCGCGGACTTCGCCGGCGTCGAACGGGTCGGCGACCTCGGCGACGAGGTCGCGTCGCATCAGGAACTCGTACAGCGTGGAGTCGCCCTCGCCGTAGAGCCGATCGGCGGCGCCCGAGCTGACCAGCAGGCCGATGCGGGGACCTGTCCGCTGGATGATCGAGTTGGTCCCGATGGTCGACGAGAACCGGAAGACCTCGGTGTCGAGCAGCAACGCCTGGACGCTCGGGTAGCCGAGCCGTCTGGCCCCCTCGGCCACGCAGTTGGCGAGGCACTCGGTAAGGTCGTGTGGGGTGGTGTCCACCTTGACGCGCTCGGCGCTCCCGTCACGGGTGAAGTACCCGTCCGTGAACGTGCCGCCCGTGTCGATGTTGATCGTCGCGGTCAACCCTGCCCCCTTCCCGAAGGCCGCTCATGTGCGTCTGCCATTATTACGTTCAACGTAAAGTTCGTCAAGCCGAACGGAGCGACGGCGCGTCGGCCCTGGCAGCGACGCCGGTCGGCCCTTGGGCCGGTGACGGGAGAGCTCGGCGCTGCCGTCGGACCCTCCCCCGGGCCCACGAGCAGTCCCCGGCAGTGCAGCGGCACAAACTTGACGTTTGACGTTCAGTGCGATCCAATCTGCACCGTGGACTTCGCGCTGACCGAAGAGCAGGAGCTGCTCCGCCAGACGGTGCGCAGCGCGCTCGAGTCGTTCTGCACCAAGGCGTGGCTCGACGACCTGGAGTCGCGCGAGGAGTACCCGGCCGACCTGTTCGCCCTCTTCGCCGAGCTTGGGCTCCTCGGGCTCGGCGTCCCCGAGGAGCTCGGGGGGTCGGGCGGCGGCATGGTCGAGCTCGCCATCGTGTGCGAGGAGCTCGGCCGCTTCGGCGGCTCGGTGAACATGACCTACATGCCCACCGCCGTGTTCGGCAACCAGACGCTGCTCGGCGGGGCCGACCCCGCGATGCAGGCCCGCTTCATCCCCCGCCTGTCCGCTGGCGAGCTGCGGACGGCGTTCGCCTTGACGGAGCCCGAGGCGGGGTCCGACGCGGCCGCCATCCGCACCCGGGCGGTCCCCGACGGGGACGGCTACGTGCTGAACGGGTCGAAGATCTGGTCGTCGGGGGCGCTGGCCGCCGACTACCTGGTGCTCTCGGCCCGGACCGGGACGCTCGACGAGCGCCACACCGGGATCAGCGTGTTCATGGTCGAGGCCGCCAGCCCCGGCGTCGAGATCCGCCCCATCCCCAAGCTCGGCCACCTGGCCGTGCGCAGCTGCGAGATCCACCTGACCGACTGCTTGGTGCCGGCCGACCAGCTGATCGGCGAGGTCGGTCGCGGGTGGAAGGCGCTGGTGCGCGCGCTCGACGCCGAGCGCATCTGCGTGGCCGCCATCTGCACGGGGCTGGCGCAGAAGTGCACGGACCTGGCGCTCGACTACGGGCTCGGGCGTCACCAGTTCGGTCAGCCCGTGGCCTCGTTCCAGGCCATCTCGCACATGCTGGCCGAGATGGAGACGGAGACGGCCGCCTCACGATGGCTCACCCGCTTCGCCGCCTGGCGCGTCGACCAGGGGCTCCCCGGCACCAAGGAGGCGTCCATGGCCAAGTCGTACGCCACCGAGCTGGCGACCCGAACCGCCACCCGGGCCATGCAGGTCCACGGCGGGTACGGCTACAGCAAGGAGTTCGAGATCGAGCGCTTCTACCGCGAGGCCAAGCTCTACGAGGTCGCCGGTGGGTCCACCCAGATCCAGCGCAACCTGATCGCCGCACGCATGGGCATCCCGGTGTCGGGAGGGCAGCGGTGACCGGGCGCACGGCCGGTGCCCCCGGTCGCGCCCTGGTGATCGGCGCCGGCGTCGGCGGCCTGTGCGCGGCGGCACGGCTCGCCGCTGCGGGGAGCGAGGTGGTGGTGCTCGAGCGCCTGCGCCAGGTCGGCGGCCGCTGGAGCAGCCGGGACATCGACGGGTTCCGGCTTCCGACGGGCGCCTTCCTGATCGCCATGGACGACCCCCTGGCGGAGACGTTCGACCAGCTCGGCGTGGACTTCCCTGTCCGTGCCATCGACGAGCGCACCGTCTACTCGGTGCAAGGCCGCCTGGTCGGTACCGGCCAGCGTGGCGGGCTGCGGGCCCTCGTCGGCAGCGCCGCCGAGGTCGACGGCTCCGACGCCGACGTGGTGCTGGCCCGCCTGCGCGACGCGCTCGCCTCCCCACCTCCCGACGGCGACGTCCCCCTGCCAGAGTGGCTGGCGTCGGCCGGCGCCGGGCCGGTCGTCGTGGCCGCCGTCCACGCCCTCGTCCAGGCGTTCATGGGCCTGAACGCGGCCGAGGTGACCGCCACCGCCTTCCTCGACTACCTGCGGGCCACCGCCGGGCGCGGGCGCCACGGCGTGCCGCCGGCGGGCTCGCGCTCGCTGGCCGAGAACCTCGCCCGCTTCGTGACCTCCCACGGCGGCGACGTCCGCCTGGGCTCGGCGGCCAAGGATCTCGTCGTCGAGGAGGGGCGCGTCGTCGGTGCCGAGCTGGCCGGCGGCGTTCGGCTGCGGGCCGACGTGGTGGTGTCGGACGTCGGGCTCGGCACCACGGCCCGGCTCCTCGAGCACGCCGACGTCGGCGCCGCCGCCCACGTCCGAGGCCTGGCCGGCACGGTCAGCGCGGCACCCGGGATCACCTGCTTCGTTGCGTCGAGGGAGCCGTTCTTCGACCACCCGGTCGTGGTCGTGACCGGCACGCGGCGGGTGTGCCTCGTGACGACGCCCACGCTGGTCGCCCCGGAGCTGGCCCCGGCGGGCTGGCACATCACGGAGTCGATCAGCACCTTCGCCTCGTCGGCGGACGACTCGGACCCCAAGGGCGAGCTGGCGGAGCACCTGGCCGACCTCGACGACCTGCTCGGGGAGTGGCGGTCGCGCGGGCGCCTGCTGCAGAGCGCCACCTACCGGGGCGAGTGGCCCGTCTACCGGTCCTGGCCCGGTACGGATCCCACCGACCGGTTCCCG
Organism: uncultured Acidimicrobiaceae bacterium; assembly: GCA_964610905.1. Taxonomy (GTDB): domain Bacteria; phylum Actinomycetota; class Acidimicrobiia; order Acidimicrobiales; family RAAP-2; genus JAJZJT01. Next base: position 116,275 of record CAZSYT010000001.1, read on the forward strand.
GTGCCCGGCCTGGTGCTGGTCGGGGACTCGGTGAAGCCGCCGGGCTGGCCGGGCACGGGCGCCTCCGCCGAGAGCGCACGGCTCGCCGTCGAGGGGATCCTCGGCGGCCACCACGGACACGCGTTGCACACGACGGCGACCGCCGTCCCAGACACGACAGGGAGGTGAAGGGGTTGCCCGACGGTACCTACTACGACCGCGAGCTCGAGACGATGCCCTGGGAGAAGGTGCAGGCGCTCACCTTCGAGCGCACGCGCCAGCAGATCGAGCGCGTGCACGCGCTGTCGCCGTGGTATAGGCGACGTCTCGACGAGGCCGGCGTCCGCCCCGAGGACATCCGGGACCCCGACGACCTCGCCCGGGTGCCGTTCATGGACAAGGACGACGAGCGCACCAGCCAAGAGGAGGTGCCGCCCTTCGGCGGGCACCTCTGCGTCCCCGAGCAGGACGTGATCCGCGTGCACGCGTCGTCGGGGACCACCGGGCTCCCCACGTTCTTCGCCTTCACCGCCGAGGACCTGCGCACCTGGGACGTCGTCATGGGCCGGACCTTCTACACGACCGGCATGCGGCCCGGCGACCGCTACGCGGTGCTCGGCAACCTGTCGATGTTCTCCGGCGGCATCCCGGCGGTGACCGCCGCCGCCGCCATCGGCGCGCTCGGCGTGCCCATCGGGGCCACCGCGGGGACGGAGCGGACGCTCGAGCTCGTGAAGCTGCTCGGCGTCAACATCATGGGCGCCACCCCGAGCTTCGCCGTCCACCTCGCCGAGGTCGTCAAGAAGGCGACCGGTGCGGACGCCCGCTCCCTCGGCCTCAAGTACCTGATGGTCGGCGGCGAGCCCGGCGGCCAGATCCCCGCGCTGCGCGAGCAGATCGCCGAGACGTGGGGCTGCCCGGTCCGCGACCTGATGGGCATCGGTGAGTTCGCCGGCGCGTGCTTCGCCGAGTCGGAGGACGCGGCCAGCCTGCACTTCTGCGGTTCGCCCGAGATCCACCTGGAGCTGATCGACCCCGAGACGCTCGAGCCCAAGGCCTGGGAGGACGGTGCCACCGGCGAGCTCGTCTACACCGCGGCCGTGCGCCAGGCCACGCCGCTCATCCGCTTCCGCAGCCACGACCACGTCGTGGTGCACATGGACCCCGTCCCCTCGGGGCGCACCGCGCCGCGGGTGGTGCCGCTCGGGCGCACCGACGACATGCTGCTGGTCCGGGGCATCAACGTCTTCCCGTCGGCGGTGCGCGACGTGGTGGCGTCCTTCGCCCCCCGGACCACCGGGCACGTGCGCCTCGTGCTGGAGCGGCCCGGGCCCCTGGTCGAGCCCCCGCTGCCCGTCGAGGTCGAGGTGGCCGCCGGCGTCCCCGCCGACCAGCACGCCCAGCTGGTCGACGAGCTCGTGGCCAGCATCCGCCAGCGCCTCCACTTCAACCCGCAGATCCGCCTGGTCGGCGAGGGGGAGCTGCCGCGGACCTCGCTCAAGACCCAGTACGTGCGCAAGGCCTACGAGGAGGGCTGAGCGCGTCTGCGGATAGGGACGCATCCCGGTGACCACCGGTTGCGCCCGTCGGTGAGCTTGGCGGTGACCAGGAGCACGGCGGCGAGGGGGAGCTGGGCCCGGCGGTGGACGGGTGTGCGGTCGGTGTCGCGCCGGAGCTGCCCGAAGTTCGAGGGCCAGGCGTCGGTCCGCTCGACCGGCCACCGGGGGCCGAGGGCGATCGGTGCCTACTGCGCCGGCCGGAGGTGGCCCGGGGCCGGCACGTCGGGATGACGTCGTCCACCCCGCGCTTGTCGAGCGCCTGGCGCACGAAGGCGACGTCGTCGAGGGTGAGCCCGATGTTCTCGTCGTCGGCGCAGAGGGCCTCCTCGGCAACGGTGTCGACGACGCCGACGACGATCCACTCGTCCCGCCTCGCCCGCACGGTCGTGTCGGAGGCGTTGGCGCCGCAGAGCCGCTCGGCGTCCTCCCACGAGCAGCCGGTCACCGACCGGACGAGCATCACCTCGGAGCAGTCCCGGTCGGGGAGCCGCCGGCGATGGCAACCCAGGGGACGGGTCTTCGGTGCCCGTGGCACCAGGGGTTCGATCGCAGCCCGGACAGTATCGGCCACCTCGGGATCGAGCGCGTGCTCGATCGTGGGTACCTCCACGTGGTCGTCGGTCGGTTCACCGGCACCCCGAGCAGCTCGGGGCCACCCCCACGACCGGTGGACGGCCGCCGGCCCCTGCGGGGAGGTCCTCGACAGGGCCGGGCCCACGCAGGGCGGGCCGGCCCGCCCGACGGCCGGCCTGGCTGGTCGGGCCGGGCGGGTCAGGCAGTGAGCTTGGCCCCGAGCACGGCCAGGTCCTCCGGGCTCATCCCCGTCGGCAGCTCGCCGGCGAAGGACCAGAAGAACCCCTCGGAGCGGGGCGGCGGCGGCACCGACTCGGGATTGGTCACGTGCTCGACGGACACGCCGCCGCCGACGACCCCGACCTCGTCACCGTTCGGGGCGGCCACGATCGCCCCCGACAGGCCGTGCGCGGCGGCGACGGCGGCGGCGTCGTCGACCTCGAGGTCGACCAGGATGGTGGGCACGTCGTAGAAGCGGGCGGCGTTGGCCAGGGTCTTCAGCCGAGCGCCGGCGTCGGCGGTCACCACGAACAGCACCTGGGCGCCGTTCTCGCAGTAGGCCCGGGCGGCGGCGACGTCCGTGCCCGGCACCACCGCCGTCATCGCCTGGTCCGCGAGCAGCGGCCGCAGGCGCGGCAGCACGTCGCACCCCACCGCCGGGTCGGTCCCGACGCCGACGGTGGCTGCATCCGCGTAGAGAGCCTGCACCGTCTGCGCCAGCGCCACCGCCTGGGCCTGGGCGTCGCTCACGTAGACCTGCAGCGGCACCTGGCCCAGCTCGGCCGCCAGCTCCCCGAGGATCGGGACGTAGGGCACACGGCCGGCCCGGCGCTGCAGCGCGGCCAGGAACACCTCACCGGCCATGGCCGGTCCTCTCGCCTGCTGTCGTCACCGGGGACCAAGCGTCCTCTACCATGCCGGCTGCTGTGCGGTACATCGTGGTCACCTCGACCGCCCGGCCGTCGCTGGTCTGCTCGGCGAGGCCGGCACCGAGCACCTCTGGGTCGTCACGTCGTCGGCGCCCGAACCACACCTATGACGTAATACGTCATACTCTAGACCACGCCGGGCGTCCGGGCAACGGCACCGTCAGCCGTCGACCGCCTCGACGGCGACGGGGCCTACCGCCTCGACGGTGACCGGGATGCCCGACTGCAGCACCATCCCGGTCAGCGGGTCGACGCCGACGGTCCCGCTGGTCAGCTCGGCAGCGTTGACCGAGGCGAAGCCGTGGGGCACCGAGACCGCCCCGCGGCGAAGGCCCGGGTCGAGGCGCACGATGCCGGTGACCTGGCCGGAGGCGCTGCGCACCCGGGCGGGTGCCCCGTGGTGGAGGCCGAGCGCCGCCGCGTCGTCCGGGTGCACCAGGATGTCGGGCTCGTCGAGCTTGCGCCGCGCCCCCATGGAGTCACGGAGCTGCGAGTTCAGGTGACGGGGCTGGCGGCGGGGCACCAGCACGAGCGGTGGCGGCTCCGCCAGGGTCGCCAGCTGCTCCACCAGCACCCGGGGCGACAGCCGCCACCGGCCGCCGGGGAGCACCCGCTCCGTCACCCATCCGAAGACCGCCTGGTCGGCGACCACGGCGGTCGGCGAGCTCCTGAGCTCGTCGAAGCTCACCCGGGCCCGCCCGGCCAGGGCCGCGATGACGTCGTCGTCGCAGGTGCGATCGGGGTCGGCCCCGCCGGGGAGGACGCGATGGCCCATGCGGCCGGCCAGCTCGGCGAAGCACCACCACATCGGCCGGCGCTCGGCGCCGAGCAGGACCACGGCCGGCGTGTGCTGCGCCACCACGGCGGCCTGGAACTGGTCGACGAAGTGGGGGACGTCGGCCCGCTCGAGCTGGCCGGCACAGGCCAGCACGTGGGTCGCCAGCGCGGTGGTGTCGGTGTGGCGGATATCGGCCACCGCCAGGACGTCGAGCCTTGCCAGAGCCCGGCGGAGGCGCCCGGCCTCGGGCAGCGACGTGAGCGGGTTGCCCCCGACGACGACGAGCGCCCGCAGGTTCCCGGCCTCGATCTCGTCGGCGATGGCTGCGCACGGGTGCTCGTCCCATCGGCGGGGCAGCTCTGGGCGCGAGCGCGGCCCGGGTCCCGGCTCGCCCGACGAGGCGGCGAACTCACGCCGGTCCAACGACTTGAGGAACCCGGGGTGGAACCACATCCCGCCGGGACGGTCGTAGGAGCCCGTCACCACGTGCAGCGCCCACACCAGCCACTCGGTGACGTTGGCCGAGGCGGACATGGTCACGCCAGTGCCCGTCTGGGCGGCGACGGTCCCGTGGCGCCGGACCGCCGCCACCAGGTCGGCGACGTCGGCCGGGTCGAGGCCCGTCACGGCGGCCGTCCGCTCGACGGCGAACGGCTCCACTGCGGCGGCGAGCTCCGCCACGCCAGTGGCGTGGCGGTCGAGGTGCTCGCGGTCGGCACCCTGGCGGAGCAGCTCTCGCACCAGGTGGGCCACCAACGCATAGTCGCTGCCCGGCCTCAGGGCGAGATGCCGGGTGGCGAGCCGCGCCGTCTCGGTGAGGCGCGGGTCGCAGACGACGACCTCGCCCCGGCGGGCCAGCGCCCGCAGCCGGCGCACCGGGTCCGGGAACGCGTTCAGGTGCCCGTGGGAGACCACCGGGTTGAGGCCGAGGAGGAGGACGAGCGTGGCCCGCGCGACGTCGTGCGCGGGCACCAGCCCGGGGTGCCCGGCCCTCAGCTCCGACACCCGCGGCTTGCACGGGGTGTCGACCGTGGTGGAGGTGTACCTGCTCGTCGACCCGATGGCCCGCAGCAGCTGCTCGGCCGTGCGCCGCCCGGCGGCGTCGAAAGCGGACGCGGTGGCCAGGTACATCCCCACCGCGTCGGGGCCCGACTCCGAGACGATGGCCGAGAGCCGTTCGGCGAGGTCGTCGAGGCAGGTGGACCACGGCACCGGCTCCAGGCCGCCGCCACGGTCGACCAGGGGGCGGTCGAGCCGGGCCGGGTCGTGGTGCGCGTCCCCGAGCGACCGGCCCTTGGCACACGTGTAGCCGTGGGTCAGCGGGTGGTCAGGGTCGCCCCGGACCGACAGCACGCGCTGCTGATCGGTGGTGACGACGATCCCGCACAGCGAGATGCACAGCCGGCAGAAGGACCGGTGGTCGACCGGCCCGGTCACCCCGCCCGGCGGGCCGCTTCCGGGGGAAACCCCACCGGCGGTCGAGGCCACGCTTCCCGTGGGAGGCCGCCCTTCCCCGTTCGCTCCGCTCACGACGGAGGCGCCTGCAGCCCCTTCAGGCCCTTGGTCCGCTGGAACGACTCCACCCGGCCGTTCACCTCCTCTTGTCGGAGCATGACCTGGTCGGCGATGCCCTCGATGTCTGCGGCCCGCCGCGGGTCGAGCTGCGGCCCGACGTCGATGGCCACCGTCGCGAAGTACGCGGCCGGCCACGGAAGCCCCTCGATGTGCGACGCCAGCCCGTCGAGCTCAGCGGCCAGCGCGTCGTGGGCCACCACCCGCGACACCAGGCCGGCGCGCAGCGCCTCCTCCGGGGAGACCACCCGGCACGACAGCACCATGTCCTTGGCCAGGCTCGGGCCGACCAGCTTCGCCAGCCTGCTGGTGCCCCCGGCGTCGGGCACGATGCCCATCTGCATCTGCGGCAGGCAGAACGACGACCGGTCGCTGGCGATCCGGATGTCGCAGGCCAGGGCGATCTCGAGGCCGGCGCCCACCGCAGCGCCGTTGATGGCGGCGATGGTCGTCTGCGGCACCCGCTCGAAGCGGTCGGCGACACCCGCCCACCGGCGGATGAAGCTCGGATAGCGGCGCCGCTCGATGGCGAGCGATTCGCCGATCGCCTGGAAGTCCACGCCGGCGCAGAAGGCGCTCCCCTCCCCGGTGATGGTCACGACCCTGACCTCGTCATCGCGCTCCGCCACGGCGCGCAGCACCGCGTCGAGCTCGTCCCACATGGCGAAGTCGAGGGCATTGCGCTGCTCGGGACGCGCCAGCACGATCTCGACGCGTCGGTCCACCTGCTCGACCCGCAGCCGCTGCAGTTCGCTGTAGTCGGTCATGTCCACCGGGCCTCCCCTCCGCGCACCGCCGACCCGGGCTGCCGGCGGCGATGTCCTCACGATCTGGTCAGAATCTTCCGTTGTACGTTAACATGGTCAGGTGACCCTGAAGCAGGGGACGGGGACGTGGCGAGTCCATCCGGACGTCGACACGCCTGCGCTGTCTGGTCGCCGACAGCCACCACGGTAGGAGCCGTCGCAGGCAACCCGGTCGCGGACGTCGGGGTCGCCGGGGGTCAGCACGGAAACCCGAAGAGCGGATGTGTGGAGGGGTCCGTCAGAGGTCTCCGCGCTCTGCGATCGGGACAGGTGCATCGCCCGTCGAGGAACGAGGAACGCGGCACCACGCGCAGCGAGCCAGCCGAACGGGGCCCCGAACCCGGGCCCGAGCAGGACGAGGCGCAACCGAGCGCTGATGACCGGCGGAAGCCGCGCATCGGCCAGATGGCGGAGACGACTGTCCATGGCCATGAGAAAGTCCTCGCGTGTGGCCACTTCGAGGTCCCCGCGGA
>CAZSYT010000002.1:0-61906 GCA_964610905.1 uncultured Acidimicrobiaceae bacterium
ACGTCACCGACGTCACCGTCACGCCGTCACCCAAGGACACCGACAGGTCGCCCGGGGAGGACGGCGGCGTGAAGTTCGATCCCGTCACGGTGACGGTCTGCCCCGAGCGGGCCAGCCCCATCTGGTTGGGGGAGACCGACGTGACCGTCGAAGCACTGCGGATCCGGAAGAAGATCGCCGGCTCGTAGGTCGACTCGGTGCTGTCCGTGCTCTCCGGTGCGGCCCGGGTGCCCGTCAGGTTGCCGTCGGACGTGAACGAGACGTACCGGCCGTCCGAGCTGATGGAGGGGTCGCTGCCGTTGCTCTGCGCCACCACGGTCGTCGTTGTCGTCGTGGTGTCCGTCGTGCTGTCGCTCGTGGTGTCCTCGGTGCTCCCACCACCACCACCACTTCCACCGCCACCTTCCTCGCTCGAGGTCCTGGTGCCGGTGGCCTGGGTGCCGCCCGTCAGGGCGGTGCTGATCCAGTCGATGGCACCGGTCGCCATGGTGTACGTGTACACGTCCATCACGCCGTTCGAGTCGTCGGGCACGAGCGGTGCCTCGGACTCGAAGGCCACGGTGGACCCGTCACCGCTGATCTGGGGGTTGGCCCCCGCCACCAGCGGCGTGGTCGTGTCGGTGACGCCCTCGGGCAACGGCGACGGCGTCGCCTCGCCGCCGTCGGCCATCACGCTCACCCGGGTGGTCGTGCCGGTCGCCATGTCGTGGACGAAGGCGTCGGTGACCCCGTTCGCGTCGTTCGGCACGAGGTTGGTGGCGTCGGACTCGAAGGCCACCAGCTGGCCGTTGTCCGAGATGCTCGGACCGTTGGTGGCCCCGCTCGCACCGTCGCCGACCGCGCCCGTCGAGCTCACGCTGGCGATCGCGGTGGTTCCGGCCACCATGTCGTGGACGTAGATCTGGCTGACCGCAGTGGTCTCGTCACCGCTGCCGCTGCCGTTCCCGCTCGCCTGCGGGAAGACCGCGGCGGGCGTGGTGGTGGGCACGATGTTCGTGGCGCTCGACGTGAACGCGACGTAGCGGCCGTCAGGGGTGATGCGAGGGAAGGTGCTGCTGCCGTTCGCCGCCCCGCCGGTCGAGGTCACCGAGGCCAGCACGGTGGTGCCCGTCGCGTTGTCGTGCACGTAGACCTGGTTCCCACCGCCGCTTGTCGACCCACCGAGGTTGGTGGCGCTCGACTGGAAGGCGACGTAGCGACCGTTCGTGCTCACGGACGGGTAGTCGCTCCCTTGGCCACCCGTCGCCGGCGAGCCGTCCGAGGCGACGCTCTCGAGCGTGGTCACACCGGTGTGCCGGTCGATGAGGTAGACGCTCCGGTTCGAGCCGTACCGTGCGTAGGCCACGTACCAGCCGTCGGGGCTGATGGAGGGGTTCATGTCGTTGCCGGTGGTGAGCCGGGTGGTCGTCCCCGTCCGCGCGTCGTAGAGGTAGACGCCCTGGGACGCCGAGCTCCGGCCGACGAAGACGGTGTAGCGGCCGTCCGCGCTCATGGCGGAGAGCTCGCGCCCACCGCCCTCGCCGCTCGCCCCGCTGGCGAAGACGGTCGTCGGCGCCGTGGTGGTCGACCCGGTGGCGGCCGCTCCGGCCGGTCCCGACGGCGCCACCGCGAAGGCGGTACTCAGCACGGTGCCCATCAGCGCCGCGGCTGCCGCCGCGACGACGACGCGCCCACGCGTCAGTGCATGCTTCATCGTTGCTCCCTTCACCGTCGTCCCAGCCCGTCCGATCGTCCGACGCTCGCCTGCGCGCGCCTGGTCGGCCACGAGGTCGCCGTCGGCCGCGCTGCGGGGCACCGGGAGGGCGCAGCCCCACCCGAGCGGCCGGCACCGCGCCGGACGCCGCTCGGCGTCGCTGCGCGCATCGGGCTCGAGGTGACGCCGGCGCCGAGAGCGCCCGTGCCCCGCAGTGCGGCTCCTGCTCTCGGGTCGGTCGCCCGACCACGCTGCACGGCAACCATGGCTCCCATTGAACGCCGGGAGCGGGCCCGCAACAGGTGCCGAACGTCACCACTTCCGGGCACGTCCGAGAGGTCGTTCGGCCCTGCCGTTCGACGCTGGCGTCCGGTCTTCCCGTCTGTCGCCTTCGTCGCGCCCCGGGGCGCGGGGAGCGTCACGCCGACGGCGGTGGGCGCGGGCTCCCGCCGCCCGCGCCCACGGGGCCGGCGCCGGGGCCCGGCTCCGGCGGTCAGGAGAGCCGGCGCTCCACCGAGGTGACCTTGGCCGCCATCCGGTCGTCCGGCTCGCCTGGGCGGACGTCGAGCTTGACCACCACCGAGAGGCGCGGGGCCGTGCGCGACAGCGCGTCGACGCACTGCTTGACGACACCCATCACCTCGTCCCAGCTCCCCTCGAGGTTGGTGAACATGGCGTTGGTCTCGTTGGGCAACCCGCTCTCGCGGACGATGCGGACCGCTTCGGCCACCTCGGCGCCGACCGACTCGCCGGTGCCAAGCGGGGTGATGGAGAACGCTGCGAGCATGGGCACCATCGTCCCACCGGCTCGCTGCTGGCGTCCCGGGCGGCCGCCGGCGCCCCGACGGTCACCAGTCGCAGTGCCTGCAGTGCCCGCAGTGGTCGCAGTGCCAGTGGTGGTGGACCCAGGGGCCGCCGCCGACCGGGCGTCCGCCGCGCCCGGGGCCTCGCCGCCACTGTGCCTGCTCCTCGAGCCACCGGACCCGCGCCTCGAGGTCGGTCTCCGGTCCGGCTCCCTGCGCCTCGGCCTGCAGCCGTTCGAGCAGCTCGGCCCGCTGGGCCGGGCTCAGGCCTGCCAGTACCTCGTCGACGTCCATGGCTGCACGCTCCTTCCTCCCCCGCCCGGCTGTCGCACTCCCCCTCCTCGTCGAAGCCGCCCGGTCCTCGCCGGGCCAGGGTCAGGGCGCGACGGGTACGAAGTCCCAGTGGGCCCCGTAGGCGAACGTGTGGCCCGAGCGGCTCCGCAGGTCGCGCGCGAGCTCGTCGGCAGCTGCCTCGTCGGCGACCCGCACGACGACGACCACGTGGCCAGACCGCAGTTCCTCCTCGAGCACCTCGAGGTAGTCGACGTCGTGCTCGGCCAGCACCTCCTCGGCCATGCGTACGACCCGTCCCCACGCACCGTGCACGGCGCCGCTGGCGTCGACCGTGGCGATGCCCTCGTCTCCGGCGAGCAGCCACACGTCGTCCTCGCCCACGTGCCCGGCCGACCGCAAGGTGGCCACGGCCGACTCCGCGGCGGCTCGCTCGTCGAAGACGGAGAAGAGGCGGTGGCGGGGCGGCAGCACGAAGTCGTGGCGCGCCGGCGTGGCCTCCGAGACAGTCGCTGCAGGATCGGGCATGGCGACCTCCCCTCGTCGAGGACGAGCACGCTGCTCGACCCCAGCGTGCGCCGGCGGCACGCCGGCGGGCAGGGCCGTTCGGCCCTCAGCGGCGGAAGAGGCGCGCCACGGCGGCGACGTCCGCGTCGGCGAAGCCGGCGGCCACGGCCGCGTCGAAGGCGTCGCGAGCCGTCGTGCCCATGCGCAGGTCGGTACCGCCCGACGCCGCGAGGTCCACCGCCAGACCGGCGTCCTTGCGGCCGAGGGCCGTCGTCCACCACCCGGGGTCGGCACCGGTGAGCACGGCCTCGAACCGGTTGCGCAGTGCCGGGGCCACGAGCGGGCTCTCGCCGAGGAGCCGTCGGAGGTCGTCGTCGCCGAGGCCGCCGGCCCGACCGACGGCGAACGCCTCGGCGAGGGAGACGATGCCGGTCAGGAGGAGCAGGTTCGAGGCGAGTTTGGCGGCAAGGGCGAGGCCCGGGCGGTCGAAGGTGACCGACCGTTCGGAGAGCGAGGCCACCACGGGCTCGAGGCGGGCGACGAGCGCGCGGTCGCCGCCGAGCAGGTACGTGGCCTGCCCCGCGCGCACGGCCTCGGGGCTGCCGAGCACGGGCATGGCCACGAAGTGCCCGAAGGAACCGGCCAGCTCGTCGGCGAGCGCGGGCGACACGGTCGACGAGTCGACGCAGATTGCGTCGGGCGCGACCAGGCCGGCGAGCCCCGACCCGAGGGCCACCTCGCGGACCGCTGCGTCGTCGGAGAGCAGGGTCAGGACCACCTCGGCGCCAGCGGCGGCGGCGGCCAGGCCCCCCGCCTGGCGAGCACCGGCGGCGACGGCGTCGCCGGCCCGGCCCGGCGTGCGGTTCCAGACGACCACCTCGTGGCCACCGGCGGCCAGGCGACCGGCGACGGCCCGGCCCATCCTCCCCATCCCGAGCACCGACACGCGCACGACGACCTCCTTCTCCTGCTCCTCCTGCTCCTCCTGCTCCTCCTGCTCCTCCTGCTCCTCCTGCTCCTCCGGTTGCTCCGGTTGCTCCGGTTGCTCCGTTGGCGCCCGAGCGGCGCCCGAGCGGCGCCCGACGGCCGCCGATCGAGGCTCGCGCCGACGGCCGGCCGACGCCAGCCCACCGCTGCGCGCCGACACCGCTGCGCGCTCGGTCGACCCGGACCGGCGGAGCCTGTCCTCCGGCCGCTAGCGTTCCCACAGCCAGTACGGGCCATGCGGGCCCGGGTGGCCCACGACGAGTGAAGGAGCTGCGGGATGGGGGGACGGGTGGCCGGCAAGGTGGCCTTCATCACGGGTGCCGCCAGGGGGCAGGGCCGAGCGCACGCCGTCCGGCTCGCCCAGGAGGGCGCCGACGTCGTGGCGGTCGACATCTGCGCCCCCATCCCAAACGTCCCGTACCCTCCGGCGACCGAGGAGGACCTCGCCGAGACGGTTCGGTGCGTCGAGTCGTTCGGCAGACGGGTCGTGTGGCGAGTCGCCGACACCCGCGACCTCGACGCCCTGCGGTCGGCTGCGGACGACGGGGCCGCGGAGCTGGGCAAGCTCGACGTGGTGGTGGCCAATGCCGGCATCTGCATCATGGCGCCGTGGGACCAGGTCACCCCCGAGATGTTCCGTGACACCATCGACGTCAACCTCGTCGGCACGTGGAACACGGTGATGGCCACCGCCCCGCACCTGGTGCGCAACGGTGGCGGCTCGATCATCCTGGTCAGCTCGGTCGCCGGGTTGAAGGGCCTGCCGTTCCTCGCTCCCTACGTGGCCTCGAAGCACGGCGTCACCGGGCTCGCCCGGTCCTTCGCCAGCGAGCTGGCCACCTACAAGATCAGGGTCAACAGCCTGCACCCGGCAGGCGTGCGGACCCCGATGGTCGACGGCGACGCCATGGCGGCGTTCGGGCCGGCGCTCGCCGACAACCCCCGGGTCGCCGGCATGTTCACGAACAGCTTCCCCCTCGAGATCAGCGAGCCCGAGGACCAGGCGAACGCCGTGCTGTTCCTCGCCTCGGACGAGTCGCGGCCCGTGACCGCACTTGCCATGTCCACCGACCTCGGCAACGCGCAGTACTGACCGAGCGGCTGCTACGCCACACCGGGCGGGCCGCGGCGGGACAGGTCGTCGCGGAGGCGGTCCCTCGCCCGTCCCAGGCGGACGGAGACCAGCACGAGCAGCGCGCCCGCCGCCATCACCGCCAGCGGTGCCCGGCCCTCCCCGGGGAAGAACCTGGCCACGGCCCACGGGACGTTCACGAGCAGGTCGAGCGACCCGAGCACGGACAGCAGGGCCTGGTGCGGACGAGTGCCGGCGACGACGAGCGCGGACCCGGCGACGATGCCCAGCACCGGGGCGCCCGAGGGCCACTGCACGGCGGTCAGCGCCCCACCGCCGACCACGGCGAGGCCGCCCACGAGCTCGACCAGCAAGCCCAGGCGGACTCGCCGCGACGCGCCTGCGACGACGAGCAGAGACCCGGCGGCGAGCACGGCGAGGCCGGTCGCGACGCCCGCCTGTCGCGCGAAGTGGTCGACGGTTCCGGGCAGGAACGCGACCAGCCCCGCCACCCCGGCGAGACCGAGCGTCCGGCGGTCGGCGAGCGAGGAGGCGAGCGTCCCGGCGAGCGCCATCGCCAGCAGGACGAGCGCCGACGCGACGGCCAGCAGCAGCCCGGGACCCTGCCACGCACCGGCTGTGACGCCTGCGCCCACGAGCACGGCCGCCGCGCCGCAGCCCTCGGTCAGCCAGGGGAGCGGCGTACCGCGGCGCACGCCGACGCCGACGAGGGCCGCGCCCGCCGTCCAGGCAGCCAGCCCCACCGGGCCTTCGGACGCGACCTCCGCGACGACGGCCGCCACGGTGACGACCAGCCCGCCGAGCGCGGCGGCCTGCTGGAGGGGGCGGGCTCGCCACCGCCATCTCAGGCCGGCGTCGACCGAGACCGCCGCGGCGGTGGCGACCACCACGGTGGTCGGCGCCGACGCGAGGAGGTCGCCGGTGAGCACGGCCGCCGCCAGTCCCGTCGCCGCCGTCGCCGCCGTCCAGATCACCCAACGCAACCGGGTGTACGCCGGGTCCCCTCCCTCGCGCACGGCGGCGGCGGCGGCGGAAAGGAGCACCGAAGCCCCCATGGCGAGGACGAGGCGACCGGCGTCCGGAAGGCCGGGCCAGTAGTGGCGGACGACGAGCACGAGCCCGGCGACGGATAGGGCCGCGCCGACGTAGCCGAGGGCCTCGGCGACCGGAGGGACGCGCGGCGCCGGGTGCCCGGTCGGACGGGGAGGACGGGGAGGACGGGGAGGTCGCCGTTCGAAGGCCAGGATGGCTGCTGCCTGCTCGGGGGCGAGCAAGCCAGCTTCCACCCACCGGCCCAGCTGCTCGGCCGTTGCGGTGGACGAACTCGGGGTCGCATCGAGGTCGCCGGCGGAGGTCGCGTTCGGCGCCGGGCGCCGGGCGGCGGGCGGCGGTCCCTGTCGCTCGCCGACCGCCTGCCTCGTGCGCCGATGCTTCCCCGTCCGGGAGGACGCCACCGCTGCTGCAGCCACTGCTGCCCCCACCAGCACGACCAGGGCCACGAGTCGCATCGGCTCCTCCGTCACCACCTCCGCCCGCTCCGGTGGTTGGCCACGAGCGGCGCACGCCCGGCGGGTCTGCCTGCCCCCGCCGTCAATTCACCGGCCGTGGCAGAGGCTCCACCAGTGCCGAACGGCCTCCGGCAGCGCGCGTCGAGGTACCGGCTTCGCTCGGTGCGCGCCCGGGCCCCTGGCACGGTGGGCCCCGGAAGACAGAGCTGGCATCCCCCGGGGCCGGCCAGAGGACTAGCGTCACCAGCGTGGCGGTCCTCCGCAGGGTCCTCCCCGTCGTGGCGGCGGTCGCGCTGGCGGCCGTGACGGTCGGCGCCGTGGCTCAGCCGGTGCCGGCCACCACCTCGGCCACCACCTCGGCCACCACCTCGGCCACCACCTCGGCCACCAGCGCGCGGGCGCCTCGCGGACGGGCCGGCGACGGCTGCCCGTCGACGGGGACGACCTGCCAGCCGGCACCGCCGATCGGGGCCGTCGTGCTGGCGACGACTGCCACGCTGTGGGCGTTCGTTGCCGCCGGGGCGATCTGCGCCACTACGTCAGAGCACCGCGCCCGCCGCGTGCGCACCACCCGGCTCCTCGCCGGTGTCCGCTCCCCGCTGCTGCGCCCCCCTCGTCCCGCCCCTTCGCTCGCGTAGCCAGACCGCCGGCGCGCCCGGGCCCCGGGCCAGGGGCCCGCGAAGGCCGCCGGCCGACAACTCGGACCGAGCGCCCGCCGCGCGCGTGGCGCGACGACCCGTGCCCCGGAGCAGGGCACGTCCCAGCTCCGTACGAACGAACGCTCCGGTGCGCGCCGCGCGCGCCGCAGCTGCGCACCTCGACGAAGGGGGAACCCCGTGGACGCACGACACACCGATCGCAGCAGCCGAACGAACCGCGCGAGCACCACCGACCGAAGCGGCCAAACGCGCGCGAACCAACGCGGCGAGCAACGCCGACGACCACGGCAACGCCAGGAGGCGGCAGGTCGACCGACGGCGGACGCGACAGACCGAGACCGGCTGAACTGGCGAACGCTCGTCCTCGTGACAGCCGTGGTCGTCGTGGGCGTCAGCGTCGCCGTCGCCACCCAGCTGGGCTCGGGGGCGGGGTCAGCCGCACACCCGCAGGCGCAGGCCGGGGGAGCCTTCACCGGCCCCCTGGGCCCCGAAGGCGTCCCCCTCGAGGAGGGGCCGGTGCTCGCCCCCGCCTCCACCTCGGCGACCGGGCGTCCCGTCGACGGGGTCGGCTGCGACGCCTCCGGGCAGATCGCCTACCACGTCCACACGCATCTCGCCGTCTACGTCGGCGGGGTCCTGCGGCCCGTCCCGGCCGGGGTGGGCATCGTCGAGCCCGTCGCCCAACAGACGCCCGACGGCCCGTTCTACGAGGCCACGACCTGCACCTACTGGCTGCACGTGCACGCCCAGGACGGGATCATCCACATCGAGTCCCCGGTGGCCGGCACGTACACGCTGGGGCAGTTCTTCGCCATCTGGCGACAACCGCTGTCGGCCACGCAGGTGGGGCCTGCCCGAGGACCCGTCACGGCGTTCGTGGACGGTCACCGGTTCGGCGGCAACCCCGCCACCATCGACCTCGGGTCCCACGAGGACGTCCAGCTCGACGTGGGCAGCCCGGTCGTGCCGCCGAAGCAGGTCGACTGGGCGCGGACCCAGCTCTGACCCACCCGCCACGCCCGCTCCAAGGGCCGTTCGGCCGTGGTCGGTGCCCGGACCCGTCCGTAAGGTCGGAGCAGGGGCCGAGGAAGGAGGCCGACATGGTGTTCGAGGAGAGCGTCACGCTGGCACAGCCGTTCGAGGAGGCGCTGGCGCGGGTGAAGGAGTCGCTCGCCGCCGAAGGCTTCGGCGTGCTGACCGAGGTCGACGTGCAGGAGACGCTCAGCCAGCGGATCGGCAAGGACATCGACCGCTTCGTCATCTTGGGTGCCTGCAACCCGCAGCTCGCCAGCCGGGCCCTCGACGTGGAGCCCCAGCTCGGCGTCTTGCTGCCTTGCAACGTGGTCGTGCGCGAGTCGTCAGCTGGCGTCTGCGTCGAGGCGATGGACCCCGGCGTGATGATCACCCTCGCCGGGCGCGACGAGCTGCGTCCGATCGTCGACGACGCCCGCAAGCTCATCGGCGACGCCCTCGACCGGCTCCTGCCGGCAGCCGTGTGACGTCCCTCGGATCGGGCCGCCTCGTCCGAGACGGCCCGATCCGAGGTGGCCCGTCTCAGTACCTCCCGCCGACGGCGCGCTCGGCGAGCGGGTCGAGCTCGGCGAGGTCGTCGTCCGAGAGCTGGACGTCGAGGGCTCCGACGTTCTGCTCGAGCCACGTCCGACGCTTGGTCCCCGGGATGGGCACCACGGGGACGCCGAGCCGCTGCGACTGGCCGTGGACCCACGCCAACGCGACCTGCGCGGGCGCCACCCCCTTGCGCTCGGCCACGGCACGGACGGCGTCGGCGATCAACTGGTTGACGCTCAGCGCGTCGCCGCTGAAGCGCGGGTTGTGGCGGCGGAAGTCGCGCGCGCCGAGCGACGCAGGGTCGACGGTCCCCGTCAGGAACCCCCGCCCGAGGGGCGAGTAGGCGACGAGGGCGACCCCGAGCTCGCGCAGGGCGTCGAGGACGGTCGCCTCGGGTTCGCGTGCCCACAGCGAGTACTCGCTCTGCACGGCGGTGATCGGGTGGACGACGTGGGCCCGACGGAGCAGGTCGCCGTCGACCTCGGACAGGCCGAGGTGGCGGACCTTGCCCGCCGAGACCAGCTCGGCCATGGCGCCGACGGTCTCCTCGATCTCGGTGCTCTGAGGAGGTCGATGGAGGTAGTAGAGGTCGATCACGTCGACCCCGAGCCGCAGGAGCGAGGCGTCGCACGCCCGCTTGACGTAGGCGGGCTCGCCGCGCAGCACTCGCCGCCCGTCCCCCATCGTGCGGTCGATGCCGAACTTGGTGGCCACCACGAACTCGTCGCGGCGCCCGGCGATCGCCCGACCGACCAGCACCTCGTTGTGACCCTGCCCGTAGACGTCCGCGGTGTCGAGGAACGTGACCCCGAGCTCGCGCGCCCGGTCGATCGTGGCGACCGACTCGTCCCAGTCCGCCGGTCCGTACCACTCGCTCATGCCCATGCAGCCAAGTCCCTGGGCGGAGACGGCGAGGCCGCCGAGCTCGGTCGTGTCCATGGGTGCTCCTCCTCGCGTGCTCACGGCGTGCCGGGTGCTGTCCGACCCGGACGTCCCGAGGATAGGAGCGGTGCCGCGCCGGAGGCACGGGCGGCGCTGCGACCGCGGTCAGGTGGGACCGGTGCTCCCGTCTTCCCGCCACGCTGCGCCGTCCCAGCGCACCGGCGACGTCCACCGGGTGCCGTCCCAGAAGTGGAGGCGGTGCGGGTCGCCGTCGACGGGGTGCCAGCCCGGAGCCCCGCCGAGCGCCGCCAGAGCCTGGCCGGTCGCTGGTCCCGGCCGGGCCGTCTGCTCGGCGGGGACCTGGGAGACCGGCTGGGCGGAGACCTGGGAGACCGGCTGGGCGGTCGGGGGAGGGTACGCCGCGCTCGGCGGGGGGAACCCGTTGGCCGACGCTGCCGGCCACGGGACCGGCCCGAGCCCTCCCGGTGCGGCCGGGACCGTGCGCCCGCGCCGGCGTGAACGGCGCACGACGACGGCGAGGAGCGAGACGGCGGCGGCCACGGCCACCGCCGTCCCGACGAGCGTCGAGACGTTGCTCGGCACGGCAGGGAGCCGCCGGTATTGGGTCGCCGCCAGGGCGTCGAGCTGGCTCGCCGGCATCGGCACCCCCGTGGGACCGAGCGAGTACGTCTCGACGAGCTCCGACACGTTGCCGCGGTGTGCCGCGGCGATCGTGCCGGAGATCGACGCCGACGCCCTCGTGCCCGTGCAGCTCTCGGTCACCGAGCTCGGGACCCCGGGCACGCTGTGCCCCGCGGCCGGGTTGTCGCCACCCACCTCGACGCACTCCTGGCGAGCGCTGGTGGCGACGAGCTGGCTGAGGTTGCCGACGTTGGCCGGCCACCGCACCAGGGTGACCGCCAGGAGCGCCCTGGAGGCAGGATCGGTCCACAGCTGCCCGGCGACCTGCACGCTCCCCCCCACCGAGCTCACCGCGTCGTCGTCGAGCTTGGTGATGCGAGCGACGATGGCGGCGACCTCGGACACCGGAGCGGTCTTCCACCCGGGCGACGACGGCGCCACGATCAGCGCGTCGAGGGTGGAGTTGCCGACTGCGGCAGCAGTCGGGGCCGCGAGCACCCCTACGCCGACGGTGCACGAGGCGACCAGCACCGCCACGGACGCGAGGCAGCGCACTGCGTTGCGCCGACCGACTGGTCGTACCGGCCGCCTCTTCGACCGACCGTCCGCTCCCATGCACCCGCCTTCCCCGCGTCGTGATGGACATGCCAGAGACCCGGCTCGGCGCGTCGCACCGCCACCATCGGCGCGAGCGCCTCCCGAGCTGAGCCGGGCCGTACGTCGCTGCACGCTACGTCACCCCACCGAGGCGCGAGCCGGTGGCGACGGCACGGACGGCGCGCCGTAGCGGGTGACGAGCCGGCGCCCGGCGGCAGCCAGCTCGGCCCGCACGACCTCGGGGGCGAGGGCCTCGACATCGTCGCCCAACCGCACGAGCTCGGCGGCGGCGAGGCGAGGGTCGGGGAACCGGACCCGGAGGCGGCACCGACCGTCCGGCTCGGTGCCGACCTCCTCCACGGGCCACCACGCCCCCACGACCGCCTCGAGGTAGCGCCGGCCCGCCGGAGTGGCGGCCACGTCGACGGCCAGGTCGGGCTCGACCTCGTGCGCGAAACCTTCCTGCACGTCCGCCCAGGCTCGAGCGAGGTCGAAGCCGTCGGGGCGCTCGGCCTGGTCGCCCGTCACCGTCACCGCCCGGACCCGCGACAGGCGATAGGTCCTGAGCCCGGCCGCCGCTCCGGCCACCAGGTACCAGGTTCCCTGCTTGCACACGAGGCCGTAGGGGTGGAGCCGGCGGTCCTCGGCGGGCCGCCCCGGCGGCTCGTAGCGGAGCACGACCTGGGCTCCGGAGAGCACCGCGGCCCGCAGGGCGTCGAGGTGGGGGTCGACGGGTTCCCCGGTACCGGTCGGAGCCCCCGGCCGCCCGGCAGCGCCTCGCCGCCAGCCCGACGGGTCGACCAGCACGGCGGACGTCGCCGCTCGGACGGTGTCGCGCAACGGCTCGGGCAGGGCAGCGAGGACCTTGCGCCGTGCCGCGCCGAGCGCCTGGGCCACGCCGGGAGCGAGCCAGCCGGACGCTCCGGGCGCCGTCGCCACGAAGAGGGCTTCCGCCTCGCCGGCGGTCAGGCCGCTCAGGTCGATGCGATGCCCGCCGAGCAGCTGCCAGCCTCCTCCCCGCCCTCGCCGCGAGTAGAGCGGCACGCCGGCGACGCAGAGCGCGTCGAGGTCGCGGCGGATCGTGCGCTCGGAGGTCTCGAGGTGCTCGGCCAGCTGGGGAGCCGTCAGCCGGCCGTGGACTTGGAGGAGCAGGACGATGGCGACCAACCGGTCGGCGCGCACGCCTCGGACGGTACTCGCAGAAGAGGACACGAGACGGCCACTTCTCTACGGCACGCTGACGACGACGGGACGAACCGGCGGTGGTCGGCCTGCCGACCGCCCGGCTCCACCGCTTCGAACGACGACCGAGGAGGGACCATGACCACCACCGACCGACGACCTGCGCTCGTCAGCGCCTACGAGCTCGCGGCGACCGTCGCCGGGCGGGTCGAGCCCGGCCAGCTCGACCGCCCGACCCCGTGCGCCGACTTCGACGTGTCTGCCCTCGTCGACCACCTCGTCGGGGCCGGGCGCCGGGCTGCCGCCCTCGGACGAGGCGAGGAGCCGACAGGCGAGGAGTTCCCCCACGTCGAGCTCGCCGACGCGCCCGACGCGCTCAGATCCTCGGGCTCCGAGGCCGAGGCTGCGTGGGCTGACGACCGCAAGCTCGACGCCACGGTCACGATGCCCTGGGGCGAGACCTTCGTCGGCCGGACGTTGGTCGACATGTACCTCGCCGAGCTCGTCACCCACGCGTGGGACCTCGCCGTCGCCACCGGGCAGCAGCCGGGGGAAGACGGCCTGGCGGCAACGGCCCTCGAGGCCGCCCAGAGCATGCTGCGCCCCGACTACCGCGATGCCGTGGGCCCGGGGACGCCCTTCGGCAAGGAGGTCGAGGCACCTTCCGACGCAACGGCGTGGGAGCGGCTCGCCGCCTTCATGGGACGCACGCCCCGGCCCGTCCCCACCTGACCGTCCGGCAGCGCCGCGCCCGGCGGGGCGCGCCGACCGGTCGAGCGGTGCCACACTCGGAGCGTGGCACCTGACGCAGCGAGGTCGCTCTGGGGCCCGGCCCGCTACGGAGACCCGTGCGACGAGTGCGGTTTCACCTGGTCGGTCGGCGTCGACGACGCCGTCGCCGGTGTCCGCCAGGTCCCTCGGGCGTACGCGGCGCTGCTGTCAGGCACGTCGGGCACCGAGCGCGCGGAGGCCGGTGCGTGGACGACGGCCGGGTACGTCTGCCACGTCGCCGACAACCTCCGCATCTGGGCCGAGCGCCTGGCCGGCGCCGCGGCCGGAGCCGGGTCGGCGGTGGCCGGCTACGACCAGGACGCCCTCGCGGCCGCCCGGCGCTACGACGCCGTCCCGCTCGAGGCTGCCCTGTGGTCGCTCGGGCGGGCAGTCGACGACTGGTGCGAGGCGGTCGACGCGGCCGCCGCGGCGCACGTCGTCCTCGTCCACGAGGTGTGGGGCGAGCTCGGCGTCCGCCGCGTCGTGCTCGCCAACGCCCACGACGCCGTCCACCACGGCTGGGACCTGCGGCGCGCCGTCGGAGAGAGGGACTGACCCGGGGGGACCGGTCCACCGGGCGACGGACGCCCGGTGCACAGACGCCCGGTGCACAGACGCCCGACGCACGTCCCTACGGGGGCGGCAACTGCGAAGGGCCGTCAGGCCGAGGGCGCCGGAGCAGGCCGCGGCGCGACGAGCAGGTCGACGAGAGCCTGCACCTGCGGGCGTGCTTCCTCGCCCGCCCGCGTGGAGACGAAGCGCGGCACTTCGGGCACCAGGTCTCCGACCGGGTAGAGCTCCACGACCCGGCCGGAAGCGAGCGGCCCCGCGCACACGTAGTCGGGCAGCAGGCTGACGCCGAGCCCGAGCTCAACCGCGTGGACCACCGCCCGCAGGTCGGGGGCGACGAGGCGGAGGCGGGCGGCGAAGGGGCGGCCCAGGGCGGCCTGCCAGAACCGGCGGGTGATCGGCAGCTCGAGGCTGTAGGAGGCCCACGCTCGACCGGTGAGCCACCCCGCCAGCTCGTCGAGCGAGCCGATCGAGTGGCCCGGCGCGACGTCCGGGGCGGCCACGAGCACGAAGCGCGTGGTGCCCACGGTCGTCGCCTGCGCTGCCCGCCGGGGCGGCGTCGTGCTCGTCACGACGACGTCGACCTCGCCCCGCTCGAGGAGCGTGAAGAGCACCGGGTCCGAGGCGAACGTCGCGGTGACGGCGAGGTCGGCGGCGGTCAGCCGGGGGAGCACCTGGGCGGCGAAGTACTCGGGGCTCGAGCCGACCCGGACGGGTGCCGGCGGGCCTCCGGCGCCGCGCCCGACGGCCAGCTGCTCGAGGACCTCCTCGAGCGCGTCGAGGGGGCCGGCGATCGCCGCATAGAGCTCCCGCCCTCGCTGGGTGGGCTCGACACCGCCGGGGCCCCGCGAGAAGAGCCGAGCCCCGACCACGGCCTCCAGCGCCGCGAGGTGCTGGCTGACCGCAGGTTGGCTGACCCCACGGTGCGCGGCAGCGTCGGTGACCGACCCGGCTCGGTAGACGGCGAGGAAGCTCCGCAGGCGCTCGGCGTCCGACATAAGACTATCTTATTCACTAGCGCGCTACATCTTCTTTGCTTATTAGCTTCACCAGCCCGATGCTGGAGGCATGACCACCGACGACACCTCGACCGGCTACCTCCACGGGCACCACGACAGCGTGCTCCGCTCGCACCGCCAGCGCACCGCCGACAACTCGGCGGCGTACCTGCTCCCCCACCTCCGGCCCGACGACCGCGTGCTCGACGCCGGGTGCGGACCCGGCACCATCACGGTCGGCCTCGCCGCCCGGGTCCCCGACGGCTCGGTGGTCGGCGTGGACGCGTCGGGTGACGTGCTGGCCGAGGCCCGCGCCACGGCCGCCGCGGCGGCTGCCGACGTCGCCTTCGAGGTGGGCGACGTCACGGACCTGCGCTTCGACGACGGCACCTTCGACGTCGTCCACGTCCACCAGGTGCTCCAGCACCTCCCCGACCCGGTCGCCGCGCTCACCGAGCTGCACCGGGTCTGCCGGCCCGGCGGGGTCGTCGCCGCCCGCGAGGGCGACTACGGGGCGATGTGCTGGCACCCGTCCTCGCCCGACCTCGACGAGTGGCGCAGCCTCTACCAGGCCGTCGCCCGGGCGACCGGAGGGGAGCCCGACGCCGGGCGGCACGTCGCCGCCTGGGCTCGTGCCGCCGGGTTCTCGGTGGTCACGGCGTCGGGCAGCGCCTGGTGCTTCGCCGCGCCCGAGGAGCGCGTCTGGTGGGGTGGGCTGTGGGCGGAACGCCTGACCCGCTCCCGCTTCGCCGAGCAGGCGAGAACCACCGGCCTCGCCACGCACGCGGACCTCGTCCGGTTGGCCGGAGCATGGCGGCGCTGGGCCGCCGCCGACGACGCGTGCTTCCTCGTACCCCACGGCGAGGTCCTCGCCACGCCGTGACCGGTGCGGGCGCCGACGTCTGCCCCCCGCACGGCGAGCGGGACGCGGACGGGAGCGCAGGGCGCTGCCCGTCAGGGGGCGCTGCCCGTCACGGGGAGCGCCCGTCAGGGGGAGCGCCCGTCAGGGGGCGCTGCCCGTCAGGGGGCGCTGCCCGTCAGGGGGCGAGACCGTGGCGGTGGGCGTAGGCGGCGGCCTGGGCCCGGTCGCGGCTCCCCGTCTTGGCGAAGATCCGGTTGACGTGGGTCTTGACCGTCGCCTCGCCGACGTAGAGCCGGTCGGCGATCTCGGCGTTGGAGCAACCCTCGGCGATCAGGCCGAGCACCTCGGCCTCGCGCTCGGTGAGCGCGTCGGGCAGCACCGCCGGGCGCCGGGGCCGGCGAGGACCGACTCGTCGTCCGCGTAGGTGGTGAGGACGACGACCTTCACCTCGGGGAGACGGGCCGCAAGGACCGCTGTCGCCTCGGCCCCGTCCATGCCGGGCATCCGGAGGTCCATCAGCACGACGTCGGGACGGTGCTCCTCGGCGAGGGCGACGGCCTCTGCCCCGTCCGCGGCCGTGGCGACGACCTCGACGCCGGTCAGCGCCGCGACGATCGTGGCGAGCCCCTCGCGCACGACGCGTTGGTCGTCGGCCACTACGACCCGCACGCCCGGCCCTCGGGGCGACAGCCCGGCGGGCCCGCTCACGTGACGATCCTCGCCTCGACGGCCCAGCCACCCGGCGCGGGTCCGGCGCTCAGCGTCCCTCCGATGAGCCGCACCCGCTCGGCGAGGCCCTCGAGGCCGTAGCCGCCGCCGGTGCCGGCGAGGTCGCCGACGGGGAGGTCCGACTCGTCGTTCACGACGGACACCGCGACCGACCCGCCGGCGCCGAAGTCGAGCTCGACGCGGACCGGGGCTCTGGGCGCGTGCTTCGCCGCGTTGGTGAGGGACTCCTGGACCACCCGGGCGAGGGCGACGGTCGCCTCGGCGTCGAGGGGACGCTGGTCACCCGAGACGTGCAGCACGGCGCCCCGCGCCTCGCACAGGCGGCCCAGTTGCGCGGCGAGCGGCGTCGCGTCGTCGTGCAGCGCCTGCACGGCCCGCCGAGCCTCGGCGAGCCCGTCGACGGCGAGCCCGCGGGTGCGACGGAGCCCGTCGGCGAGGGCGGCCGGAGCGGTGGGGTCGCCGTCGACGGTCGCGGCCAGTGCCTCGAGCTGGACGGCGAGCGCGCCGAGGGTGTGGGCGAGCACGTCGTGGACCTCACGGGCGAGCCGGTTGCGCTCGGCGAAGACGTCGGCTCGCGCCTGGGCGACCTCGGCACGCTCGTGCGCGAGCGCCACGGCGGCGGCCTGTGCAGCCTGCTGGGTCGCCTGTCGTCGACCCACCCCGAGCACGACACCGGCGAGCGCCACCGCACCCGACGCGAGCACCCACGTGAGGGGTCGCCCGGCGACGAGCGCCGCCACCAGGGCTGCTGCTGGGCCGGCCGCCGAGACGCCGAGCGCCGCGGGCATCTCGAGCCCGGTTCCCGCGCCGAGGCCCGCCGACCCGACGAAGGCGAGCGCCGCCGGAGCGAACACCCCGAGGACTCCGCCGACGGCCCCGAGCCAGAAGAAGGTGACGAGCCGCCGCAGGTGCCCGCCCCCGCCCACCGTCCAGGCGACCCAGGCGGGCACCTCGCTCGCCGCCAGCGCCCACGCCGCCAGGTGCGACCCGGCGGTCGAGGGACGGACTTCGGTCGCGAACGCCCACAGCAGCAGGGCGAGCCCGACCAGCCGGACGAGACGGAGCAGGGCCGGCGAGCCGGGGACGCGGCCGCGTTCAGCGTCCGGGGACATCGGCTCCCATCATGACCCGGCTCGGAGCGCGCCCGGCGGACCGGGTCGTCGGACCGCCGGCGGCACCGGTCGGTCGGGCTGCCGTGCGGTTGCGCACGGTGACGCGACGGCCGGCGAGCACCCCGGTGCGGAGCACCACCTCGCACAGCGCCATGAGCACCAGGCAGGCCACCCACGCCCGGCCCGACGTGATGTCGTGGGCAACGCTGAAGCGCCCGAGCGCCCGTGCTCCGCCGTGGGTCGCGTAGAGCTCGAACGCCAGGCGGGCGCCGACGCCCGCCACCCACAGAACGGCGGCGAGCGCCCCGCCCTTGGAGCGGACGACCCCGTCGGCACCGACGGTGACCGAGGTGGCCAGACTGCAGGCCACCCCGAGCGCCCCGCCGACGAGGGCGCCGGCCATGGCGAGGACGAGGTCGTTGCCCGCCGTCGGGATGGCATGCAGGTACTGGGCTGCCGCCCATGCCACGGCGGCTACGGGGAGGACGAGCGAGTGGAGTGTGAGCCGCCGGGGCCGGACCTGCACCACGACGAGGGCGACGAGCGCACCGTTCAAGAGATAGTCGGAGAGGGTCATGGGGACAGTGTCGGCGCCAGGGCCCGCCGTGGCGTCAACCCGGGGGTGGATCGGCGGTTGACCTGGCTCCACCCGGTGAGCGCACCGGTGGGCGGTTGTGACGATCGCCCCTACGCCCGCCGGCCCGCCGGCGCGTCACTGGGAGGTGGGACGGACGTCCCGAGGAGGCGAGCCATGTCGGCAACCGAGCCCGTCGGGGGGACCGAGCCCGTCGGGGGGACCGAGCCCGTCGGGGGGACCGAGCCCGTCGGGGGGACCGAGCCCGGCGGTCGGCGACCGGCAGGGGGGACCGGGGCGAGCCGGCCCTGGTGGGTGCTCACGGTCGCCGTCCTGGCCGTGGCCACCGTGGTCGGCGTCCTCGTCGCCGTGGTCGGCGGCACGGGCACCGAGCAGGCGGGGCCGTCGAGCTCGTCGACGACCGCGCCGTCGACGACCGCCCCGTCCACGACCGCCCCCGTGGCGCCGGCCGCCACGAGCCGCGCCGTCTACCCGACCGAGGCCTCCGGCGTGCGCTTCTCCCACCCCGTCGCGGCGGCACGAGCCTTCGCCTCCGACTACGTCGGGTTCGTCGACCCGGTGGTGGGCTCGTTCGACGCCTCCGGCGCGGCGGCCGGTACCGTGCCCGTCCGAGCTACCCCGACGGGCGTCGTGACGACGGTCCACCTCGAGCGCATCGACGGCGCGTGGTGGGTGGCCGGCTCGACCACCCCGGACATCCGGCTCGACGAGCCGCCGGCCCTCGCCACCATCGCGTCGCCCGTCGCCCTCCACGGGACGAGCACGGCGTTCGAGGCGCAGGTCGGCGTCGAGGTGCGCCAGGACGACCTCCGCTCCCCGATCGGCACCGGGTACGTCCTGGGCGGCTCCATGGGTGCGCTCGGCCCGTTCGACGGGACCGTCGCCTTCGCCGCGCCTACGACGTCAGCGGGGGCGTTGGTCCTCACCACCGTCTCGATGGCGACCGGGCACGTGTGGGAGGCCGAGGTCGTCCGCGTCCGGTTCGCCCCCGTCGCCACCCTCCAGCCCGAGACCCCGTGCCCGCACTACGCGATGGCGCGCCCGCCCGCCCCCGCCGGCGAACAGGTGGTGGGCGTCTACTACTCGTGCAGCGTCGACGCCGCCCCCGTCGTCACCTACCGTCTCGTGCCCGCCACGACCGCCGTGCTGCAGGCGTCCCTCGGCCAGCTGCTGGCGGGCCCGACGGCTGCCGAACGAGCGGCGGGCCTCACCAGCTGGTTCTCGGCGCAGACGGGGGAGATGCTCGCACGCGTCACCCTCGTCGGCGGTTCGGCGACGGTCGACTTCCATGACCTGCGGACCGTCATCCCGGGGGCGAGCTCGAGCGCCGGGTCGCACCTGCTCCTCGCCCAGCTCGACGCCACGGTCTTCCAGTTCCCCACCGTCGCGTCGGTCACCTACCGCATCGACGGGAGCTGCGAGGCCTTCAGCGAGTGGCTGCAGTTCGGCGGGTGCGTGACGCACACGCGCGCCTCGTCGGTGGCCGGCTGACACCACGACGCCGAGACGGGCCGGCCGCTCCGGCGAACCGGCACGCGCCGGCTGCGGGAATACGGCCACCGTGCAAGGCGGTTCTCCCTGGGGTGAGCGTGGCCCCCGTCAGCGAGACGAGCCTCGGCGCGTCCGTCGTGCCCGCCGACGAGCGTCCCTCGGGGACGACCGAAGGCGGCCGACTGCTCGGGCTCACCTGGTCGCACCTGTTGAACGACGGTGCCGCCAACTACCTGCCGGGGGTCCTCCCCGCGGTCCTCGTGTCCGTCCACGAGCCCGTGCGGATGGCAGGCGCCCTCGTCGCCGCTCTCATCGTCGGCCAGGCGCTCCAACCCGCCGTCGGGTGGGTGGCGGACCGGACCGGTGGGCGCAGCATGGTCGCGGCAGGGCTGGCGCTCAGCTCGCTCGGAGGCGGGCTGCTCGGCACCGTCCACAGCATCGGGCCGCTCGTCGTGCTGCTGCTGGCGATCGGGGTGGGCAGTGCGCTCTTCCACCCGCAAGCCCTCGCCGCCGTCCGCACGATGGTGCAAGGGCGCACCGGGCTCATGACCTCGGTGTTCCTGGTCGGCGGGGAGCTCGGCAGGGGGATCTGGCCCACGCTCGCCAGCCTGGTGGCCACCCACCTCGGGCTGGGCGCCCTGTGGGTCATGGCCGTGCCCGGCCTGGCCACGGTGGGCCTCGTCTACCGGTGGGCGCCGAAGCTGCCCCCCCGGCCGCGCACGGGAAGCGCCATCCGCTGGAGCGAGCACGCGCGACCACTGGTCCTGCTGATCGCCTACCGGGGCCCCCGGGCGCTCACGACCTACGGGCTCGCCACCTTCATCCCCATCCTCTGGCACGTCCGGGGCGGGAGCCTCGTCGCCGGTGCGTCCATCATCACCACGATGATCACCGTCGGCGTCGTCGGCAACCTGTGGGGCGGCCATCTCGCCGACCGGCTCGGGCGCCGCACGGTGCTCGTGACGTCGGCCGTGGCCACCTCGGCGCTCGTCTTCCCGGTCGTCTACCTGCGCGGCGCCCTCGTGTGGGTGGCCGCCGGCCTCCTCGGGACGGCGCTCTTCCTCACGGCGTCCACAACGGTCCTGCTCGGCCAGGACATCTTCCCCGAGAACCGGTCGATGGGCTCGGGGATCGCCCTCGGGCTCGCCAACGGCCTCGGAGCGCTGCTGGTGCTCGTCATCGGGCTCTTCGTCCGTGACGCGGACGTGGTGCCCGTCTTCTGGGTCCTCGCCGCCCTCAGCCTGGTGACGGTGGTGCCCGCCCTCGCCTTCCCCAAGCGCCTGATGGGCTGAGCTCGACGGGGCGGGCCCACCCGGTCGGGGCCGGCCGGCCGGCGTGGGGCACCCGGTCGACCTGCCGCCCGACGGCGCTCCACGGGACGTCCGCGCCGGCTCGACCTGCCGAACGCCGGCGGAGCGGCCATCATGGAGGGTCCCGGGCAGGCCGGCCACCGGCCGGCGACCGGTGACGGACGAGCAGCGACGGGGAGCCTTGCATGGACGCACTCATCAGCCCTACCCACTTCGTCAGCACGTTCGGCTACGCCGCCATCTTCGTCCTGAGCGTGGCCCAGTCGTGCTGCGTACCGACGTCCTCGGAGCTGACCCTCGGCTTCGCCGGGGCGCTGTCGGCCACCGGCCACCTCAACCTGGCCGGGGCGATCGCCGCCGGCGCAGGGGGCGAGCTCGTCGGTGCCTACGTCGCCTGGGTGATCGGGCGGACGGCGGGACGGCTCGTCGTCGACCGCTACGGGAAGTACGTCCTGCTCACCCACCACGACCTCGACCGCGCGGAGGCGTGGTACCGACGCCACGGCCGCTGGGGGGTCTTCGGTGGCCGGCTCCTGCCGGTCATCCGCAACTTCGTGGCACTGCCAGCCGGCGTCGCCGAGGTCCCCCTCGTGCGCTTCGGGATCCTCACCGCCGCCGGGAGCCTGCTCTGGGACGGGGCCATGGCCGGCATCGGCTACGGGGTGGGCAGCCGGTGGCACGAGATCGTCCACGCCTTCAGCGACGCCGGCTACGTCCTGGGCGCCCTGGCCGTCGTCGGCATCGTCTACGTGGTCGTCCACCGCTGGCGCTCCTACGGGGCCCACGCGGGCGGGCCCGGCCTGGGCGGACCGGGTGGCCAACGTCGGGGTCGTCCCGGTGGCGTCGTGACGGCGACCTCGCTCGTCGCCGGCGAGGGGATCGGGGCACGGATGGCCGCTGGCGGGACGAGCCTGGCCCCGGCGAGCGGCTTCGGTGGCGGGGGCACGGCCCTCGCCACGCGCCCGGCACCGAGCTCGGCCACGGCCCTCGGCACGTGGAGCACCGTCCCCGCTGCGGGGGTGACAGGCGCCGCGAACCCTCGCGAGGAGGTCACCGCACTGGTGCGCCGGTTGGCGGAGCCGGGGAAGGGGGTCGGCGAGCGCACGAAGGCGGCGGCCAACGAACGGCTGACCGCGGCAGCGGGCGCCGCTCTCTTCGTGCTGATCTTCCTCGAGGGCGTCACCCTGTTGAAGATCCACAACCTGCTCGTGCCGCACGTCATCGTCGGGCTGGTCCTCATCCCGCCCGTGGTGGTCAAGCTGGCCAGCACCAGCTGGCGGTTCGCCCGCTACTACGCGGGGCACCCCGACTACGTCCGCAAGGGCCCGCCACGGGCGTTCCTGCGGGTGCTGGCGCCGTTCCTCGTGGTCACCACCGTGGTGCTGTTCGGCTCGGGCATCGGCCTCGTCGTGACGAAGCGGCCGTACCACTGGCTCTACGGCCTGCACCGCTACATCTTCGTCGCCTGGTTCGCCATCCTCGTCGTGCACGTCCTCACCTACGCGTGGCAGGTGCCCGGGGTCGTGCGCCGCGACCTCAGCCGGCGGGCGCGCTACAAGCGCACGAGCCCGCCGGGCCGCGTGCTGCGGGTGTGGCTCGTGATCGCCTCCGTCGTCGCCGGCGTGGCCCTCACCGTGCTCGTGTGGCCGTCGATCTCCCACGTGGTGGACCACTTCCACTTCGCCCTGCAGCAGGTGGCGGTCCACCGGGCACCCGGCCCGGTGTCGTGACGCGCCGCTCTTGACGTGAGTCTGAGACCACTCCGCAAGAGCCGGCGAGGGTCTCCCGGATCTCGTCGGCCGACGTCTTCCACACGGACGGGCGGGGGCTCTCGCTCCAGGTGCCGATCCACTCGGTGATCGACGCCTCGAGCTCCACGGTGGACCGGTGGATGCCCCGACGGAGCCACGTGGTCGTGAGCTCGGCGAACCACCGTTCGACCGGGTTCGTCCACGAGCTGCAGGTCGGGGTGAAGCGGAGGTGGGAGCGGGGGTGGCGGACGGAGTCGTGGGTGCGCCGCCCGGGCAGCCCGGGCGGCCCGGGCGGCAGGGGCAGGATCGGGGCCGTGCGGTCGAGGGCCTGCAGCCGGGTCTTCTCGTCCACGCAGAGGACGAGGGCCGCTCCGGGCGGGTTCGGGTAGAGCCCCACGATGTCGCGCACCTTCTCGGCGAAGAGCGGGTCGGGGCTGAGCTTGAACGTGCCGATCAGATGGGCTCGAGCCCGAACGCCCACCAGATGCGGCCGACGGCCGACCAGATCATCCCCGTCGCCTAGGCCATGGACCGAGCCGACCAGCGGGTGGCATCGACCGGGGCCTTTTCGAGGGTCTTGACGATCACCGTCTCCACGTCCTCGTCGGAGACAGTGCGCGGGCACCGGCGCGGGGCTCGTCGTGCAGCCCCTCCTGTCGGTGGGCGAGGAACCGGCGACGCCCCTTGCCCGCCGTGAGCGGGTCGACGCCCAGCCGTTCGGCCACTTCAGCGACGTGGCCGCCCTCGGTGCATGCCAGGACGATCCGACAGCGCAGCGCCAACGCCTGACCGCTCTTCAGACGGCAGGCCCAGCGCTCGAGCGTGTCCCGCTCGTCCTCGTCGAGCGCCACCGGTTCGAGCACGGATCGCAGCGTCTCTGCCTCCCATCGTCGCTGGCGACAGGGGGAGCGTGCGGAGCGAGGGGGTAGTCCCTGCGTCACGACGAACCTCTGGATCGGGACACTAGGCGGAAGCCGCGCTCGGCCCCGAGGTCCGCCGGGCACGTTCCCCCGGCCCGCGCCCGGCGGTCCCCTTCGGGCGCGGCCGTGGCCGCGGCTGCCCGGCCCCGTCGTCCCCGAGGCGGACGATGCCCCGGACGCCGTCGCGCACGGCGCCGAGGGCGTGGGCGAGCTGCGACGCCAGCGGTCGGTCGGGGTGAACGGCCCACTCGTCGAGAGTCGACGCGAACGCCGCGAAGGCGACGGCGGTCAGCAACCGGGCGACCGGGTGCGTGCAGGCTCCCGGCGCACGAGTGGTCATCAGCTCGACGAGCTCGTCCTGCAGGGCGCGGAACTGTTCGAGGCTGGGCCCGAGCAGCTCCGGCGACGAGCGGACGAGGAGGTGGACCCGGAGCAGCTCGCGCTCGGAGCCCGCGTCGCTCGCCACGGACAGCAGGGCCCGGGACAGGGACTCGTAGGCGTCCTCGGACGACGGTCGGCCGGCGAAGGCGGCGACGGTCTGCTCGAGGCAGGGCTGGATGCCGTCGAAGACGACGTCCTCCTTGCTGTGGAAGTAGCGGAAGAACGTCCGGGGCGACACGTCGACCTCGGCGCAGATGTCCTCGACGGTGACCGCGCCGAACCCGCGGCTCGCGAAGAGCCGGTCGGCGGCTTCGGTGAGCTGCGCACGGGTGCGGGCCTGCTTGCGCTCGCGGAGGCTCGAGGGCACCTCGTGGACGACCGTTGCCCCGGCTCCGACCGCCGTCGCTCCCGAGCCCTCGCGGCCCTGGGCACGCACCCCGTCTCCGCTCATCCGTCCCCTCCCCCTTCGCGGTACCGTCCCGGGCCTCGCCGGTCCTCCGCACTCTGCTCGCCGCCCTCCCCCGGGCGGCTCGGCGCCGGCGGCCCCTCGAGGAGCGGCGGCTCCGCAGTGCCTGCCAGCGGGCACGATCCTAGGGCACCACCGTCGCCTCGCCCCCGGACCCGGCGGAGCGCTGGAGGAACAGCCCCAGCGCGGCGGCGGTCAGCGCGGCGACGGCGGCCACGAGGATCGCCACGTGCAGACCGGTCATGAAGGCCTGGTGCGACCCGGCGGTCAGCGCCCGCTGGAGACGCGCCGGGACCCCGGCGAACGTCGGCGCCGCCCCCTGGGCGACGAGCTCGGTGGCGGGGCGGAGGCGGGCGGCGAGCGCGCCCGGGACGCCGGCGCCCACGAGCGACCCGACGAGGGCCGAGCCGACGCGGGTCACCAGCACCGAGCCCAGGATGCTCGTGCCGAGGACCCCGCCCAGCTGGAGGGCGGTCGACTGCAGGCCTCCGGCCACCCCGGCGTCGTCGCGGGGTGCGTTGGCCACGATGGCGTCCGACGAGGCGACGATGACCATCCCGACGCCGGTCCCGACGAGCACGAACGACGGCCACAGGTGCACGTAGGCCGAGCCTGGCTGCAGCGAGAGCAGCAGGAGCAGGCCCACGCCGACCATGACCATGCCGAGCGGGACGACGAACCTCGGCCCGAAGCGCTGGTTGAGCACGCCGCCGAGCGGCGACGCCACGACGAAGACCGCGGTGAGCGGCAGCATGTGGACCCCTGCCTGCACCGGGTCGTAGCCGTGGACGTTCTGCAGGTACAGCGTCACGAAGAACAGCACGCCGAACATGGCGAAGAAGCCGAGCAGCACGGTGACCGCGCCCAGCGTGATCGAGCGTCGACGGAACAGGCGCATGGGGAGGAGCGGCTCGGCCGTGCGCGTCTCGACGACGGCGAAGAGCCCGAGCACGCCGACCCCGCCGGCGAGGAGCGCCACGGTGCGGGCGTCGCCCCATCCCCATGTCGACGCCTTGATCAGCCCGAAGACGATGCCGAAGAGCCCGGCACCGAGCAGGCCGAGGCCCGGGACGTCGAAGCGGCCCGGGGACCCCACCCGGCTCTCGGCGAGGAGGAGCGCGCCGATGACGAGGGCAAGGGCGCCGACGGGGACGTTGACGTAGAAGACCGACTCCCACGACACGTGCTCGACCAGCAGCCCCCCGACGATGGGGCCGCTCGCCACCGACAGCGCGGTCGCCCCGCCCCAGATGCCCACGGCGCTGTTCAGTCGCTCGGGCGGGAACGTGTTGCGGATGATGGCCAGCGAGTTCGGCATCAGCATGGCGCCGAAGACGCCCTGGAGGGCCCGGAAGGCGATCACGCCGGGCATCGACCCGACGAGGCCCACCGAGAGGGACATGAGGGCGAAGCCGGTCACGCCGACGAGGAACACGGTCTTGCGGCCGAACCGGTCCCCCAGGTACCCCATCGGGACCAGCAGCACGGCCAGCACCAGCAGGTAGGCGTTGGTCACCCACTGGAGGTCGGCGAGCGAGCCGTGCAGCGACCGGGCGATGTAGGGGTTGGCGATCGACACGACGGTCCCGTCGAGCCCGACCATCATGACCCCCAGGGCGACGGCCACGAGCGTCCACGCCGGGTGGCGGCGGTGGGGTCCGGGCTCCGGCTCCCCGGTGGGAGGCGAGAGCAGGCCACCGAGCTCGACCCGGCCGGGCGCCTCCGAGAGCGTCACGGCGAGGGGACCGGGGGGGACGGTGACCGGGTCATACGTGACAGCATATGTCAGCTGTCAGCTCATGCCAAATGCGTGCACACGACACCTCGACGAGGGAGACTCCCTGCGCGTCGGTGCGGCCGCGGCACCGGGTGCGGCACCGGGTGCGGTCACGGCACGGCGGTCGCCCCCGCGGCCCGACGGACGTAGGCCAGGTGCTCGCCCGGCGCCAGCTCCCACACCGGGTCGGCGCAGACGAGGCCCTCGGCGCGGAGCTGGCGCACCACGATCTTCGCGGTCGCCGTGGTCGGGAGCTCGGTGGCCACCCGCACGAAGCGGGGCACCCACTTGCGCCCGAGGTCGCTCTGGTCCTCGAGGAATCGGGCGAACGACGGCGGGTCGAAGCGGGCGCCGGGCCGGAGCTGCACAGCTGCCATCACCTGGTCGCCCACGCTCTGGTCGGGGACGGCGTAGACGGCTGCCATCACGACGTCGGGGTGTCGCTCGACGATGCGCGCCACCGGGGCGGCGGCGAAGTTCTCCCCGTCGACCCGGAGCCAGTCGTCCGCCCGTCCGGCGAACCACAGGTAGCCCCGCTCGTCCCGGTAGGCGAGGTCGCCGGTCCAGTACCAGCCGTCCCGTGTCCGGTCCCGCTCGGCGTCGTCGTTCTCCCAGTAGCCCTCGAAGGTCGCCGACCCCGTCGTGGACACCAGCTCGCCGACGGCCTCGGCGGCGTTGAGCAGCCGGCCGGCGCCGTCGAAGCGGGCGACGGGGCACGGCCGCCCCTCGCGGTCGACGACCGCCACGTTCTCCGGTGCCGGCCCCAGGGCACCGGGCGGGGTGTCGGGTGTCCGCGTGACCGCAACTCCTCCCTCGGTCGAACCGTAGTTCTCGGACACCTCGCACCCGAAGCGGCGGGCGAACCGCTCGACGTCGCCGGACGCCGCCTCGTTGCCGAAGACGTGGCGCAGCGGGTTGTCGGCGTCGTCGGCCCGTTCCGGCGTGGCGAGCACGTAGGAGAGGGGCCGCCCCACGTAGTTGCTGTACGTGGCCCCGTGCCGACGCACGTCGGCGAGGAAGCCCGACGCCGAGAACCGCCCTCCGGTGGGCAGCGCCACCGTGGCCCCGCCGACGAGCGCCGGCGCCCACCCGGCCATGAGGGCGTTGGAGTGGAACATCGGCATGGCCAGGTAGCAGCACGACCCGGGCCCGAGGGAGAAGCGCTCGGCCAGCACGGCGCCGACGAAGACCATGCGACCCTGGGTGCACCGGCACGCCTTGGCCAGCCCCGAGGTGCCCGAGGTGAAGATCAGGTAGCCGAGCGTGTCCGGGCCGACGCCGACCCCGGCGCCGTCGATCGGAGCGTCGCCGTGCCCGCTGCCGTCGCCGTACCGGGTGGTGGGGTCGTCGACGAGCACCACGGCGGGGTTGTCGGGCGAGGCGACCCCGATGCCGGGGCCGAGGTCGAGACCCTCGACGAGGGCGAGATGGGCCGAGTCGGTCACCAGCAGCTGGCACCGGGTGTGCTCCACCTCGCGTGCGAGCACGGGACCCGGGTGGGTCGGGTTGGCGCCGACCACCACCGAGCCCGTGAGCGCGCACGCCCCCAGCCACCACATGTGCTCCGGCACGTTGTCGAGGAGGACGGCGACGTGCGGCTCGCCCGGCCGACGCCGACGGGCCCACCACGCCGCCCGGCGCCGCGCCTCGGACACCACCTCCTCCCACGTCCACTCGAGGTCCTCGAAGCGCAGGCCGGGGTTCGGGTCGTCGGACCGTGCCAGCCACGCGTCGGCTATCGAGCGCATGTCGCCTCCTTCGTCGTGTGCGCGTCCGCCCGTCCTCGCGGCATCGTCCTCGGGGCTCCCGTCCGCGACGTCACCGGGTCAGCCGATCCGGATCGCCAGGAGCGGGACGACCTCGCGCCAGTCGCCCACGAGACCGACGTCGCACCAGTCGAACACCGGGGCGTGCTCGTCGGAGTTGACGGCCACCACCGTCCCCGATCCGGTCGTTGCCACCATGTGGTTCGTCGAGCCCCCCACGCCCACCAGCACCAGCAGCTCCGGGGCCACGCTGCGCCCGGTGATGCCGATCTGGCGGGAACGCGGCAACCAGCCGCGGTCCGTCACCTTGCGGGTGGCGCCGACCACCGCCCCCAGCCCTTCCACCAACGGGTCGAGGAGAGGATAGTCCTCGGGCGCCACCGCTTGGCCGACGCACACGATGGCCGGAGCCGTCACGAGGTCCCCCACGTCGCTGTCCCGACCTTCGCCCGTCACCTCGACGCGCCCCCGGGGGCGGGCAGGCCACCGCTCGACGACCGGTGCTGCGGCCGGACGGGGGACGCGACGCCGGAGGACGCCGGGACGCACCGTGGCCAGCTGGGTGGCGCTGGAGCCCACGACTTCGGCGACGAGCCGGCCCCCGAACGCCGGCTTGGCGCACACCAGGCGGTCGCCGGCCACGCCCAGGCGGACGGCGTCCCCCGTCAGCCCGGCCCCCGACCGGGCGGCCAGCCGAGCGGCGACCTCGCGACCCCACAGGGTGCCGGGCACGAGCACCGCCCACGGCGGACGGTCGGCCCACCGGTCGGCGAGGGCGCGTGCGACGTCCTCCTCCACCGGGCCGCTCGCCACCACCGCCACGCTGTCGGCCCCCCACCCGGCGAGCTCTCCCGGCGCCCCGGGCTCCGGCCCCACCGCCAGGACGTGCCCCCGCAGGTCCGAGGCGAGCTGGGCCGCCTCGCCGAGCAGCTCGCGGGTCACACCCGGACGACCGGGCTCGACGACGACGGCGACCCGCGGCCCGTCCCGACCCGTCTGCGACGGGACCGCCTCGTCGCCGTCGGCCGACGTGGCGGCACCCCGCGGCGACGCTGAACGGCCGGCGCCGACGGGGAGGACGCCACGCTCGGTCAGCACGGCCACCGCCCGGTCGACCTGCTCGGTCGCCGGACCGCCGAGCCGTTCGCCCCGCCTCGGGACGGCGAGCGTCCGCACGCCGGTGACGACGGTGGGGCTCGCTGCCGCCCCCCACGGCCCGGGGCCGAGGTCGGCGGCAGCGAGCCGCTCGAGCCGGTCGGCGGCGACGGCAGCGCGGTCCTCGGGTGATCGCTTGCAGGGGTCGGTGAGCCGTTCGGCGACAGAGACCACGACCGGCAGGGGCACGCGCACGTCACGCCACCCGTCGTCGAGCTCGCTGCGCGCCGCGACGACCAGGGGGGCCGGCGGCGGTCCGGGAGCGGTCGGGGGCTCCTCCCCGGCCGGTGCGCCGACCGTCGCCACCGTCGACCCGTCGCCGGTCTGCACCTCGAGGCGGCGGACCGCCGCGACGAAGGGGAGGCCGAGGAGCTCGGCCAGCTCGGGCCCGACCTGCCCGGTGTCGGCGTCGATCGAGTTGCGCCCGAGGAGCACGAGGTCCCACGGTCCGAGGCGGCGGAGGGCGGCCTCGAGGGCCCGCGCCGTGGCCAGCGTGTCGCTGCCCGCCAGCTGCGGGTCCGTGACGAGGACGCCCCGGTCGGCCCCGAAGGCGACGGCTTCGCGCAGGACGTCCTCGGCCGACGGAGGTCCGAGGGTGACGACGGTGCACGTCCCACCGAGGGGCCGGGCGAGCCCCACGCCGGCGGCGACGGCCCGGCGGCAGTAGGCGTTCATCTCGAGGGCGACCCCCGAGCGGCACAGGCGTGCCCCGTCGCCCAGCGCCATGGCCTCCACCACCGGCACCTGCTTCACGAGCACGGCGATCCGCGTCACGTCTGCCGTCCGAGGCGCTCTCGCAGCGCTCCCAGCGCGTCGCGGAAGGCGGGCCGCTGCATCGACCACGCCTGCGGGCCCAGCTCGAGGGTGACGGCCTCGGCGCGGTCGACCACCGACCCGGAGGCGTCGAGGGTGCCCTTCACGCGGGCGAGCAGCTCGGGATCACGTCCCGCCGCCCGCCGGGCGAGCTCGTGCGCCGCCGGCAGCAGCACCGCCTCGTCGCAGCACCGCCAGACCAGCCCACGCGCCTCGGCCTCCTCGCCCTCGATCGCCTCGCCGAAGAGGGCCAGGGCCGACGCCCCCTGCCGGCCGACCCGCTGGCGCAGCCGCCACAGCTGCCCCCCACCCGGGTGGAGCCCGAGGTCGAGGAAGCGGACCTCGAAGCGTGACCGCGGCGTGCACAGGACGACGTCGCACGCCAGTGCAAGGGTGAGGCCCGCCCCCAGGGCGGCACCGTCGACGGCGGCGACGGTCGGCACGGGGGCGGCGTCGAGCGCGGCGACCGCTCCGTACATCTCCTCGAGCGGGGCCCGTGGCGCGAGCAGGTCGTCCACGGATCCCCCGGCGCAGAAGACGGGCGGCGTGTTGGCGAGCACGATGGCACTGCTCCCCGCGGCCAACGCCTCGGACACCGCCGCGCCGATCGCCCGCACCATCTCGAGCGACAGGGCGTTGCGGTGGGCCGGGTCGTCGAGCACCACGGTGGCCACGCCGTCGGCCACCTCCACGCGGACCGGGGAGCCGGTCGCGCCCGTGCCCCCGGCGCTCACCGGTGCCTCGGCAGGCCGAGGAGGCGCTCGGCCACGATGGTCCGCTGGATCTGCGAGGTGCCCCCGGCGATCGACCGGGCCCGCGAGCCGAGGTGCTCGCTCCACACCCTCGGCGCCCCGACGAGGAGGGCGTCGGCACCGTGGAGGTCGACGCCGACGTGGTTGAGGAGCCGCTCGACCCGGGTGGCGAGGGACTTCCCCACGGAGCCGGCGGCACCGGGCGCCTCGCCGTCGGACCGCTCGCAGAGGGCCCGGAGCACGTGCAGCCGCAGGACCCCGGTCTCGACCCGGCACCTGGCGAGCGCCGTGCGCTGACCCTCGCTGGCGGGCAACCGTCCGTCCGCGACGGCTTCCTGCAGCTGCCCGCACCGGGCGACGTAGCGCGAGCCGAACCCGACCTCGGTGGGCCCGCGCTCGAAGGCGACCGTGTCCGTGGCCGACGCCCACCCGTCGCCGGGCTGTCCCACGGGCCGGTCGTCGGGGACGACGACGCCGTCGAGGAAGACCTCGCAGAAGTCGCGCTCGCCCGAGGCGGGCACGAGGGGCTGCACCGTCACGGCTGCGTCGTCCATGGGGACGACGAAGGCCGAGAGGCCCCGGTGCCGGTCGGTCGGCCGGTGCGCGCGACGAGCAGGCGCCAGTCGGCGACCCAACCGTCGCTCGTCCACAGCTTCTGCGGGGCGATCCGCCACCAACCGTCGACACGGTCCGCCCGGGTCGAGAGGGAGGCGAGGTCGGAGCCGGCGCCGGGATCGCCGAACCCCTGGCACCACCGGGTGGCACCGCGCAGGAGGCCGGGGAGGAAGCGGCGCTTGGGCGCCTCGTCGCCGTAACCGAGGGGCCCGCCCGAGGTAGGCGACGTGCGGCACCGGTGGGGCCATCGCCGCTCCGACCTCGTCGCTGACGATCACGTCGAAGGCGGCGGACGGGCCCTGTCCGCCGTACGCCTCCGGGGACGAGACGCCCAGCCAGCCGCCGTCGTGGAGCGCCTGGTGCCACCCGTGGCGCAGCCGTGCCCGGGCGACGTCTGCGGCCAGACGGTCGGCGGTCTCGACGAGCAGTCGCTGCTCGGGGTCGAGGGCGGCGTCCATCGGGTTCGTGACGGTCGGAGAGCCGGGACCCGGTCAGCGGGGACCGGGGTCGAACGGCGGGCGCCCGAGCTGCTCGCGCACGGTCACCACCTCCGGGTTGGTGAGCGTCCGGCGCTGCCAGTTGGCGCCGTCGACGACGAGGACGTGCCCGGCGACGAAGCGTGCGTACGGCGAGGCGAGGAACGTCGCCGCCCACCCCAGCTCCCGGAGCCGACCGACGCGCAGGGCAGGCTGGCACCGGTCCTTGTCGGACGTCCGGTCGAGGTTGCCCCGGATGTCCGCCGTCATGTCCTCGTGGGGGAACATGCCGGGCACGAGCCCGTTCACCTGGATCCCGTACGGGGCCCACTCGACGGCGAGGGTCTCCACCATCGACGTGACCCCGGCCTTGGCGGCGGCCGAGTGGGCGAAGCCCGGACCGCCCGTCCACGCGTACGACGCACCGACGTTGACGACCGACCCGGGCGTGCCGGCGGCCATGTGCCGGCGGGCGAACTCGCGCGCGCAGTAGAAGGTCCCGTTCAGGGTGGTGTCGACGACCGTGCGCCAGGCGTTCGGCGACAGGTCCTCGGCCGGTGCCGGGAAGTTGGCGGCGGCGTTGTTCACGAGGACCCCCGGCAACCCGAACGCCGCCTCGGCGGTGTCGAAGGCGACGCTCACCTCCTCGGGCTGGCGGATGTCGCACGCGACCGAGACGGCCGTCCCCCCGACGGCGGCGACGGCCTCCTCCCCTGCCCGCAGGTGCTCGGTCGACCGGCTGGCGATCACCACGGCGGCGCCCAGCCGGGCGAACTCGACGGCGATGGCCTTCCCGAGCCCGGTCCCCCCGCCGGTGACCAGGACGGGCACGCCGTCGAAGGTCCCGGCCGGCAGCGCACGGGTACCGGGCGGCGGCGGTTCGGGCAGCCCGGGCGCGTGCTGCGTCGGAGCCGTCCGCCGCGGCTCGCCGGCACCGGTGCCACCACGAGGGCCTCCGGGCACCGTCAGCTCCCCCGGTACACGGGGTCGCGACCTTCGGCACGGGCGGCCCGCAGCTCGGCGAGGTCGTCGGAGCGGGCGACGAACGTCTGCCCGATGAGCTCCTCTGCCATCGACGCCTCGACGGCCGGCTGCGACAGGTGGGCGAGGACCCGTCGCGCCGTCCGCACGGTGACCGCCGGTGCCGCGGCGATCGCCTCGGCCACGGCGCGCACCTCCTCGTCGAGCCGGTCGGGTGGCACGAGACGCGAGACCACCCCGTGGGCCAGTGCTTCCTCGGCACCCATCACCCGCCCGGTGAGGACCAGGTCGGCGGCCACCCCGTGGCCGCACATCTGGAAGATGCGGGACACCCCGCCGGTGTCGGGGATCACCCCGTGACCGACCTCGGGAAGCCTGAAGCAGGCACCCTCGGCCGCTACCCGGATGTCGCACAAGAGAGCACGCTGGAAGGACGCCCCGATCGCCCAGCCGTGGAGGGCGACGACGATCGGAGCGTCGAGCTCGAAGATGGCCCGGATGCCTCGATGGCCTCGGCGCATCAGCTCGTGGTGGGTCAGGCCGCTCGTCGCGCCGCCCATCGCAGCGACGTCGCGACCGGACGAGAACGACGGACCCTCGCCCCGCCAGACGACCGCCCGGACGTCCGGCGAGTCGCGGAGCTCGGCCAGGGCGTCGAACAGCTGGAGGTCCATGTCGTCGTCGAAGGCGTTGTGCCGCTCGGGGTTGTCGTTGGTGATGGTCGCCACGGCTCCGTCGACCTGTAGGCGCACCGCTCCGGCCACCGCACCATCTCCTCTCGCTCGCGCCGGCCCGGTCGCCGGCGGTCGCGCCGGCGTCACGGAAGGCGTCGGTGCCGGCACCGGGTCATATCAGATATATTATCCAACTATGACCGTCCTGGCCGCTGAGCCGTCCGAGCGGCGGCCGTCGGGGCCTCTCGAGGGCGTACGTGTGCTGGCGCTCGAGCAGATGCAGGCCCTCCCGTACGCCACCCAGCTCCTGGGGCGGCTCGGGGCCGACGTCGTCAAGGTGGAGCCGCCCGCCGGCGACCTCGGACGCGCTTCGCAGCCGTCGATCCGCGACCCCGAGGGCCGGCCCCTCGGCGCCACGTTCCTCCGGAACAACCTCGGCAAGCGCAGCATCTGCATCGACCTGAAGCGCCCGCGGGGCAGGCAGCTCGTCCTCGAGCTCGCCCCGCGCTTCGACGTCGTCGCCGAGAACTTCCGGGCCGGAAGCCTCGCCCGGCTCGGGCTCGGGTTCGACGACCTGGCCGCCGTCCACCCCCGGTGCGTGTACGCCTCGGTGTCCGGGTTCGGCTCGGTGACGACCTCGCCCTACCGGGAACGACTGGCCTTCGCCCCCATCGTCGAGGCCATGTCGGGGATCTACGAGATGAAGCGGACGGGCGACGACCCACCGACCGTGTCCCCGGTCGGCGCGCTCGGTGACATCGGGGCGGCGCTGTTCGCCGCGGTCGGCATCCTGGCGGCACTCCGCGAGCGCGACCGCACCGGTCGGCCGCAGCACGTCGACGTGGCGATGTTCGACGCGGTCGTCGCCATGACCGACATCGTGGCCAACTTCTGGTCGCTCGGGCTGAAGAACGGGGACACGGGACCGGTCATCAACCACGGGTTCCGTGCCGGCGACGGGTGGTTCATCGTCCAGGTGGGCCGTGAGCACCACTTCCACCGGCTCGCCGACGTCGTCGGCCAGCCGGGATGGACGTCCGACCACCGACTGGCGACGCGCCAGGGATGGGTCGACAACCTCGAGGCGGTACTGCGGCCGGCCATCGAGCGATGGGCCCGTGACAAGACGCGCGACGAGGCGTGCGAGGAGCTCGGCGCGGCCGGGATCGCCGCCGGGCCGTGCCTGCTCGACGAGGAGCTGGTGGTCGACCCGCACGTGGCGACCCATCGGATGCTGGTGGGGATCGACCGGCCCGACGGCTCGGGGCCGCCGGTGCTCGTCCCGGGCAACCCGGTCCGCATCCACGGTGCCGCCGCGCCGGCGGACACGCGCGTGCCGTGGGTGGGCGAGCACACCGACGAGGTCCTGGCCGACGAGCTGGGGATCACGGCCGACGAGCTCGCCGACCTGCGGGCCGGCGGTGTCGTGGCGTGACCTCCCGCGCGCCCCGGACCCGAACGCCCGGCACCGTTCCCGCCGCCCTCGAGCTGGCGGCCGAGCGCTTCGGGGACGACGAGGCGATCGTCGACGGCGAGACGCGCTGGTCGTTCGCCCGCCTGCACGACGAGGCGTGCGCCGTGGGCCGTGCCCTCCTCGCGACCGGGCTCGTCCCCGGCGACCGCGTGGCACTGTGGGCGCCCAACAGCGCCCGGTGGGTCGCCGCCAGCTTCGGCGTCTACCTGGCAGGGTGCGTGCTCGTACCGGTCAACACCCGGTTCAAGGGCGAGGAGGCCGCCCACGTCCTGCGCTGCTCGGGAGCTCGCCTGCTCCTCGGCGCCACCGACGTCGTCGGCACCGACCTGCTCGGCCACCTCGACGGCGTCGGGGCCGTGGCAGACCTCGCCGAGGCGGTCGTGCTGGACGGTCCGGACCGTCCCGGTGCCACCTCGTGGGGCGCCTTCGTGGGGCGGGGGGCGGAGGCGACGGACCGGGCCTTCCCGGCGCTCGGCCCCGGCGACACGGCCGACATCATCTTCACCTCGGGGACCACGGGGGCGCCCAAGGGGGCCATGCTCGCCCACGGGCCCAGCGTGCGGACCTACCAGGCGTGGTCCGACGCCGTCGGGCTGCGACGCGACGACCGGTACCTCTGCGTGTACCCGTTCTTCCACACCGCAGGGCTCAAGTCCGTGGTGCTCGCGTGCGTCCTCCGGGGGGCGACCGTTTTCCCTCACGCGATCTTCGACGCCGCCACCGTCATGTCCCAGGTCGAACGGGAGCGCATCACCGTGCTGCCGGGCCCGCCGACGGTCTTCCAGTCGATCCTCGAGCACCCCGACCGCGGCCGCTACGACCTCTCGTCGCTGCGGCTGTCGGTCACGGGGGCGGCCACGGTCCCCGTCGAGGTGGTCCGCCGCATGCGGGACGAGCTGGCCATCGACACCGTGGTCACGGCCTACGGGCTGACCGAGACGACCGGCACGGTCAGCGCCTGCCACCACACCGACCCCCCCGAGGTCATCGCCGAGACGGTGGGCACGCCGCTCGACGGCGTCGAGGTGCGGGTCGTGGACGACGACGGCGGGCCGCTGCCCCCCGGCGAGCAGGGCGAGATCGTCGTCCGTGGCTTCAACGTGATGCAGGGGTACTTCGACGACGCCGAGGCGACGGCGGCAGCCATCGACGCAGACGGCTGGCTGCGGACGGGGGACGTCGGCCTCGTCGGCGACGACGGGAACCTCCGCATCACCGACCGGAAGAAGGACCTGTTCATCGTGGGCGGCTTCAACGCCTTCCCTGCCGAGATCGAGGGCATCATGCTGCGCCACCCGGCGGTGGCCCAGGTGGCGGTGGTCGGCGTCCCCGACCAGCGCCTGGGCGAGGTCGGGCGGGCGTACGTCGTCCCCCGGCCCGGCGTCGAGGCCGACGAGGACGCCCTGGTGGCCTGGTGCCGCGAGCACATGGCCAACTACAAGGTGCCACGCTCGGTCGTGCTGGTCGACGCCCTGCCCCAGACGGCCAGTGGCAAGGTGCAGCGCTTCCGGCTGCGGTCGGACGACCACGCGCCTGCACCGGGTGGAGACGGGAGACCGCGCCGGCCGTGACGGCCCCCGCGGCCTCGCCCCGACGGCCTCGCCCGACGCGCCCCTTCGGCCGGCACGACGGCGTGCCACCATCGCGACGATGACCCATCCCTTCCGAGACGTCGCCATCGTCGGCGTGCACAACACGCGCCAGGCCCGCAGGCTCCCCGGAGAGGACTCGTCGTCGATCGCCCTCCGGGCCGCCGTCGGCGCCATGGCCGACGCCGGCATCGAGCCGGCCGAGGTCGACGGGGTGGTCGGCCAGGCGGCGGGAGACGCCGTGCTCGAGCTCGGACTGGGACCGGCGACCCGGCGGCCCAGCACCCTCGGCATCCCCGCCGTCGTCGACGGCGCCCTGCTCGTCGCGTCCGGACAGTGCCGGGTGGTGGTGGTCCTGGCGGGTGGCGCAGCGCTCCGGAGCGAGGGGACCGCCGCGCCGTGGACCACCCCGGCCAACGAGCTCGTGGCTGGCTTCGGCCTGTTCACGGCGGCCGAGTTCGCGCTGATGGCCCGCCGGCACATGCTCACGTACGGGACGACCGAGCACCAGCTGGCCACGGCGGCGGCCGTCGTCCGCACCAACGGGCACCACAACCCCGACGCCGTCTACGCCGGACGAGGGCCGTTCACGGCCGACGACGTGCTCGCCTCGCCCGTCGTGGCCGACCCGTTCCACCTTCTGGACTGCGCGACCACCTCCGAGGGCGGGTGCTCCCTGGTCCTCGCCGGCGCCAACCGGGCTGCCGGCCACCCCGGGGCGGCGTGGATCCTCGGCTGCGGCAGCGACGCCTACGGACCCGCCTACACCGTCGCCCCCGTATGGGACCTCGCCCCTCGTCCGGGCGAACCGTCGGCAGGCATGGTGGGAGCCCGGGCGGCAGCGGCGGCCTTCGCCATGGCAGGGCTCGGCCCGGGGGACGTCGACGCGGCCGAGCTGTACGACCCGTTCTCCTTCGAGGTCATCCGGCAGCTCGAGGCGTTCGGCTTCTGCGGCCCCGGCGAGGGCGGGCCCATGGTCGAGTCGGGGGCGGTGGGCCCGGGGGGAGGCCTGCCGGTCACGACCGACGGCGGCACCCTGTCGTTCAGCCATCCGGGCGTCGCCGCACAGCAGCTGCAGCGGGTGGCCCGGGCCGTGCGGCAGCTCCGGGGGGACTGCGCGAGCAACCAGGTACGGGGCGCCGAGGTGGTCCTGTGCTCGAACGGCGGGTCCGGCGCGCTCTTCTGCGACGTGCTGCTGCTGGGACGCGAGCGTCCGTGACCGATCCGGCGGGGCCGCGCCTCGTGCCCCAGCCCCCGGGCATCCCCCTCCCCGAGCCGTCGGAGCGCTCGGCGCCCTTCTGGGACGGGTGCCGGCGCGGGGAGCTCGTGCTCCCCCGCTGCCCGGCGTGCGGCACCTTCGCGCTGCGCGCCTTCGCCGTGTGCGCCCGCTGCCACGGCACGAAGCTGACCTGGGCCCGAACGGAGGGGCGCGGCACCCTCTACAGCTGGACGGTGGTCTGGAGGGCACCCCACCCGGCGTTCGTCGTGCCCTACGCGCCCGCCGTAGTGGCGCTCGACGACGGGGCGTACCTCCTGAGCGCCGTCGTCGGCTGCTCGCCCGACGACCTCGCCGAGGCCATGCCCGTCGAGGTCGCCTTCCACGCCGCCTCCGAGACGGTCACCCTGCCCTACGTGCAGCCGACGACGGGCTGAACCCGCCTCC
Organism: uncultured Acidimicrobiaceae bacterium; assembly: GCA_964610905.1. Classification (GTDB taxonomy): domain Bacteria; phylum Actinomycetota; class Acidimicrobiia; order Acidimicrobiales; family RAAP-2; genus JAJZJT01. The sequence goes on from CAZSYT010000002.1 coordinate 38,105, forward strand.
CGGCCGAGGCCCAGTCACCGCGCTCGTCCCCGACGGCGGCGCCCGCAGGTCGAGGTGGGGACGAGCACGGGACCTCCGGGGCTCGCGGCGCTCCTCTCGGGCGCGCGGTCAGGGCGCGCGGTCAGGGCGCGTCGTTCGACGGCCACTGCGGGCGGAAGTAGCCGCCGAAGCGCAGCTCCCCGTCGCGCAGCACGCGGATCGTGAGGAAGTCCCCCTTGTACCCCTTGTGGTCGCCCGGGCCGAACTGGACGTAGGTCGACGGGCCGCCGTTGGTGGCGGGCATCCACCGGATGCGCTCGATGCCGTCCCGGACCCAGCGCGGCTCGGGGATGTCGGCGTTGGCGATGCCGTGGATAGCCACTCGTGCCGTGTCGTAGGCGAGCGCGACCACCACGTTGCGGGCCTCGCGGCCGAAGCGCTTCACGAAGCGCCCGACCATGGCGTTGTAGTTGGGGTTGGCCCCGTCCTCGCCCAGCTGGTCGATGCCGTGCCACCCCTCGATGCCCGAGGCCCACTCGTTCTTGTTCGAGTAGAACATGAACGCCGTCCCCATGATGCGCGGCGGGTCCCAGCCGAGCGCTTCGAAGGCCGCGGCGAAGTGGAAGCAGGCGTACCCGTAGCCGCCGTAGTAGATGCCCTCGGTCCCCGCCTCGCGCATGGCCGCAAGGTGGGCCTCGAGGTCGCGCGGGTTGGGCTCGAGCTTGACCTCGCGGGTCACGGTCATCCCCAGGCGGATGGCCTCGTCGCGGAAGAAGTCGGCGTAGTCGCGGCCCGAAGAGCCCGCCTCCCAGAACAGCCCCACCTTGGAGATCCCCTGCTGGCGGAGCCAGTTGGCGCAGATCACCCCTTCGGTGGGGATGTCCCCGTTGGCGACGGTGAAGCAGTAGTCGGAGGCGAAGCGTCGCGCGCCCGTCCAGCCGAGGCACGGGACCCCGAGCCGGTTGGCGGTGTCCTGGAGCACGAGGCAGTTGTCGGAGATCATCGGCCCGAGCACGACGACGCAGCCCTGCTCGACGAGCCACGTGTAGCCCTCGATCACCTTCCGGTAGTTCTCACGCGGCAGGCCCCGGGCGTCCGCCACCACCAGCTGCACCGGAGAGCGGGCCCACACCCCCTCGTTCAGCGCGTCCTCGATGGCGAGGATCGTGGGGTCGATCCAGTCGGCGAGGAGCTGGTTCAGGTCCATGTCGATGAGGATGCCGATCTTCACCGGCTCGAACGGGTCCCCCTGCGTCTTCAGCCCTCGGGTCGGTGGGTAGATCGTGATGCCCTGCACGGCCTGGTCGCTGGCCGCGCCGCTTCCCTCGTACCAGGCGGTGGCGTCGCCACCGGCGCCTTCGAGGTGGGCCCGGGTGCCGTGCGGAACGGACGCCACCGCCCGGTCCTCCTCGGCGATGCCGAGGTCGACCGGCTCGGGGAAGAGACGCTCGGCGTAGTGGCGCTCGTCGGGCACGGTGGTTCCTTTCGTCATGCCGGACGTCGCCGGCACTCGTCATGCCGGACGTCGCCGGCGCTCGTCATCGTCGGTCCTCGGCGGACCGTTCGGCGAAGCTCGACGCGATGGCCTCGGCCGTCCCGACGACTGCCGAGGGAGATCGGAGGACGAGCTCGTCCACGCCGACCTGCGGGTGGCGGAGCAGGGCGTCGAGGGTGGCGGCCAGCACGCCGACCACGTCCTCGGTGTGGAGCATCTGCTCCTGGGCCAGGCCGCGTCGGGCCCAGTCCTCGAGGAGTGCTCCGAGGAGCGGCACGTCGAAGCCGTCGCCGAACTCGGTGGGGGCCGTGGCGCCGACCGTGACGCAGCAGAACCGCCGATCGGGCACCTCGGCACGCCACGAGGCGAGCGACGCCCGCAGGGCCGCCTTCGACGCCGCGTAGGCGCCGAGCCCGGTACGAGGCTGGAAGGTCACCTCGGACGAGAGGGCGACGACCACGGCGGTCGGCGCCAGGTAGGGCAGCGAGGCCCGGATGACCTGGTTGGCCCCCACCACGTTCGTCTCGAGCGCGGCGCGCCACGCGTCGGCGTCGGTGTCGGCGAGCATGGCGAGGGGTGCGACGCCCGCGCAATAGCAGACGGCGTCGAGACCGCCGACCGCCTCGGCTGCACGGGCCACGCCGCTGTCGCACGCCGCCGCATGGCGGACGTCGACGGCCACGGCCGTGCCGCCGCCGGCCTCGGCCACGGCGTCGGCCAGGCGGTCACCCCGCCGCGCCACCAAGGCCACCTCCGCCCCCGCCCGGACCGCTCGGACCGCCAGCGCTCGCCCGATGCCCGCCGAGGCTCCCACCACCAGCAGGCGCCGGCCCTCGAGGGCGTCGTCGCTCATGCGCCCGGCGGCCGGACGAACGGCTTGTAGCCCGGCGGGTAGTAGAAGCCGCCCGGGTTGCAGACGTAGCCGCTCTTTGGGTCCGGCGCCGTGCGCTGCCACGTCCCGTTGACCACCTTCGCCAGGATCCAGCACGTCTCCGGCTTCTTCTGGGCGGGGTTGCCCGGTGCCAGCAGGCCGCCGGCGTCGAAGCTGGTGATCGAGTTGAGGGCGGCGAGCACCGACTGCCGGGTCGGGTCGGCTCCGGCGGCCTTGAGGGCCTGGGAGAAGAGCTCGGCCGCCGACCAGCCGAACATGGCGTAGGTGTCGTTGTAGTGCTGACCACCGACCTTCGCCACCCACTTGTCGTACAGCGCCACTGCGGGCACGGACTTGGCGTCCTGGCCGAGGTAGAGCGCCGAGGTCATGTCGGTCTCGGTCCCGTTCGCCGCGTTGTCGGCGGTCGGGACGTAGCTGGCGTCGTAGGCGACGCCGTTCGTCGAGAAGACCTTCGGCGAGAAGTCCTGCTGGGCCATGTCCTTGGCGAGGTTGGCCACCTGCCCCACGGCGGCCCCGACGATGTACACCATCTGGACGCCCTCCTGCCTCATCTTGAGGACCTCAGGGGTGAAGTCCGACTGGAGGGCGCCGATCACCTCCGAGAAGCTGACGTGGTAGCCGATCGACTCCATGGCGGCGACGTCGGCCTTGGTCTGCGCGACGGTGCTGGCCGTCACGTTGGTGTAGAGGGTCCCGACGTGCTTGACGGCCTGGGGGAACTCCTTCTTGTAGTACTCGAACGGCCCGAGCCGACTGCCGCCGACGACCAGCGGGTCGGGGCTGTAGTTGTAGGGATCGAGGGCGCGGGCGGCCGTCAGCGACATCGTGACGTCGGGGATCTTGGCCGCGTTGATGGCGTCGATGGCCCCCTGGCTGCCGTCGAGCAGAGAGAACCCGCCGACCAGTGCAAAGGTGCTCTTGACGAGCTGCTGGGTGTCCGTGACGTAGTTGCTGGCGTTGAGCTGGTCGTCCTGCACGTCGAGCACGAGCTTGCGCCCGTTGATCCCGCCCGTGCTGTTGACGTAGTCGACGTACGCCTGGGTCCCCACCTCGGCACCCTTGAACAGCCCCGGCACCGGCCCCGACAACGTGTCGACCTGTCCGATCGTGACGGTCTTCGCGGTGATGCCCGGGGCGGCGCCCGCCGTCGACGAGCCGGCTGCCCCCGACGACGCCGTGGTGCTCGTCTGCGCTCCAGTCGTCGACGACGAGCCACAGCCCGCGGCGACGATCGCAAGGACGACCGCGCTGACGAGGCCGGCGGCCCGCCGTCCGCCCGACGTCCTCGAGCCCGGGCGGCGACGTCGCTCCGCCGTGCCGGTGCTCGGCGGTGCCTCCGGTGACGCGTTGCGCTGCGCTCGCATGTGCCCTCCCCCCGGGCCGCTTCGAGCCCAATAGGATTTTATATCCGATCTGGACCGGACGGGAAGAGGGGTCGCCCCGGGCCGGCACCTCACCACCATCGGAACGGCATGCTCGCAGGTCCGGCGCGGACGGCCTGTCCGGCGGCCCACGAGGCGGCCGCGCCCGTGCCCGGTCACACCACGTGGGACATGGGCGTCGGGAGCGTGCCGGCGGCGAAGGCGTCCGCGCGCTCGTGGAGCGTGGCCGCGGCCTGGTCGGCGTCCTTCATGATGACGTAGCGGCCGGTGCGGACGCCCTCGACGACCAAGGCGGCGAGCTCGTCGAGGGGCTGCCACCGGAGCTCGTGCCCTGCCGAGCTGGCCAGCTCCTCCAGTCGCTCGGGCGTCATGGCCTCCGTCTCGCGCGGACGCTCGCGCGCCAGCTCGGGCGGGCGGGTCCGGTCGGCCGTCCACAGCCCGGTGCGCAGGAGACCGCCCGACGGGTAGAAGACCGAGGCCCGGACCGGCGCTCCGTCCTGCTCGAGCTGGGCAGCGAGGCACTCGGTCAGCGCGGAGACCGCCGCCTTGCTGGCCGCGTACACCGACGCGGCGGGAAGGGGTGAGATGGGCCCGTCGGGAGAGGACGTGTTGACCACGTGTCCCTCCTCGCCCGAGGCGAGCATGCGGGGGACGAAGGCGAGAACGCCGTTGACGACGCCGGCGACGTTCACGCCCAGCACCCACCGCCAGTCGTTGGGAGTCGTCTGCCACACCTTCGCGCTCGGTGCGCCCACGCCGGCGTTGTTGCACAGGACGTGGCAGCCCCCGAAGCGCTCGTAGACGGCGTCGGCCAACGCGGTCACCGAGGCGGGGTCCGTGACGTCGGTGCGCACGGCGAGGGCGCGCGCCGGGTCGTCCCCCAGCTCGGCGGCCACGGTGCCGAGGGCGGCGTCGTCGACGTCGGCAACGGCGACCCGCATCCCCTCGGCTGCGAAGGCGTGCGCCAGGGCGAGCCCGATGCCGCTCGCCCCTCCCGTGACCACCGCCACCTTGTCGCGCAGCTCGTCCATGCCGTGTCCGTCCTCTCTCGTGCCGCTCGTGCTCGGCACCGCCTTCGACAGCCCGCCGGCGACAGGCCTTGACAGCGGCCGTTGCGCAGATTTGATAATAGATACGAAAACACCGTCGGGCAACGGCGGGGGCCGAGCGCCCGTCCGGAGCCGCCGAGCAAAGGGGACCTCCCATGACCGACGTGCGCACCGACACGGCAGCCGGCACCGGTGCTGTCGCCGGTGGCGGGGGGGCGATCGGCGAGGACGTCACCGTCGGCATGCCCCGTAGCGTGGAGCTCGTGCGCGACCCGGCGCTGCGCCCGGCCGTACGGCGCGAGCCCGGCCCCCGCTTCCCGTTCCCGATCCCCAACGGCTGGTTCATCGTCGCGCCCTCCGCCCAGGTGGCCACCGGCGCGATCGTCCCGGTCCACTACTTCGGGCGTGACCTCGTCGTCTTCCGGACCGAAGCCGGTCAGCCCTGCGTGACGGGCGCCTACTGCCCTCACCTCGGGGCCCACCTGGGCGTCGGTGGCTCGGTGGTCGGCGAGTCGGTGCAGTGCCCGTTCCACGGGTGGTGCTACGACGGGCGCACCGGGGCCTGCACGAGGATCCCCTACGGCAGCGGGGCGGGGCGCATCCCGTCGAAGGCCAAGGTGCGTGCGTTCCCGGTGCTCGAGCGCAACGGCATGATCTGGGCCTGGCACCACCTCGCCGGCGGAGCGCCCTTCTACGACGTCCCCGTCGTGCCCGAGCTCGACGACCCCTCGTGGAGCGATCCCTACACCGCCGAGTTCGTCATCGGGACCGTCTGCCAGGAGATGGCGGAGAACAACCACGACCCGGCCCACTTCCGCTTCGTGCACGGGACCGACTCCATCCCCGAGGAGGACGTGCACATCGACGGCAGCTACAAGCGCGTCGTCGGCATGAACGGCGCCTTCGTGCGCGAGACGTTCGGCCTCGGCCTCGGGGTCCTGCGGATCAGGGACGTCGTGACCTTCTTCTCGTCGACCACGCCGATCGACGAAGAGGGCGTGCACGTGCGCTGGACCTTCGCCACGCCGGTGTCGAGCGGCCCCGATGCCGCCCAGAGGATGGCCGAGTCGTTCCTGGGCGGCGTGAGCCAGGACATCCCGATCTGGGAGAACAAGCGCTACGTCGAGCGGCCGGTGGTGATCAAGGACGAGCGGACCATCCTCGACCACCGCGAGTGGTCGAAGCAGTTCTACTCCGACCCGGCCGAGGTCGTCGACTGACGACGAGGTCGTCGACTGACGACGAGGTCGTCGACTGACGACGAGGGAACGGACCGAGCGAAGGGAACGACGACGATGGCGCAGCAGAACCGATGGGTGCACGAAGGCGAGTGGCGACCGGCGGGGTCCGAGCGCGGGCCGTCGCTGCCGTCGCTCGAGGCCGTCTACCTGACCGACCCGGCGCTGGTGGCCGCCGTGCTCCCGCCACCGCTCGAACCCGCGGGCGAGCCGCGTGTCCACGTGCGGATCACCGACATCGACCTGGCCCTGCCCGGCGGCGGCCACTACCGGGAGAAGGTGGGCTTCTTCGCCGTCGACTGCACGTACCAGGGCGAGCCGGGCGAGTACCCGCTCCTCATCCCCATCGACCTCGAGAGCGCCGTCGCCATCAGCCGCGAGCGGTTTGGCGAGCCGAAGAAGCTCGCCGACCTCGAGCTCGCGCGCACCGGCGACCACGTCGAGGGGCGCATGTCCCGCGACGGCGTCACCTTCGTCGAGGTGGTGGGCGACGTCGCCGAGGCGCTGCCGACCCCCGACGCCTACCCGGCCCGCCAGTTCTGGTTCAAGTTCCTGCCGGCCGTCGACGGACGCGGCTTCGACGCCGGGCCCCTGCTCGTCCAGGTCGACCAGGTCCGCACGCCCGAGTCGGTCGAACGCGTGGAGGGAAAGCTCGTGCTGCGCGACCTCGGCACCGCCCCCGTCGCCGACCTCCCGGTGGAGGAGCTCCTCTCGCTGGTGTGGACCGTCCGGCACTCGAGCCACCAGCCGCACGTGGTGGCCGAGGTGGACCCCGAGGCCTTCGCCCCCTTCGCCGCCGCCCGCTACGACCACGTCTGACCCCGATCGCCGCCCACCTGCAGGAGGACCTCCGTTGGACGCCACCGACCGTTACCTCGTCATCTCGGCCGACACCCACGCCGGACCGCCGGCCGAGCGGTACCGCGACTACCTCGACCCCCGCTTCCGCGACGCCTTCGACGCCGACCTCGCGCTGGCGAAAGAGACCGCCCGGGCCCGGTCGGAGGCGGCCGAGGCCGCCGACTTCGAGGCGCAGTGGGCGGCCGAGACGGGCGACGGCGGCAAGACCGCCTCGTGGGACCCGGTGGCCCGCAACGCCGAGCTCGACAAGGAGGGCATCGCCGCCGAGGTGATCTTCCCCGACGCCGACGTGCTGGGCGGTGCCGCGTCGGCCCCCTTCAGCGCCGGCCTCGGGTCCTCGGGCGACCTCGACGGCGACCTGGTGATGGCCGGCGCCCAGGCCCACAACCGCTGGCTCGCCGAGCTGTGCTCGTCGAGCCCCGAGCGGAGGTGCGGCGTGGCGACGGTGCCCATCCTCCACGACGTCGGCGCCGCCGTGGCGGAGATCGAGCGTGTCGCTGCAGCCGGGCTGCGGGCGGTCATGGTCCCGACCCTTTGGTCCGACAAGCCGTCGTACAACGACGGTCGCTACGAGCCGGTGTGGGCGGCCTGCGAGGCCAACGACATCGTCGTGCACGTGCACTCCGGCGGCGCATCGCGCGACGTGACGGAGGGGCCGGGCATGATCGCCATCTTCGCCACCGAGGCGTGGTGGTGGGCGGCCCGCCCGCTGTGGGCCCTGCTGTGGGGCGGCGTGTTCGAGCGCCACCCGGGGCTCCGCTTCTCCCTCACCGAGGACGGTGCGTGGTGGCTCCCGGGCATCGTGGCCCGCATGGACGAGAAGTTCCTCGGCGGCCACAACACGGCCAAGCTGGGGAAGGCCTTCACCCAGACCATCTCCCGCAGGCCGAGCGAGTTCTTCGGCACCAACATCTTCGTCGGGGCGTCGACGCCCAGCCGCGAGGAGATCGTCCGCCGCCACGAGATCGGGCTGGACGCCTTCATGTGGGGCAACGACTTCCCCCATCCCGAGGGGACCTGGCCCCACACCCGGGCGTCGATCCGCGACTCGTTCTTCGACGTGCCGGCCGACGAGACCGCCCGCATGCTCGGTGGCACGGCAGCCTCCGTCTACCGCTTCGACGTGGACAAGCTGGCAGGCCTGGTGGCCCGCATCGGCCCCACCCACGACGAGGTGCACGGCACGGCGGTGGCCACGGCGTGACGGCGAGCGCTGACGAGCCCGGCGTCGGGGCGACCCGCTCGGGGACCTCGGCGAAGGGCGCGGGAGGCCACCCCGGCCGGGTCGGCCGGCCGCCGCGCATCGACCGGGACGCCATCGCCGAGGCCGTGCTCGACCTCGGCCTCGACGGCATCAGCATGAAGGCCGTGGCGGAGCACCTCGGCGTCAGCGTGCCCGGGCTCTACCACCACGTCCGCAACCGCAAGGAGCTCTTGCTGTTGGCGGCCGAGCGGTCGATGGCCCGGGTGCCTCCACCGGAGGACAGGGGACAGCACTGGGACGAGTGGCTGCGCGAGTGGGCCCGCCACGTCTGCACGTCGTTCGTCGAGGAGCCCGAGGTCCTCGCCCACTTCATGAGCGGGGCGCTCGAGTGGGAGTCCATGGTCGACGTCATCGACTCCGTCCTGCAAGTCCTGGGGCGCGCCGGCTTCTCCCCTGCCGAGGCGCTCGAGGCGTTCGACACGGTGGCGCTGTACTCGGTGGGAGCGGCGGCCCACGAGGTGCGCCGCCGCGGGGCGGCGGCCCGGGGGCGCTCCGCCCTGGCCGAGCTGCACCGCGTGGCCGCGGCCCGGCCCCCGGACGAGCTCCGGGGCGTCCGCATGCTCTTGGAGCGCCCGCCGATCCACCTCGAGCAGGAGTTCGAGGACCAGCTGACGACGGTGCTGGTGGGCATCGCTGCACGCCGGGACGAGGACTGGCGGCCGATCGCCGCCCGGTCCGCCGCCCGTCCCGCTGCGGTCGACGGCGACGCGACGGCGCCCCGTCGCGCCGGGGACCTGAGTGCCTGAGCCCCGGCGACGGCCACCTGGGGCGAGGCCTCGGGAGCGGGGGGGCGCACCCGGCGACGGCCGGCACTCCGTCGCCGTGGTGACCGGCGCCGCACGTGGGATCGGGCGCGCCTGCGTGGACGCCGTCGCCCCCCACGTGGACCGCGTGGTGGTGGTCGACCGCGACGAGGCGTCCCTCGACGCGGTCGCCGGAGCGCTCGGCACGCGGGGCGTGGCGTTCCCCGCCGACGTGACCGAGGTGGCGAGGCTGGGCGCGCTGGCTGCCATGGTGGCGGACCTCGGGACGCTCCGGGCCGTCGTGCACGCGGCGGGCGTGTCCCCGACCATGGCGTCGTGGGAGGACGTCGTCTCCGTCGACCTGGTGGGCACGGCCCGGCTCCTCGACGCGCTCGAGGGGCTGGTCGTTCCGGGGACGGCGGGCGTGGTCCTCGCCTCGATGGCCGCCCAGCTGGTCGTCCCCGCCGGTGACCCGTCCGCCGACGCGGTCCTCGACGAGCCGTTGGCCGACGACGTGCCGTCGCGCCTCGCCGGTGCCCTCGGCGACGCCGTCACCGACCCCGTGATCGCCTACGCCTGGGCCAAGCGCGGCGTGCAACGCCTGGCACGACGGGCGGCGGTGCGCTGGGGCAGACGGGGGGGCCGGCTCTGCTCGGTGTCGCCGGGCATGGTGGCGACGCCGATGGGCGAGCAGGAAGCCGGGGCGCAGCCGGCCATGGCCGGCCTCCTGGCGCTCGCACCGGTCCCCCGGCTGGCCCGTGCCGAGGAGATCGCCGCCGTGGCCGCCTTCCTGGTCTCGGACGCCGCCACCTTCCTCACCGGAACGGACGTGCTGGTGGACGGCGGCTGCGTTGCCGCCGTTGAGGTGGCGGCCGGACCGCGGCGCTGATCCTCGCCCTCAGCCGACCACGACGGGGAGGCGGCTGTAGCCCCGGACGGTGCTCGTGAAGAGGAACTCGCTGTGCATGTGGTCGACGTCCCACGTCGGGTACCGGGCCAGGGTCTCCTCGAGGGCGATCCGGCCCTCGAGGCGGGCGAGCGCAGCCCCCAGGCAGAGGTGGATCCCGTAGCCGAACGAGAGGTGCTGGTCGACGTGCCGGCGGACGTCGAACGAGTCCGGATCGGGGAAGGCCCGTTCGTCGCGCCCGGCCGACCCGGTGAGCAGGAGCACCTTCGACCCGGCAGGGACCTCGGTCCCGTGCAGCTCGACCGGCCGGGTGGTCCACCTGCCCTGCACCGGGGACGGGGCCTCGAACCGAAGGAGCTCCTCCACCGCGTTCGGGACGAGGGAGCGGTCGGCGACCAGGGCGGCCCGCTCGTCGGGATGGGCGGCGAGCACCGCTCCGGCCCACCCGAGCAGGCGGGCGACCGTCTCGGTGCCCGCTGCCACCAGCAGCACGCCGAAGTTCGTGCTCTCGTCGATGGTCAGGTGCCGCCGCGCACCGTCGGGCCCGGTCACCTCGGCCGCCACGAGGTCGGACAGCATGTCGTCGCGCGGGTGCGCCAGTCGCTCGCGCAGCTGGTCGGCGATGTAGCCGTGCAGCGACAGCACGGCGCCTGCCGACACGTCGTTGACCATCCCCACCCCGGGCTCCAGGTGGAACACGGTGTCGATCAGCTCGCGCACCTCGGGCCGGTCGCCGGCCGGCACGCCCAGCAGCATGGCGATCACCGTCGCCGGCACCACGGCACCGAACTCGGCGACGTAGTCGAAGCTCGGACGGCCCCGCTGGGCGTCGAGGAGGTCGCCGCACAGCTGCCGGACGTCGGCCTCGAGCTCGGCGATCCGGCGGGGGGTGAAGGCCCGCGACACGAGGCGCCGGAGCTCGGTGTGGTCCGGCTGGTCGAGGAAGATCATCATGCTGGCGATGGGCTGCTCGCCCATCAGCTCGAGCACCGTGCCGTGGGCGGAGCTGAACGTGCGGTGGTCGCGGTGCGCGGCCATCACGTCCGCGAACCGGCTGAGCGCCCAGAAGTCGTACTGCTCGTTGCGGTAGACGGGAGCCTCGTCACGCAGCCGGCGCCAGACCGGGTACGGGTCGGCCTTGAGCGACGCCTCGAAGGGGTCCCACGCGAGCGTGGGCGGTACCGGGGCCACGGGGCTCATCGTTGGATATTGTATGTGATCGGGAACGCGTCTGCCCCCGCCGGTGTGGCCGACCGCGGCACCCGGGCTCACCGGGCCGTCCCGTCCGCGGGACCTGTCGGGTCGCGGGGGAGGCCGAGGACCCGTTCGGCGATGGCGTTGCGTTGGATCTGGTCCGTGCCGCCCCCGATCCTCGCCGCCCACTGGTTGAGGAACCGGCCCTGCCATGCCTCGGCGAGGCCGTCGGCGCCCGGCCCGCCGTGCCCCTCGCCGTCACCGGTGCCCGCGGCCGGCGCCGTCGTCGCCGTGCCGGCCGTTCCCAGCAGCCCGACGCCGAGGTCCCCCAGTCGGCTGCTCAGGTTCGAGAAGGCGAGCTTGACGATCGACGCCTCGGCGCCGGGGACGTGCCCGTTGCTGACGGCCGTCTGGACGCGGAGCCCGAGGAAGCGCAACAGCTCGAGGTGGACGTACGCCTCGGCGACCTGCTGGCGCACGAGCGGGTCGCTCCCCTTGCCGGTCGTCCGCGCCAACGCCGTGACGTCGGCGAACGTGGTGCCTCCACCGGCGCCGATGAGCACCCGCTCGCTGGCCATGGTGGTCCGGGCGACCTGCCAGCCCTCGCCCTCGGCGCCCACCAGGTGGTCGGCCGGGACGCGCACGTCGGTCAGGAACACCTCGTTGAAGTGGGCCGCCCCGGAGAGCTGTCGGAGCGGCCGGACCTCGATGCCGGGACTGCGCACGTCGACGAGCAGGTAGGAGATGCCGCGGCGTCCCGCGACGGCGGGGTCCGTGCGGGCCAGCAGGATGGCCCACTCGGCGAACTGGGCCAACGTCGTCCAGACCTTCTGGCCGTTGACCACGTAGTGGTCCCCGTCCCGCTCGGCCCGGGTGGCGAGCGACGGGAGGTCGGAGCCGGCTCCGGGCTCGCTGAAGAGCTGGCACCACAGCTCGTCGCCCGCCAGCATGGGCGCGAGGTACCGCTCCTGCTGGTCGGGCCGGCCCCAGGCCAGCAACGTGGGGCCCACCATCCCCACGCCGACGGCCAGCGCGCCCACCGGCACGCCGAAGCGGGACTGCTCCTGGTTGAAGACGACCTGTTGCATGGCCGTGCCGCCCCGGCCTCCGGCGCTCGTCGGCCAGGTGATTCCCGCCCAGCCCCCGTCGCGCAGCGTCCGCTGCCAGCGCCGGCAGGCGAGCACCCAGCGCGCCTGGGCCTCGTCGTCGCCCCGATGGACGAGCTCCGACGCCTCGGCGGCGTGCGGCGGGGCCTCGGCGGCGAGCCAGGCACGCGCTTCGGCCCGGAAGGCGGCCTCCTCCGGGGTGTCACCGACGTCCACGGCGCCCTCAGGCCCGCTTCACGAGGACGCGGCCGTTGTCCGCCATCACCGCCGTCACCTCGTCGTCGACGTAGCCGTGGCGACGGAGGTCGTCGGCGAAGGACCGTGGCTCGGCGAGGCCCTCGGCGTGGGGCCAGTCCGAGCCGAAGAGGACGTGGTCGATCCCCAGCTCCACCTTGAGGGAGGCGAGGTCGTCCTCGTAGAACGGAGCCACCCAGACGTGCGACCGGAACGTCTCGACGGGGTCCGAGGCGAAGGCGGACGGCATCTGCCCGTACGCCTTGGCGAGCTTCGAGCACAGCCCGGGCACCCAGCTGGCGCCGGCCTCGATGCTGGCGACCCGGACCCGGGGGAACCGGTCGAACAGCCCCTGGCAGACCAGCGCGGCCATGGTCTCGTAGGGCGCCCGGTCGGAGCTCAGCACCATCCGGAGCGGCGTGTGACGGAACGCCTCGAAGTCACCGGTCGGCTCCCAGTCGTCGAGGTAGCGCCCATAGCCGGCGTCGCCGGAGTGGATCCCCACCGTCACCCCGGACTCGTCGACCAGGCCCCAGAAGCGGTCGAAGCGCCGGTCGGCCGGGGACGTGCGGCCGGCGGGCGTGGGCACGGTCCCCCCCTTCAGGCAGACGACGCGTGCGTCGGCGCCGAGGAGGCGCTCGAGCTCGGAGACCGCGGCGTCGGGGTCGACCAGCGTGACGAGCGGGGCGGCGAAGATGCGCTCGCGGTACGCGTACCCCCAGTCGTCCTCGAGCCAGCGGTTGAAGGCGCCGAAGGCGGCCACCAGCGCCTGAGGGTCGTGGGCCAGCGCCTCCTCCATGCCCACGCCCAGGGTCGGGAAGAGCAGGCAGCCGTCGAGGCCCTGCTCGTCCATCACCTCGAGCCGGGCGTCGCGGTCGCGGTACTCGGGACGGATCGGCTCGAGGTCGCCGAAGAGCGCTCGCATGTCCTTGGCCCCGGGGTTGCGACCGCGGAAGTACTCGTCGAGGCTGCCCGGCCGGGCCACCGGGTCGAAGAGCGGGTTCGGGATGAAGCGGTTCACCCTGCCGCCGACCAGCAGGCGCCGGCGCCCGTCGATGTCGGCCCACTGCATGGCACGCTTGGCCAGCTTCGGGTCGAGATGACGGGTGAAGGCGTCGGGGGCCTCGTAGTAGTGGTTGTCGGCGTCGAAGAGCCCGTCCCCCGTTCGGGTCGATCCCGTGCCAGGCCGTCGTCCCTCGGTCGTCGTGCTCACTGTCGCCTCCTCGTGCGGCCCTCGCCGGTGCACGGTCTCCGCCCGGGCCCGCCCACCAGTCGTGGTCTCACGCGAGCCCGAGCACGCGCAGCGCGTTGGTCCGGAGGAACTTGGGCCACACCTCGTCCTTGAAGCCCACGTCCGGCAGCTCGGTCATGATCCGCTCGAGCGAGAGGCCCATGGGGAAGTAGCCGGCGTAGATGACCTTGTCGGCACCGCGGGTGTTCGCGTAGTCGACGATGGCCTTCGGGTAGTACTTGGGAGCGAAGGCGCTGGTGGAGTAGTGGAGGCCCGGCCACTTGAGCATCAGCTTGACGGCGAGGTCCGTCCACGGCTCGCACCCGTGGCGGGTGACGAACACGAGGTCGGGGAAGTCGAACATGACCTCGTCGATGAGCTCGACGTGCTGGCAGGCGGCTTTGAGGCGAGGGCCGGGCACCCCTGCGCAGCAGAACACGGGGATCCCGAGCTCCACGCACTTGGCGTAGATCGGGTACATCTTCTTGTCGTTGATGGGGACTTGGGGGAAGGTGCCGGCAGGGAAGACCCCGACGGCTCGCACGCCGAAGGTCTCGTGCTCGCGGACCAGTCGTCGGATGCCCTCCATCCCGTCGTTCGGGTCGATGCTCGTCGAGGCGACGAAGCGGTCGGGGTAGCGGCGGAGCGCCTCGGCGCCCGTCCCCCGCTCGTCGCCGACGCCGATCAGGCCCCGCTCGACGCCCCACAGGTCCATCTCCCGCAGGGTCAGCCCGACGGGGTCGTCGACGTCGCCCAAGTGCTTCTCGGGGACGTCCTTGAACATGTACTCGGCAGGGAAGGCGAACCCGTGGCGGGACTCGGCGTCCTTCGTCTGCCGGGTGATGAACCGGTACACCTCGCCCATGTCGGGATGGGGGAACCCGATCATCGTGTCCACGATCCCGACGTCCTTCGGCATGCCCAACGCTCGCCCTCCTGTCCGCTGCAATAGTAGAATCAGGTTCTCGTTCTGGCAAGGCCCTCCTCCGGCCGCCGACGGCCGGTCGGCGACGGCCGGTCGGCGACGGCCGATCGGCGACGGTGGACCGGGAGGCGCGAGGTGGTGGCAGGATGCACGCATGAACACGGCGGCGGCGCCCGGGCTCACGGGCAAGCAGGCCGCCCGGCGCCAGCGTCTGCTCGACGCCGCGCTGACCCTCCTCGGGGAGCGCGACTACGAGCGCATCCAGGTGCGGGAGATCGCCGAGGCGGCCCGCGTCGCCGTGGCCACCCTCTACCACTACTTCCCCTCCAAGGAGCACCTCTTCGCCGAGGTGCTGGTGCGCTGGGCCGCCGACCTCGGCACCGACGTCACGCGTCGACCCCTCGCCGCCACGACCCCGGCAGGCCGCCTCGAGGAGACGCTCCACCGGTCGCTCCGCGCCTTCGAGCGCCGGCCGCAGCTCGCCCGCCTGCTCGGGCACCTCGAGACCTCCGAGGACCCCTTCGCCCGCCAGGTCCTCGACCGACTCGACAGTGCGACCCGCGACGTCTACCTCTCCCAGCTGGCCGACCTCGACCCCGACGACGCGACCCGGGTCGTGCGGGTGGTGGGGGCGGTCCTCGACAGCGCCCTGCGCGCCCTGTCGAGCGGCCGGCGCTCGGCGCGCCACGCCCACCAGCTGGTCAGCGACACGGTGCGCCTGGTGCTTCCCGAGGGCACCCAGCGGCCGTGACGGCCCGCCGCGTGCACCTCGAGGTGCCGCTCGCCGGCGCCTCCGCGCAGCCCGCCGCCGTCGGCACCCTCGCACGCGCCGCCGAGGCCGCGGGGTTCGCCGGCATCGCCTTCACCGACCACCCCGCCCCGCCCCGACGCTGGCTGGAGTCCGGCGGCCATCCCACCTACGACCCCTTCGCCGCCCTGGCGTTCTGCGCCGGGCTCACCTCGTCGGTCCGGCTCGTCACGTACCTCGCCGTCGCGCCGTACCGGAACCCGCTGCTGCTAGCCCGCTCGGTGGCCACGGTCGACCGCCTGTCGAGCGGGCGGCTGACCCTGGCGGTGGGCTCCGGCTACCTCCGCGGTGAGTTCGAGGCGCTCGGCCGGCCGTTCGACCGCCGGGGAGCGCTGCTCGACGAGGCCCTGGCCGTGCTCGGCTCGGCGTTCGGCGACGCCGTGACGGCGGACGGCGACGGGTGGACGGCCCGGCAGGTGGTGGTCGAGCCCGGTCCCGTCCAGCTGCCGTGCCCGCCCGTCTGGATCGGGGGGAACGGCCCCCGAAGCCGCGACCGCGCCGTCCGCCTCGGTGCGGCCTGGGCGCCGATGGTGACCACCGCCCGGGTGGCGGAGACGGCCAGGACGCCCGCCATCGAGACGGTCGACGACCTCCGGGCGGCCGTCGTCGACCTCCGGCGCCGAGCGCGGGCGGCGGGGCGCCACCCTGACGAGGTGGGCGTCGCCGTGGCGCTCGCCACCGGCCTCGAGGAGGCGCTCGCCGACACGGACGGGCACCGGCGTCACCTCGACGAGCTCGCCGCGGCGGGAGCGACCGACCTCGTGGTGCGCTTCGCCGGCGTCGTCGCCGACCCGACCGACGCAGCCGCTGCCTACGCCGACGCGTTCATCGGCCCCCACGCGCCCTAGCGGGCGCCCGCCCGGATGGCACGGGACGCGTCGGGGGGCCGGTGCGTCTACCGGTTGCCGAGCGACGCCATGGCGCCGTCGGTCGTCCCACCGGGGTCGAAGACGGTCCCCAACAGCGCGGGTCCTCCTCGGGCGGGACCGGCCGCGAGAAGTAGGAGCCCTGCGCCTCGTCGCAGGGCTCGCGGCAGAGCTCGGAGAGCTGGAGCCGATCCTCGACGCCCTCGGCGACGGTCACGAGTCCGAGCGCCGGCCCCAGCTCGACGAGCAGGCGCACGAGCGACCGTGCCTCGGCGGACGTCTCGAGCTCGGCGACGAAGGAGCGGTCGATCTTCAAGACTCGACCGCAGGACGCGGAGGGCGGACAGCGAGCAGTACCCGGTCCCGAAGTCGTCCATGGCCACACGGGCCCCGAGCCGGCGCAGGTCGCCGAGCCTCGTGGCGGCGAGCTCGGGGTCGCCCACGACGGCCCCTCGGTGACCTCGAGCACCCACGACCCGACCGTCACGATCTACCGGTCTCCTCGAGGAGGGGGACGAGCTCGACCGGCGCGACCACGCCACGGCTCGGGTGCCGCCAGCGCAGGAGCGCCTCGACGCCGGTGACCCGGCCCGAGCCGAGCTCGACGACGGGCTGGTAGACGACGGAGGACTGCCCCTCGGCCACGGCTGCCTGCAGGTCGACCTCGAGGGCGAGGCGTCTGTCGGCCACCGGCCGCTGCTCGCCGGCGCGGGCCAGGACGGCGTCCAACGTCCCCGGGGCTCGTGGTTCGTCAGGTACCCGACCACCAGGCGCGTGTTGAAACCGTTGAAGTGCCGCTCCTCGGCGTCGCTCTCCCCCTGTGCCCCAAGGCGGAGAGGTGTCGGCAGGCCCCGTCCCGGCTTGAACCGCACGGCCGGTGGTCGGTCACGACCTCCACGCCACGACCGGGCCCGCCGCCTCCTGCACGGCTGCGAGCTGGCCGCCGTCGGTGGCCAGCGTGACGACGCCGGAGCGGTCGCCGACGAGCTCGGCGAGCCGCGCCGCGTGCTGCTCGGGCCCCAGGGCGAGGCCGTCGGGCTCCCAGGCCTCGACCGCCACGGCCACCCCCAGCCGCTCGGCCGCCGCCAGCACCGCTGCCGTCGCCTCGTCGGGCGGGCCGTCGACGACGGCGAGGGCGAGACGCAGGGGGTCGGCGAGGCGTGCGACGGCCACGCACGCCGCCGCCCACCCGGGCACCGGCACCGACGGGACGCAGGCGGCGCCCGGTCCGGGGGTCGTGAACGTCCGGGCCACCCAGAAGCCGGCGACGCCGGCGTCGGCGGCGACGAGGCCACCGGGGCCGACCGCCGCGGCGTACTGACGGGTCACCAGGCTCGGCGCCACCGGGACGGTGCCGGCCGTCCAGCCCGCCTGGGTGACCTCGGCCACCAGGGGGCGCAGCGGCGGGACCGGCGGGCCACCCGGCGCCGGGGGTACCGGCCACCGCTCGGCCAGGGGGGCGAGCGAAGCGGGGTGGACCCGCACGAGCGGGTAGGGGGCGAGCAGGCGTGGTGGCGCCTCGGCGTCGTCGAGCCCGACGGCCAGCACCACGTCGGCGTCCGCCAGGCCGCCCAGGGCGAAGTCGCGCTCCTGCAGGCCGGCGGTCGCCAGGTGGTACCGGCTGCGCCAGTGGAAGACGCCCTTCGCCCCCCACGTGTTCAGCACCCCGAGCCCACCGGCGGCAGCCAGGGCCTGCAGGCCGGGGACCGCCCGGTGGTGGACGACGCCCGGACCGGCCAGCACGACCACCCGCGCCGCCGTGGCCAGCGCCTCCACCGCCGCCGGCTCGGGGTCGACCCAGGCGGGGTCGCCCTCGTGGGGGAGAAGCGGCACCGGGCGCCGCAGCGGTGCCGCCAGCTCGAGGTCGAGCACGAGTCGGCCGCCGGTCGAGAGCAGCTCGCGGGTCGACGTCGCCAGCTGGTCGAGGGCGCCCTCTCCCGACACGACGACGTCGCCGGAGCGCCGCCGGGCGCCGGCGCCGAGGACGTCGAGGTGCCCGCCTCCGAGGTGTACCGCTGCTGCCGCGCCGTGCACGGCCCGGTGCGCCCGGGCGAAGGCCGAGGCCACGGGACCGGGCTCGACCTCGATGACCGGGAGGCCCGCCAGCGGCGCGCCGTAGAGCGCGTGCACGCCGGCCGCCCCGAGCGCTCCCGCGACCGCCGACCCGACGGTCGGTCGGCTCCTTGCCCCCTCGTCCGACGGCACGCCGTCAGGCACCGCCGACCGGCGCGCTGCCCCCCGGCTGCTCGCCGGCCGGCGCGCTGCCCCCCGGCGGGGCGTTCTCGCCCGGCGGGGCCCACCGGGGCTCGCGCCGTTCGGCGAAGGCCCGGGGGCCCTCCTCCTGGTCGGGGTGGCCCCACAGGGACACCAGCTCCTTCGCCCCCGACCGGCACGCCTCGGTGAGGCCCGCCTCGAGCGCCCCCCACAGCGCCCGCTTGGTGGCGGCCATGGCCGCCGGCGAGTTGCGGGCGATCCGCTCGGCGAGCTCCTGGGCCTCGTCGCGGAGGCGCTCGGGCGGGTCCACGACCTGGCTCACCATGCCGAGCGCCAGGGCCCGGTCGGCCGAGATGCGCTCGTGGCGGCCGAGGAGCGCCATCCGCATGACCGCCTCGAAGGGCATCCGGCGGGCGAGTCCGATGGCCTCGATCGCCACCACCTGGCCGATCGAGACGTGGGGGTCGAAGAACTGGGCGTCCGACGCGCAGATGACGACGTCGGCGTCGGCCACCCAGTGGAAGCCGCCCCCGGCGCAGATGCCGTTCACGGCGGTGACCACCGGCTTCCACACCTGGTTGTGCCAGGCGGTGAAGTGCACGTCGAACTCCTCCATCGAGCGGCGGTAGCGCTCCATGCCGACGCCGTCGCCTGCGATCTCCGCTACGTCGACCCCGGTCTGGAACGCTCTCCCGGAGCCGGTGTGGACGATCACCCGGACCTCCGGGTCCTCGTCGAGGACCCGCCACGCCGTCTCGAACTCGTCCCGCATGTGGGCGTTCATGGCGTTGAGCCGGTCGGGCCGGTTGTTGACCAGCCAGCCGACCGGGCCGTGGCGCTCCACGAGCAGTGTGTCGAGCGTCGGATAGGCCACGGCTCCTCCCCGTCCCCGCGCGGCGCGCCCAGGTGGCCGACCCGGGCCCGTCGTCGCCGGCTCGTTCCGGCTCCCCCTCCCCGACCCGCCCGCGCCCGGCGTGCCCCCCGGCGGGGCGTTCTCGCCCGGCGGGGCCCACCGGGGCTCGCGCCGTTCGGCGAAGGCCCGGGGGCCCTCCTCCTGGTCGGGGTGGCCCCACAGGGACACCAGCTCCTTCGCCCCCGACCGGCACGCCTCGGTGAGGCCCGCCTCGAGCGCCCCCCACAGCGCCCGCTTGGTGGCGGCCATGGCCGCCGGCGAGTTGCGGGCGATCCGCTCGGCGAGCTCCTGGGCCTCGTCGCGGAGGCGCTCGGGCGGGTCCACGACCTGGCTCACCATGCCGAGCGCCAGGGCCCGGTCGGCCGAGATGCGCTCGTGGCGGCCGAGGAGCGCCATCCGCATGACCGCCTCGAAGGGCATCCGGCGGGCGAGTCCGATGGCCTCGTAGGCGGCGACCTGGCCGATCGAGACGTGGGGGTCGAGGAAGGTGGTGTCCGACGAGCAGATCACGACGTCGGCGTCGGCCACGAAGTGCAGGCCGCCCCCGGCGCACACCCCGTTGACGGCGGCGACCACCGGCTTCCACACCTGGTTGTGCCAGGCGGTGAGCCGGAGCTCGGCGCGGCGGGTCCGGCGCGACTGCTCGCGCAGCGCCTCGGGGTCGCGCGCCAGCTGCACCACGTCGAGCCCCGTCTGGAACGCCCGCCCCTGACCGGTAGTGACCACCACCCGGACAGCGGGGTCGTCGCCGAGCTCGCGCCAGGCCTGCTCGAGCTCGGCGAGCATGGTGGCGTCCATGGCGTTGCCGCTGTCGGGTCGGTCGAACACCAGCCACCCGACCGGGCCGTGGCGGTCGACCTGCAGCGAGCGGTACGCGCTCAACTCCGGGGCACCTCCCGCCACGGCCGGCCCCGCCACGGGTCGGGCTCGCGGGCAGGTCGAGCACCCGCTCCGCCACGATGTTCTTGTTGACCTCGGTGGTCCCGCCCTCGATGGTGTTGGCCCGGCTGCGCAACATCCCCCTGACCTCGTGCGGGAGCGACGCCGCCCACGAGCCCTCACCGGCTGGCCAGGCCGTGCCCGCCGAGCCCAGGACGTCCACGGCCACGAGCTGGATCCGCTGGTTGAGCTCGCCCTGGTGGACCTTGCCGATCGAGCTCTCGGGACCGGGGGGGCGGCCGGCGCGCAGGTTCGCCCGGACGCGCAGGTTGGTCCATGCCCGCACCCGCTCCTCGATCCACAGCCGGACGACCTCGTCGCGCCGGACCGGGTCGTCCCACGCGCCGCGGCGCCCGTCGGCCGCCAGGCGTCGGGCGAGGCGGACGAGGTGGTCGGCCCCCGAGCCGCCGATCCGGTCGACGCCGCCGGACCCGGACCCCGACACCATCTGGCGCTCGCCCGACAGGGTGGCGCCGGCCACGGTCCACCCGGAGCCGACCTCCCCCACCCGTTCGGCGTCGGGCACCCGGGCACCGTCGAGGAACACCTCGTTGAAGTCGACCTCACCACCCAGGTGACGCAGGGGGCGCACCACGACGCCCGCCTGGCGCAGGTCGACGAGGAAGTAGGTGAGGCCCGCCCGCTTGGGCACGTCGGGGTCGGTGCGGGCGAGCAGAACGGCGTGGGTGGCCAGGTGCGCCCAGGTCGTCCACACCTTCTGGCCGGTCACCACCCAGTCGTCGCCGTCACGCTCGGCGCGCGTGGCGAGCGAGGCGAGGTCCGAGCCCGAACCCGGCTCGCTGAACAGCTGGCACCAGACCTCTTCGTTGCGGACGATGGGTGGGAGGTAGCGCAGCCGCTGCGCCTCGGTGCCGTGGGCGAACAGCGCCGGCGCGGCGAGGTTGAGCCCGAGGGGGTTGAGCCGACCGAGGTTGTAGGGCCGCAGCTCCTCCTCGACCCGCCGGGCCACGGCGGGCGGGAGGTCGAGGCCCCCGTAGGCCACCGGCCACGTGGGCGCCACCAGGCCGGACGCTCCGAAGATGGGGTACCAGGCCTCGTAGTCGGCTCGGGAGCGCACCGTGCGCACCTCGGCCGGGCCTCCCCGGCGTCCCGCCGCCACCCAGGCGGCCGGCACGCGGTGGGCGACCCACTCCCGCACGACGTCGAGCACGGCGTCGACCGGCGCGTCGGCCGAGACGGCCAGACGCCCCTCGAGCGGGCCAGTGGCGGCGTCGGCCACGGTCACCGTCCCGAGAACCGCGGAGGGCGCTTGTCGACGAAGGCCGCCAGCCCCTCGCGGAAGTCCTCGCTGCGCGAGGAGAGCTCCATGGCCAGCGCCTCGTGCTGGAGGTGCTCGTCGAGCGACGCCGTGGCGCCGGCGTGCAGCAACCACTTGCCGAGCCCGACGGCGACGGTCGGCGCGGCGACCAGCCGCTCGACCAGTGCGTCGACCTCGGCGTCGAGCTCGGTCGAGGGCACCGCCCGGTGGACCATCCCCCACTCGGCAGCCTCCGCCCCGCTCACGGCCCGTCCGAGCAGGAGCATCTCGCGGGCCCGCACCTCGCCGACCCGGCGAGGCAGGAGCCACGTTCCCCCGCTGTCGGGCGTGAAGCCTCGCTGGGCGAAGGGCTCCCACAGCCGGGCGTCTGCGTCGACGACGGCGAAGTCCGCTGCGAGCACCAGGTGGAGACCGATCCCCGCCGCCCAGCCCCGTACGCTGCAGACGACCGGGGTCTGGGTCGTGCAGAGCACCTCGATCAGGCGGTGGGCCGCCGACGGGAGCCGCCGCTGGATGCTGCCCACCCGGGGGCGCTGCGCACCCGATCCCGCGTTGCGTCCGACGATGTCGAACCCGGCGCAGAAGTGCTCGCCTGCGCCACGCACGACGACCACCCGGACCGACTCGTCGGAGCCCGCTTCGGTCAACGCTTCGGTCATCGCGGCAACGACGGGGTCGGTCAGGGCGTTGCGCTTGTCCGGGCGGTCGAGCTCGAGCTCGAGCAGGGCGCCCCGCCGGGCCACCCGGAGACCGGGCACCGACAGGCGGACGACCGCCCCGTCCCCCGTCGGCACGACCTCGTCCGGACCGGGGGGCACCTCACACCTCCCCGTACCGGAGGCTGATGGCGGCGAGCGCCTGCTGCAGGTCGGTCGCCTCGCCGGGGGGCTCGGGGAGGCGGACCGGTCCGTGCTCACGGGACGGCAGCAGGACGGTGGCGTTGCCGGGAGTGGTGGGCTCCCCGCGCTGGTTGGTGACCGACAGCTCGACGTCGACCGCCGGGCGGTCGCCCTCGGCCAGGTAGGCACGGGTCACCGTCCCCTGCAACCACTGCGTGTCGCCCACGTAGTTGAACCGGCGGAACTCGCACTCGAGCTTCCACAGCCAGGCGTCGTCCCCCATCCAGTCGGTGCAGAGGTGGACGAGCCAGGTCTCGCGCATCCGCCCGTAGTCGAAGGTGGTCGGGTTCCCGCTGCGGCGGGCGAACGCGGGGTCCCAGTGGACCCGCTGCATGACGTCGGGGACGTTCAGCTCGTCGCGGTGGAAGAACCGCGGGATGCGGGTGCGGTTGCGCCAGGCAAGGCGGAGCGGCTTCACCCCGTAGAGGCCCATGCCCATCCCCACGTGCCAGCAGACGATGTCCGTCACCGTCAGCGGCCCCTTCACCATGGGACCGACCACGTCGCCCACGGCCACGTCCTCGAAGAACCGGGGCTCGGGCCCGCGGCGACGCTCGGCCGCGTACTGCGCCTCGATGGCGGCGATCTCGTCGTCGACATAGGGGCGGACCTCGACGGCCTCGTACTTCCTCCGTGCCCGGGCCTCGGTCCGCTCGGTCCGGATCATGAGCCGGTACTGGGCCGACAGGAGCGGTCCTCCGGTCTCGCGGAAGACCTGGGCGGTCCACTCGTGGACGGCGCGGCCGGCGAACTCGCTCTGCTTGTCGAGGACGCCGACGAGGGCGTTGCGCCGGGACACCCTGCGGTCGGGGCGAAGCGGCGCCCACCACTCGCGGGCGCTCGCCGAGTAGAAGGCGTGCACCCCGCGCAGCGGGTCACCCCGCATCAGGTCTGCGTGCTCGGCGGCCACTTCCACGACCTCGTCCTCGCCGATGAGGCTGTCGCCGCCCACCAGGGCCGGCGACGCGAGGGGGCCGCCCCAGACCGTGCCCCGGCCGTAGTCGGGGTCGCACCACAGGGGGTTGTCGTCGCCGTAGGCCTCGGCCACGTGCCGGAAGGCGTCCGTCCCCGGGCTCGTGTAGTGGGGCGGCACCGGGTGCGGCTCGGGGATGCCGATGCGGGAGCGCAGGCGGTCGACGGCCTCGTCGGTGATCGTTCCCTCGCTGCCCATGACGCGCATATTATATGTAATCACGCTCGCTGACCCCGGCGAGCAGGGCGAGGAGGGGACCGGGTGCGGACCAGCGCCGAAGGGACACCGGGCGCGACCGGTGCCGGCAGTGCACCCGAGGCAGGCTCCCGGGCCGGCAACGACCGGGCCGGCAACGACCGGGCCGGCAACGACCGGGCCGGCAACGACCGGGCCGGCAACGACCGGGCCGGC
>CAZSYT010000002.1:62006-114874 GCA_964610905.1 uncultured Acidimicrobiaceae bacterium
CGGCAACGACCGGGCCGGCAACGACCGGGCCGGCAACGACCGGGCCGGCAACGACAAGGTGTACATCCACGAGTTCATCGACATCACCAAGCAGAACCGGGCCCGCTACATGCACCACATGACGGCGAACTGGAGCCCCATCGCCCAGCAGGAACGGGGGCAGCTCTGCTTCGGGGTCTGGGGCGTCGTGGGATCGACCGGCCGCTGGCCGGCGGTGGTCAACCTGTGGGAGGAGGACGGCTGGGCCGGGCTCGCCTCCTCGTTCGGCCACGAGCTCGGGCACGCCGACCTGCAGGACCCTGCGCTCGCCCGGTGGTGGGCAGCAGCGGCCGACCTGCGCTCGGGGGGGACCGACCGGCTGCTCGTGCCGGCGGCGTGGTCCCCTACCGTCACCGAGCTGTGCGACCGGGGGGCGGGGGGCGTCGCCTACGCCCACGACCAGGTGCGGGTGCCGCCCGGCTCGGTCGCCGACTACCTCGAGCTCGCCCGCGACGAGGCCGGCCCCTTCTACCAACGCTTCGGGTGGGAGCTCACCGGTGCCTGGGAGACGGCGATGCGCAACGACGACGAGGCGTTCGTGCTGTGGTCGATCCCGACGTGGGAGCAGTGGGGCGAGGCGCAGCGCTGCCTCCACGGGACCTCGGACGGTGCCGCCTGGCGGGAGCGCCACCGCTCGAAGGTCGACGACGTCCGGCGTGTCCTCCTCGTGGACGCCCCGCTCAGCCCGCTGCGCACCGGGCGCCAGCCCTCCCGCGACGACCGCGACGACCGCGACGACCGCTGGAGCGAGACCTGACGCGCCGCCCGCACCTCCGGGCCGTCGGGCCCGAAGGGGTCGGCGGCAGTGGGAGGCTCAGGACGACGAGGTGCCCTCGGGCGCTCGGGCTAGCCCGGCGGCCAACTGCTGCCGGAGCACCTTGCCCACCTCGCTGCGAGGCAGCTCCTCCGCCCGGTGGAAGGCCACGGGCACCTTGTAGGGAGCGAGGTGCTCGCGGCACACGGCGACGAGCTCGTCGTCGGAGGCGTCGCCGACGACGACGGCGACCGGCACCTGGCCGAGGCGCTCGTCGGGCAGGCCGACCACGGCGGCCTCGCGCACCCCGGCGGCGAGGCACAGCACCTCTTCGACCTGCTCGGGGAAGACCTTGTTGCCGCCCCGGTTGATGAGGTCGGACGTCCGTCCCTCTATCCACACGAAGCCCTCGGCGTCCACCCGGGCGTGGTCGCCGGTGCGGAGGTAGCCGTCGTCGTCCAGCCGGTCGGCGAGCGAGGCACCCCCGGCGTAGCCGACCGCCATGCGCGGCGGGCGCACCAGGAGCTCCCCCACCGAGCCTTCGGGCACGTGCTCGCCGTTCTCGCCCACCACCCGGATCGAGACGCCGGGGTGCGGCCGCCCCACTGCACCGAGCTTGTCCGGGTGCTCGCGTGCGTCGGCGGCGGTCCAGCCGATCACCTCCCCGACCTCGGCCTGGCCGTACCCGTTGAGGACGGTCACGCCGAAGCGGTCCATGAAGCGTCGGGCGGCGAGCGGCGAGAGCGGGGCCGTGATGCTGCGGACGTAGCGGAGCGGGGCGAGGTCGGTGACCGCCGGGTCGTCGGCCAGCATGACCATCGCCGCCGGCGGCAGGACCGTCGATCGGATCCGGTGCCGGTGGACGAGCTCGGCGAACTCCGCGGTGGCGAAACGGGCCATGAGGACGACGGCGGCACCGGCCCGGAGCCCGAAGCACACGTTGTAGATGCCCGCGTTCAGGGCCACCGACACTGGGACCAGGTTGGGTGTCGGCTCGCCCTGCGAGCCGCCCGACCCCGCCGAGGACGTCCCGCCCCGCAGGGGGCCGAGCACCCGGTCGAGGAGCTCGAGGTAGCCGTCGTGGGTCTGCAGGATGGCCTTGGGTGGCCCGGTCGTCCCCGACGTCCACGTGACGAAGGCGACGTCGTCCCCGTGGCGCACCGGCCGCGGCAGCGGTGTGACGCCCGACGCGTCCACGAGGGCGGCGGGACGCAGGGTGCCGAGGACGCCGTCGAGCTCGGACCCCGGGGCCCGGTCGTTCACCGGGACGAAGACGGCGCCGGCCAACCACGTCCCCACCATGGTGGTCACCAGGTCGGGTCCGCTCGGCAACTGGACCGCGACGCCGTGGCCCGGCTGCACGCCGGCCTCGCGCAGCCGGGTCATCGTGGCGGTGGCCGCCCGACGCGCCGCACCGGCCGTCACCGACCGCTCCACCGTGCACAGCAGGTCGCGGTCGTCGCCGAAGGGGTGGTCCATCAGCAGGCGGGCGAGGTTGTCGGTCACGGCGGGCACGCATCCGGTTCGGGAACAGGTTTACATATAATATCCGTCTTCTGACGACCGACGAGGAGATGCCGCCAGTGGCCGACCACACCTGGGTCAGCGGAGCAGAGTCCACCATCCCGGAGCTGTTCGAGCGCCGCCTGGCCAGCGACCCCGACGGCGAGTACCTGGACGTGTGCGGCGTCAAGCTGACGGCCGCCGAGACGATGGCGACGGCGCGGCACCTCGGCGGCGCCCTCGCACGCCTCGGCACCGAGCAGCTCGACCGGGTGGCGACGCTCGTCGACAACTCCGCCACCGCCCTGCTCTCGTGGGTCGGCACGGTGACGAGCGGCCGGGTCGCCGTCCCCGTCAACACCGCCTACAAGGGCGAGTACCTCGTCCACCAGCTCGCCGACTCGGGCTCGCGCGTCGTGGTCGTGGCCCGGGGACTGCTCGAGCGCGTCGCGGCCGTGGCCGAGCGGGTGCCCAACCTCGAGCACGTCGTGGTCGTCGAGGACGCCGACGACGGGTCGGGTCCGGGGCCGGGCACCGGGGCCGGGGGCAGCCCGGCGGGCGGCGAGCTGCCGGAGCTCGGCCGTCTCGGCGTGCACCACTTCGACGAGCTGGTGGCCTGGGAGGCACCGCCCCCGGCGGTCACCATGCGGCCGGCCGACCTGGCGACCTTCATCTACACCGGGGGGACGACCGGCCTGTCCAAGGGCTGCATGCTCAGCCACAACTACCACGAGGCCCTGGCCCGCCAGATCGGCCTCTGCTGGCGTCGCACAGCCGACGACGTCGTGTGGACACCGCTCCCCCTGTACCACTTCAACGCGCTGACCACGGTCGTGATCGGGACCCTCGTCTACGGCGGCCGGGGGGCCATCCATCGGCGGTTCTCGGTGTCGCAGTTCTGGCCCGAGATGAACCGGGTGGGCGCCACCATCACCTCCACGCTGGGGACGATGGCGTACCTGCTGGCCCACGACACGGACCGCCCCGAGATGCCTCGGTCGGGCCGGCCCGAGGCCAACACCACCCTGCGCCTGCTGGGCGCGGCGCCCCTGCCGGTCGAGGTCGACCGGGTCATCCGCTCGCGCTTCGGGGTCGCGACCTTCAGCGGCGCCTACGGGGTGACCGAGGCGAGCCTCGTGTCGTGGCAGCCGCCGGGCACGGAGAACCGGCCCAACGCGGCGGGCGTCGTGAACGACGAGTACTTCGACGTGCGCGTCTTCGACGACGACGACCGCGAGCTCCCCCCGGGGAGCGACGGCGAGGTCGTGCTGCGGCCCAAGCGGCCCCACGTGATGTTCGAGGGCTACTGGGGCCGGCCCGAGGAGACGGTGGCCACCACTCGGAACCTCTGGTACCACACCGGCGACATCGGCCGGATCGACGAGGACGGCTACCTCTACTTCGTGGACCGCAAGGCCGACTACCTGCGCCGTCGGGGCGAGAACATCTCGAGCTTCGAGGTCGAGCGGGTCCTGATGGGCCACGGGGCGCTCGCCGACGTGGCCGTGCACGCCGTGCCGAGCCCGCTCACCGAGGACGACCTGAAGGTGACCGCCACCGTGAAGGAGGGGGCGACCGTCACCGAAGAGGATCTGTTCCGCTGGTGCGTCGAGCAGCTCCCCTACTTCGCCCTGCCCCGCTACATCGAGTTCCGAGCCGCCCTCCCCCGGAGCCCGGTGGGCCGCGTGCTGAAGCGCGAGCTGCGCGACGAGGGCGTGACGGGGGCCACCTGGGACGCCGAGGCGGCGGGCGTCACCTACGAGCGTCGCTGAGCGGGCCTCGGTCGTGGACCTCCGGCTCACCGACGAGGAACGGCACTGGCGCGACGAGCTGCGCGCCTGGCTCGAGGTCGCCGTCGCCGAGCTGCCCGATCCTCCCGACCCCGAGGACTGGCCCGCGCGGCGCGCGTACGACACCGGCTGGCAGCGCCGCCTGTACGACGCGGGCTACGCGGGGGTGTCGTGGCCCGCGTCCTCCGGCGGCCTCGGAGCGTCGGCGACGCGCGAGCTGCTCTACCTCGAGGAGCTCGAGCGGGCCGGAGCGCCGTACGTGGGCTGCAACTTCGTGGGGACGCTGCACGCCGGGCCGACGCTGATCGCCGCCGGCACCCCCGAGCAGCAGACGGCCCACCTGCCCGGCATCCTGCGCGGCGACCACGTGTGGTGCCAGGGCTTCTCGGAGCCCGAGGCCGGGTCGGACCTCGCGTCCCTGCGCACCCGAGCCGTCCGCGACGGCGACCACTACGTGGTGACGGGACAGAAGGTGTGGACGTCCCATGCCCACGTCGCCGACTACTGCGAGCTGCTCGTGCGCACCGACCCGGACGCGCCCCGCCATCGAGGCATCACGTGGCTCGTCATGCCGATGGACAGCCCCGGCGTCGAGCTCCGTCCGCTCCGCACCCTGACCGGGGTGAGCGAGTTCAACGAGGTGTTCCTCGACGAGGTGCGGATCCCCGTCGCCAACCGCGTCGGCCAGGAGAACGACGGGTGGAAGGTGGCCATGGTCACCTTCTCCTTCGAGCGCGGCACCGCCTTCGTGGGCGAGCTGCTCCGGTCGCAGCTGCTCGTGCGCGAGCTGGCCACCATCGCCCGCTCGGTTCCCGCCCCCCGCGGCACGGCGTGGGACGACGACGGCGTCCGCCACGAGGTGGCGACGGTCGCCGCCGAGCTCGAGGGGCTGTGGGCCCTGGCCCGCCGCACGGTGTCGCGGGCCGGACGGGGCATGGACGTGAGCGTCGACGGTTCGGTCTTCAAGCTCGCCTACCACGAGGCCCGCGAACGCATGGGCGAGGTGGCCATGCGCGTCCTCGGACGTGCCGGACTCGCCCTCGACGACCCGGTGCTCGCCGGAACGGCCGACCACGTCGAGCAGCGCCTCTACGCGCTCTCGCTCGGCATCGCCGCCGGCACGGCGCAGGTCCAGCGCAACATCGTGGGAGAGCGGGGCCTCGGGCTCCCCCGGGAGCGCTGATGGACCTCGAGCTCTCCGCCGAGCAGGTGCAGCTGCGCGACGAGCTCCGCCGCCTGCTCGCCGAGCGCTGCGACCACGCATCCCGTCGCACAGCCGCCGCGCTGCCCGGTGCGGTGGACCGCGACCTCTGGCACGAGCTGGCCCGGATGGGCGCCTTCGCCCTCGCCGTGCCCGCGGCCGACGGGGGCCTCGGTGGGTCCCTGGCCGACTGCGCCGTCGTCCACGAAGAGCTCGGACGGGCGGCCGCGCCGGGGCCGTGGGTGGCAACCACCGTGCTCGCCCCGCTGGTCGACGGAGCGGCCGACGGCTCGGTCGTCGTCGGTGCCGTGGTCGACGGTGCGGGGCCCGTCGTCGTCGAGCACCTGGACGGCATCGACGTGGTAGCCCTCGCCGGGGACGACCGCGTGGTCCTCGTCGACCCGGACGACCTCGCCGCCCGCCCGCTCGCCCGTCCGCTCGACCCGCTGACCCCGGTGCACCGGCTGGACGGGCGCCTCCCGACCGGGGAGACGTGCGCCGAGGGACCGCTCGCGGCTGCGCTGGTCGACCGGGCCACCCTGCTCACGGCAGCCACCCAGGTCGGGCTGGCCGCCGGTGCGCTCGCCATGGCCACGGCGTACGCCACCGAGCGCCACCAGTTCGGCCGACCGATCGGCGCCTTCCAGGCGGTCAAGCACCTGCTCGCCGACGCCCTCGTGGCGACCGAGCTGGCCCGTGCCGCCGTCCACGCCGCGGCGGTGACCGTCGACGAGGCCGCCGACGCGGCGGCGGCACCCGTCGGCGGCAGCGAGGGCTGCGCTCCCCCGGTGCCCGAGGGACGCTGGGCCGTCGCCACCGCCCGGGTGCTGGCCAGCCGGGCGGCGGGCCGGGCGACCCGGACCTGCGTGCAGGTCCACGGTGGCATGGGCTACACCTGGGAGCTCGACGCCCACCTGTTCGTCAAGCGCGCACTCGTCCTCGACACCCAGTTCGTCACGCCAGCCGACTGCCTCGACCACCTGGCGGACGCCTGCGGCACCGGCCCCGTGCCGTCGACGGGGCCGGTGCCGTCGACGGGGCCGGTGCCGTCGACGGGTTCTGTGCCGTCGGACGGGCCGGTCGGAGGACCGACGGGCTTGGGACGCTGACGAGAGACGGCCCGCCGCGCCGGCGGGTCGCGAAGGAGGCCTTGGAGATGCAGATCGACGGGAACACCGCCCTCGTGACGGGGGCGGCCGGTGGGCTGGGGGCGGCGACGGCGCGCCACCTGGCCGCGCTGGGCGCCTCGGTCGTGCTGTTCGACCGTGACGGGGAGCGCGTGGCAGGGCTGGCCGACGAGCTCGGGACGGGCGCCGTCGGGGTGGCCGGCGACGCCGCCTCGGGCGAGGACATGGAGCGAGCCGTGGCCAAGGCCACCGCCCGAGGCGGGCTCCGGATGGTCGTCGCCTGCGCCGGCGGCGCCACGGCCAGCGTCCGGACGGTCCGGCGCGACGGGACGCCCCACGACCTCCAGCTCTTCGTCGACACCCTGCACCTGAACGCGGTGACCACCTTCAACACGGTGCGGGTGGCCGCGGCGGCGATGAGCGCCCTCGACCCCGTCGACGACGACGGCCAGCGGGGTGGCATCGTGACCACCGCGTCGATCGCCGCCTTCGAGGGGCAGATCGGCCAGGTCGCCTACGGCGCGGCCAAGGGCGCCATCGTCTCGATGACCCTGATCGCCGCTCGCGACCTCGCCGGCGCCGGCGTCCGCGTCAACTGCATCGCGCCCGGCACCATCGGCACACCCGCCTGGGACGCCGCGCCCGGGGACCTGCGCCGCGCCCTCGAGGAGAAGGTGCCGTTCCCCCGGAGGTTCGGGCGCCCCGACGAGTTCGCCGCCCTCGCCGCCCACCTGATCGCCAACGACTACCTGAACGGCCACGTCGCCCGCCTCGACGGCGCCGTCCGCTTCGACCCGCGCTGACCACCGCACCGGCTCTCCAGCGGGCCGGTGCGCACAGAGACCGAGGAGGCACCGTGCCCGACGCCGTCATCCTGAGCGCCCTGCGAACGCCCATCGGCCGAGCCCACAGGGGCGGCCTCGTCGACGTCGACGCCTTCGCCCTGGCCGAGGTCGTCGTGCGCGCCGCCGTCGACCGGTCGGGTGTCGACGCGGCCGACGTCGACGACGTGGTGCTGGCCGAGTCGCTGCAGGGTGGCGGGGTCATCGCCCGGCACACGGCGGTCGCCCTCGGCATGGCCGGCGTCCCGGGGATGGCCGACAACCGCCACTGCGCGGCGGGGCTGGGCGCCGTGGCCATCGCCGCGGGCTCCGTGCGTGCCGGCATGGACCACCTGGTGGTCGCAGGAGGGACCGAGAGCCTGAGCTCGATGCCGAGGACGACCAAGGCCGTCCCTGCCTCGAGCGGCGACTTCCGCGAGTGGATGTCGCCCAGCCACCCGGCGACGCCCGAGGCTCCCGCCTTCGACATGTCGATCACGGTCGGCGAGAACACTGCCCGCCTGGCCGGCGTGACGCGGGCCGAGGCCGACGAGTGGGCGCTCTCGTCGCACCGACGCGCCGCAGCGGCCACGGCCGACGGGCGGGCCGCCGAGGAGATCGTGCCCGTCGAGGCACCGGGACCCGACGGGACCACCCGGACGGTCGAGACCGACGAGCAGCCGCGGCCGGACACGTCGCTCGAGAAGCTCGCCGCCCTCCCGGTGCTCCATCCCGAGCTCGAGGGGGCCACCGTCACCGCGGGCAACGCCGCCGGGCTCAACGACGCCGCTGCCGCCCTCGTGCTGGCCAGCGACGTGTACGCGGCAGCCCACGGTCTCGAGCCGCTGGCCCGTGTCCGCAGCTGGGCCGCCGTCGGCGTGCCGCCCGAGCGCACCGGCCTCGCCCCGACCCTGGCCGTCCCGAAGGCGCTGGAGCGGGCGGGGCTCTCTGCCGCCGACGTCGACCTCTTCGAGATCAACGAGGCGTTCTGTTCGATGGCCGTCGCCTCGACACGCATCCTCGGCCTCGACCACGAGCGGGTCAACGTCAACGGCAGCGGGTGTGGCCTCGGCCACCCCATCGCCGCCACCGGGGCCCGCATGGTCGTCACCATGGTGCACGAGCTCCGCCGCCGGGGTGCCCCACTCGGCTGCGTTGCCATGTGCGCCGGAGGTGGCATGGGCGCAGCGCTGGTCGTCGAGGCCCTGTAGCCGGCCGGCGTTGCCGGGGCTGTCGGCCAGTTTGTATTCTTTATGCATTCGGCGGACCGTCCGTCCGCCGGTGGGAGGATGCCGCCATGGACGCCCGAGACCTCATCCTGGTCAGTGTCGACGACCACCTCGTCGAGCCACCCGACCTCTTCGCCGGGCGGATGCCCGCTCGCTTCGCCGATGCCGCCCCCCGCGTCGAGCGCACCCCCGACGGTGCCGACGTGTGGGTCTTCAACGGGTCGGTGATCCCCAACATCGGGCTCAACGCCGTCGCCGGCCGGCCCAAGGAGGAGTACGGCGTCGAGCCGACGGCCTTCGACGAGATGCGGCCCGGCTGCTACGACGTCCACGAGCGCGTCAAGGACATGAACGCCGGCGGGGTGCTCGGGTCGATGTGCTTCCCGTCGTTCCCCGGCTTCAGCGGCCGACTGTTCGCGGCATCCGAGGACAAGGAGCTGGCGCTGGCCGTCCTGCAGGCCTACAACGACTGGCACATCGACGAGTGGTGCGGCGCCTACCCGGGCCGCTTCATCCCCCTGGCGCTCCCCGTGCTGTGGGACGCCGAGCTTGCCGCCGCCGAGGTGCGCCGGGTCGCCGCCAAGGGCTGCCACTCGATCACCTTCACCGAGAACCCGGCCACGCTCGGGTACCCGAGCTTCCACGACGCCTCGTGGGACCCCCTGTGGCAGGCCGTCTGCGACGAGGGCGTGGTCGTCTCGATCCATCTGGGATCGTCGGGGCAGCTGTCGGTCACCGCGCCCGACGCCCCGGTCGACGTCATGATCACGCTGCAGCCGATGAACATCTGCCAGGCGGCCGCCGACCTGTTGTGGTCACGCGTTCCCAAGCACTACCCCGACGTCCGCATCGCCCTGTCCGAGGGGGGCACCGGGTGGATCCCCTACTTCCTCGACCGGCTCGACCGCACCTACGACATGCACCGTCACTGGACCGGCCAGGACTTCGGCGACCGGCTGCCGAGCGACGTGTTCCGCCAGCACTTCCTGACCTGCTTCATCGCCGACCCGGTGGGGATCCAGCTCCGCCACCTGATCGGTGTCGACAACATCGCCTGGGAGTGCGACTACCCGCACTCGGACTCGTCCTGGCCCGAGGCCCCCGAGGAGCTCGCCCGCGTCGCCGCCGGCGTGCCGGACGACGAGCTGGCCAAGATCACCTACCAGAACGCGTGCCGCTGGTACTCGTACGACCCCTTCGCCCACCGACCCGAGGAACGCTGCACGGTCGGCGCGCTCCGCGACGAGGCCGCCGGCCACGACGTGTCGGTCCACTCCTTCGACAAGGGACGCTTCGAGCGGAAGGGCGCCGGCGTGCCGATCGGGGTGCTCGCCAAGGGCGCCACGGCCTGAGGCCCCGGCCGGGGGGCGGGGCGCTCCGCCGGCGCCGGTCCGCCGCCGGCCGTCCTAGCGCACCATGAAGCCGGCGTCGACGGGCAGCTGCACCCCGGTGATGTAGCGCGCCTCGTCGGAGACGAGCCAGGCGACCGCCTCGCTCACGTCCTGCGCGCTGATCAGCTCGACGGGCATCGCGTTGCGGTAGGTGTCGGCGGCCAGGTCGCCTACCTGCGCGAGGAGCTCCTGGAAGGGCTCGTTCGTCACCATCATCGTCTCGGTGCCCGTGGGGTGGACGGTGTTCACGCGGACCATGTGGGGGGCCAGGGCGGTCGCGTAGGACCGCATGAGCCCGACGATGCCCGTCTTGGCCGCGGTGTACGCGTCAGCCCCTGCCGCGCCCCCGCCGAACCCCTTCAGCCCGGCGGTCGAGCTGGTGATGACGACGGCACCGCCGCGACCCCGCTGGACCAGCACCGGCGTGGTGGCCCGCAGGGTGTGCCAGGTGCCGGTGAGGCAGGTGGAGAGCACGTCGTCCCACACCCGAGCGGCGTGCTCGTCGCTCTCGTCGCCGATCCACGAGGTGATGCCGGCGTTGGCGACGACGATGTCGAGGCCGCCCAGCTCGTCGACGGCCCGCGCCACGGCCACCCGGAGGGCGGCGAGGTCGCGGACGTCGGCGGTCACGCCGATGGCGCGCCGGCCCTCCTTCTCCACCAGGGCGACGGTCTCGTCGAGGTCCGCCTGCGACGCCATCGGGTACGGGACGGTGGCGAAGTCGCGGCAGATGTCCACGGCGACGACGTCCGCTCCCGCCTGCGCCAGTCGGACGGCGTGGGACCGTCCCTGGCCACGTCCGGCACCGGTGATGAAGGCGACCCTTCCCTCGAGTGACGACACCGCTCCTCCTCCGCTCGTGCCCCGACGTCGCTACGAGCCGTCGGCGACCGACTTGACCTGCAGGTACTCCTCGAAGCCGGCGCGCCCCATCTCGCGCCCGATCCCGCTCTCGCGGTAGCCCCCGAAGGGTACGTCGGGCGAGTAGTAGATGCCTCCGTTGACCGACACCGTGCCGGTGCGCAACCGGGCGGCGACGGCCCGGGCCCGCTCGGGCGAGGCGCTGTGGACGGCGCCGGAGAGGCCGTAGCGCGAGTCGTTCGCCACGGCCACGGCGTGGTCGTCGCCGTCGTGGGGGATGACCACGAGCACCGGGCCGAAGATCTCCTCCTGGGCGACCGTCGCCTTCGGGTCCACGTCGGTGAGCACGGTGGGCTCGACGTAGAAGCCCGACGGGAGGTGAGCGGGCACGCCGCCGCCCAGGGCGAGGGTCGCTCCCTCGTCGAGAGCGGTGCGGACGTAGCCGAGGACCCGCTGCCGTTGGCGCTCGCTGATGAGGGGGCCCATCAGGTTGGCGGGGTCGGTCGGGTCGCCGTAGGCGATGCCGCCCACCGTCTCCACCAGCACGTCGACCGCCTCGGCCATCCTCCGGCGCGGCACCACGTACCGACTGGTGATGGCGCACCCCTGGCCGGCATGGGTGGTGATCTGCAGGGCTGCCACGAGGGCGCACGCCGCGAGGTCGGCGTCGTCGAGCACCACGAAGGCCGACTTCCCGCCGAGCTCGAGGAACACCCGCTTGACGGTCGCCGCCGCTGCGGCCATCACCCGCCGACCGGTGGAGGTCGAGCCGGTGAAGGACACCATGTCCACCCGAGGGTCCTCGACCAGCTGCTGGCCGACGTCGTTGCCCTCGGCGGTGACCACGTTCAGGACGCCCGACGGGATGTCGGTGTGCTCGGCGACGAGCCGGCCCAGGGCGAGCCCGGTCCACGGCGTGTCGGGCGCCGGCTTGAGCACGACGGTGTTGCCGGCGGCCAGGGCAGGCACCACCTTGGCCAGCTCGATCTGCACGGGGAAGTTCCACGGGGTGATGGCGCCCACGACGCCGACCGGCTCGCGGTGCACGCTCCGGTGGGTGCGCACGCCGAAGGGCTCGGCCACCCCGAGGTCCTCCACCCACGGGTAGTCGCGCACGAGGTCGGTGACCCAGCGGACACCGTCCACCGGCATGTCGAGCTGCGGCCCGTAGGTGAGGGCCACCGGGCAGCCGACCTCGGCGACCGTGGTGGCCCGGAGCTCCTCGGCGTGGTCCGAGAGCGCCAGGTGCAGCTGCTCGAGGCAGTGGACGCGGAAGGCGACGTCGCGGCTCCACGTCGTCGCGTCGAACGCTCGGCGGGCGGCGGCGATCGCCTCGTCCATGTCGGCGCCAGAACCGTCGGGCGCCGTGCCCATGGGCTCGCCGCTCGCCGGGTTCACGTTCGGGTAGGTCCGCCCCCCCACCGCCGCCCGGAGGGCGCCGCCGACGAGCAGGCGGTCCTCGCCACGGGCACCGCTCGGGCTTGCCACGGCCGCCTCCGACGCGGTCACGCCCCGGCTCCGTGGACCGCGGCATCCCCGGCGGCCCCGCACCGCGGGCCCGGCGGCAGCCGCACATGCGGCGGCAGCCAGGGCTCGGACGGCAGGCCGCCGGTGCGGTCGGAGGCGCCGTGTCCGAGGATGCCGAGCACGGCCACCAGTGTACCGGGTCCCCGGCGGTACTGTATCTTTTATCCAAAACGGGGCCGCCGAGGTGGCCCGGCACCGGGAGGACGGACCGTGGGACTGCTGGACGGCAAGGTCGCCATCGTGACGGGGGCGGGGCACGGCATCGGCCGGGGGCACGCGCTCGAGCTGGCGAAGCAGGGCGCCCGGGTCGTCGTCAACGACCTCGGCACGTCCGTCCACGGCCAGGGGAGCGGACGCGACGCCGACCTGACGGTCGAGCTCATCGCCGAACGCGGCGGCGAGGCCGTCGCCGACTACGGCGACGTCGCCGACTACGGAGAGGCCGGGGCGCTCGTCGCCCGGGCCGTCGACGAGTGGGGCCGGCTCGACGTCCTGGTCAACAACGCCGGCATCGTCCGTGACGGGGCCATCTGGAACCTGAGCGCCGACGACTTCGACGCCGTGGTCCGGGTCCATCTGCGCGGCACGTGGTGCTGCTCGCACCACGCCGCCGTCCACTGGCGAGGACGGGCGAAGGCCGGCGAGCGGGTGGTGGGCCGCATCGTCAACACCACGTCGGGGGCGGGCCTCACGGGGAACTTCGGGCAGTCGGCCTACGCCTCGGCCAAGGCCGCCATCGTGGGGCTCACCCTGACCCTCGCCCAGGAGCTCGCCCCCTACGGCGTGACCGTCAACGCGGTCGGGCCGTCGGGAGCCACCCGGCTGACCGGCACGATGCCCTCGGCCCCGCCGGTGGTCGAGCCCGACGACGTGCCGCCCGACGAGTGGCAGCCGATGGACCCGTCCAACAGCTCGCCGCTCGTCGCCTGGCTGGCGAGCGACCAGTCGCAGCTCGTCAACGGGCAGGTCCTGCGCTCGATCCACGACCGGGTCATCTGGATGCGGGGCTGGCGCGAGGAGGCAGAGGTGGCCGCCGGCGAGCGCCGGTGGGACGCGCAGTCGCTCGGCAAGGCGCTGGCCACCGACGTCTTCCGCGTCGCCACCCCGGGCCTGCGCTTCCTGTAGGCGGGCCCGGGGCGACCGACGGACCGCCTCGCTGCCCGACGGGCACCGGCGACCCGAACAAGGAGGAACGAACCGCTCCATGCCGTCAGCGAGCTACGACGGAGCCCCCGGGCTCGGCGACCTGGTCGCCCCCGGCCGGTGCGCGCTGCTGCTGCAGGAGGTCCAGCGGGGGGTCGTGGGCCCCGAAGGTGCCTGGCCCGAGCTGGTGGCGGCGGCGGACGCCGTCGAGCTCCCGCGTCGCGCCGGGCTGCTCGCCGCCGCCGCCCGCCGCGCCCGGGTGCCGGTCGTGCACTGCACGGCCGAGCGTCTCCCCGGCGACTTCGGCGCCGACCGCAACGCGCGGCTCTTCGCCGCCGCTCGCCGGGCCGGGGTGATCGACACGGCTTCGAGCACGTCCGTCCAGCCGCTGGCCGGCCTCTGCCAGGACGGGGACGTGGTCCTCCCCCGCCACCATGGCTTGAGCCCCATGTCCGGGACGGAGCTCGACTCGCTCCTGCGCAACCAGGGCGTGACCACCGTCGTGGTGGCCGGCGTCTCCCTCAACGTGGCCGTCCCCAACCTGGTCTTCGACGCCGTCAACCGCGCCTACCAGGTCGTGGTCGTCACCGACGCCGTCGCCGGCGTCCCCCGCGACTACGGCGAGCGCGTCGTCGAGCACACCCTCCGGCCCCTCGCCACGCTGGCGACTGCCGAGGAGGTGGCGACCGTCTGGTCGTCTGCGCCGGCGGGCTGACGCGGGCCCACGGGCGGGCCGCCCGGCCTTCCCGTGGGCCTCAGACGTCGGGCAGGTCGAGGCCGAGCAGGGCGACGGCGTTGTCGCGGGCGATCTTGCGCACCGACACGGGGTCGAGGTGGCCGAACTGCTCGGCAGCGGCTCGCCGTGAGTCGGGCCAGGTGCTGTCCGAGTGGGGGTAGTCCGTCTCGAACACCACGTTGTCCACCCCGACCTGGTCGAGCAGGGACACCCCGACCGGGTCCTTGAAGAAGCAGCTGGTGACGTTGCCCCGCTGGTAGTAGGTCGACGGCGGCTCCGGGCAGTCGCGCTGCGAGTTGCTCCACCCCCGGTGGGTCGACCACACGTCGTCGGCCCGCTCGAGCAGGTAGGGGATCCACCCGATCTGCGCCTCGGCGTACAGGAGCTGCAGCCGGGGGAACCGCTCGAGCGTCCCCGAGAAGAGCACGTCCGTCAGGCTGGCGACGCTGTTGCCGAACAGGATGGTGGCGGCTACCGCGTCGGGCCCGTCGGGCGAGGCCTGCGGGGTCCTCGTCCCCGAGCCGATGTGCATGCAGACGACGGTGGAGGTCTCCTCGCACGCGGTGAAGAAGGGGTCCCAGTGGCCGGAGTAGAGGCTGGGGAGGTCGAGGTAGGTCGGCAGCTCGGTGAAGGCGACCGCCCGCACCCCTCGGGCTGCGTTCCGCCGCACCTCGGCCGCCGCCGCCCCCGCGTCCCACAGGGGCACCAGGCACAGCGGGACGAGCCGGCCACCGCTCTCCCCGCACCACTCGTCGACCATCCAGTCGTTGTAGGCGCGCACGCACAGCTCGGCGAGCTCGCGGTCCTTGCCCCAGAGGAACTGCTGGCCGCAGAAACGCGGGTAGTTGGGGAAGCAGAGCTGGGCCTGGACGCCGTTCACGTCCATGTCGGCGAGGCGGTCGGTCACGTTCCAGCAGCCCGGGCGCATCTCCTCGTAGCGGACGCCGCGCAGCTGGATCTCCTCGCGGGGGAACCCGGCGGCGGCGATCGTCCGCTTGAGCGAGGCGCGGTGGTCCTCGTAGCACCACCAGGCGACCAGTGGACCGTCCGCACCTGGGGCCTCGACGTACCCGGAGCCGGCGAGCTTCGGCACCCCGGCCGGGAGCAGCTCGATGTGCGGGCCCACGTCGCGATAGCGCGCCGGGAGACGGTCGACCCACACGCCTGGCGGCTCGACGACGTGGGCGTCGAGGTCGACGATCGGGGGGATGCGAGCGACGACGTCGTCGTCGACGGTCGGGCTGTCCTGTGCCGCCGTGGTGACCACGGGGGCCTCCTTCCTCGGGGCAGACGCCCCCGTCGGGGACCGGCCGGCTCCGTTCGGATATTATATCTTTGATCTGCACAGTGGGCCGAACCGCGGGGCGTCACCACAGGAACGAACGCGCGCCCACCGGGCCCCGACGGACGGCCCCGGCCCGCGCCCGGCGCGCCGGGGCCGTGACCGCTCGAGCGGACGAGCCGCCGCCGTGCACCCCCGCCGCCGTGCACCCCCGCCGCCGTGCACCCCCGCCGCCGGCGGTCTCCTACAGCCGGCCTTCCGTCCGTAGCCGGGGGTCGACCCACGAGGGCGCACGCCGCTCGCGGAACGCCCGGAACCCCTCGACGGGCTCCTCGCCCCGCAGGCTCGCCACCATGCCGATTCGGTCGTAGAGCCCGTAGTACTGGTCGAAGCTGCGCTTGACGTCCGAGCGCGCCCCAGGGGCCGTCCGGCAGCACTCCTCGAGCACGGCAGTCGCGACCTCGAGCAGCTCGTCGTGGGGTGCCAGGCGTGAGACCAGGCCCCACTCGACCGCCTCGTCGGCCGTCAGCTCGCGGCCGGTCAGCAGCAGGTCGCGTGCCCGGGCGGGCCCGACCTGACGGGCTAGGACGTGAGCGTAGTGCGTGTCGGCGATGCCCCGGAACAGCTCGGGTGCCCGGAACGTCGCCCGCTCGCTCACCACGCTCACGTCCGACAGCATGGCCATGACCAGACCGCCGCCCTGGCACAGGCCGTTCACCGCGCAGACGACCGGCTTGGCCGACTGGCGCAGGGCGTCGAAGGGCGTGTTGTCCATGAACAACAGGCCGGGCAGGTCGGCCCAACCGTCGTCGTTGCTGCCGCCGAGGTCTCCTCCCGGGGCGAAGACGTCGCCCGTTCCGGTGATCAGCAGCCCGGCGAGGTCGGGCGTCGTGTCCGTGTGGTTCACGGCGTAGCGGATGCCGAAGTACATGGCCGGCGTGAGCGCGTTCCTGCGCTCGGGGCGGTCGATGACGCACCGGGCCAGTGGGCCGTGACGCTCGAAGTGCAGGTACGGGGTGCCGAGCCAGTCCCCGCTCGGGGGCTGCCCCCTCCGACCGTCGGTCGTCGTCCCGCCGGTCACGCCGTCCGGCCGGCCGCGCTGCGCTGGTGGAAGAGCTCGACGACCATCCCCGCCTGCTGGTCGAGCATCTTGGCGTACTCACGGGCTGCCCGGTCCCCGTCACCGGCCTTGACGGCGCGGGCGATGGCGCGGAGACCCTTGCGCTCGACGTCCACCGCCCTCGGCACGAGCTCGAAGAAGGGCCCGGGCACGAGCGCCGACATGGCCCGCAGCACGACCCGGATGCGCGGTGAGCGTGCCGCCTCGACGACGGTGCCGTGGAAGGCCACGGCGAGCTCGCCGACCTCGAGGGGGTCGTCGGTCTTGCCCACCGCGTGGGCGAGCTCGTCGAGCCGGGCAGCCACCTCGGTGTCGCCGCGCTGGGTCGCCCGGCGTGCCGCCAGCCCGTAGATCAGCCCGAAGAGCTCGTAGTGGTCGCGGATGGTCTCCTCGCCGAACGCGTTCACGAACGCACCCCGGTGCAGCCTGGTGGTGACCCACCCCTCTCGCTCGAGCACGATGATG
Source organism: uncultured Acidimicrobiaceae bacterium (assembly GCA_964610905.1). GTDB lineage: Bacteria > Actinomycetota > Acidimicrobiia > Acidimicrobiales > RAAP-2 > JAJZJT01. The sequence goes on from CAZSYT010000002.1 coordinate 78,996, forward strand.
GCCTCGCGGATGGGGATGCGGCTGACGCCAACCGCCTTCGCGACCTCGTCCTGTGGGAGCCGCATCCCCTCGCGGAGCTGCCCGTCGAAGATCAGCTTGCGGATGTAGGCCGCCGCCTGCTCGCCGCTCCCCTTGCGCACGACGGCCATCGAGGCTGCCGGAAGGGAGATCGAGCCGTTGCCGGGGCCGTTCCCGTCGCCTTCCGTCATGGGCACCTGCACAGCATAGGTTCACCCTGCTTTGCCCTCGGAAGAGCGCGAGCTCCTCGGCACGGCTCGACCCGGGCGCTCCGACGGGCGACGAGCGGCACCGGCGACCGGCGCGTGGTCGCGCTCACGTGCCCCGGAACTCCGGGCTGCGACGCTCGGCGAAGGCGGTCAGCCCCTCGACCGCGTCGTCGGTGCCGACGACCAGCTCCTGCGCCATCGCCTCGTCGTCGAGCGCCGTGCGCCGGTCCACGTCGAGCGCTCGGTTCACGAGCCACTTGGCTGCGGCGAGCGCCCGGGTCGGCCCCGCCGCGAGCCGGCCGGCGAGGGCGGCGACCTCGCCGTCGAGCGCGTCGTCCGGCACGACGCGGTTGACCAGTCCCCAGTCGGCGGCCTGCGCCGCCCCGAGGTCGTCGCCGAGCAGCAGCAGCTCCTTGGCCCGGTGGGGTCCGACCAGGCGGGACAACAGGTACGCACCGGCGCCGTCGGGGGCGATGCCGCGCCGGACGAAGACCTCGATGAAGCGGGCGCGCTCGGCCGCCACGACCAGGTCGCAGGCGAACGCCAGGTGCGCCCCGATCCCCGCCGCCGTCCCGTTCACGGCGGCCACGACCGGCTTCTCGCAGTCGAGCACCGCTTCGACCAGCCGCTGCGCGCCCTCGCGGATGAGCCGGGCAGTGTCGCCCGCGACGCGACGCGGGGCCGACCCCGGTGAGGGGGCCTCGCCGCCGCTGCGCAGGTCGGCACCCGTGCAGAACCGGGTGCCGGTCGCCCCGATGACCACCGCTCGAACGGCGGGGTCGGCGCTCGCCCGACCCAGGAGGTCGATGACGCGATCCCGCTGGCCCGGGGTGATGGCGTTACCGGCCTCGGGTCGGTTGAGGGTGATCCACGAGACGGCGCCCTCGACGCGGTGCAGCACCTGCTCCTCGAGCTCCCCCGACCCGTCCTCGACCACCGGAGCAGCCGTCATGGCCGTCGTCCCCTCTCTCGCTCAACCGCCGCCCAGGTAGGCACCGGCCACCTCCTCTGCCACCTCGGCAGCACCACCCTGCCGGACGATCTCTCCGTTGACCAGCACGGCGGCCTCGGTCGCCAGGGCCAGGGCGGCCTCGGCGAACTGCTCGACCAGCAGCACCGTCAGTCCCTCGGCGGCGGCCAGCTGTGCCACCGTCTGGTAGAGGTCCTCGACCACGAGCGGGGCCAGCCCCATCGACAGCTCGTCGATGAGCAGCACGTCGGGCTCCGTCGTGAGGGCGCGGGCGAGCGCCAGCATCTGCTGCTCCCCTCCCGAGAGCGTGCCGGCCAGCTGGTGCCGACGCTCTCGGAGCCGGGGGAACGCCGCGAACGCCCGCTCCTCGACGTCTTGTCGTAGCACGCTCGGCGACCGGTAGGTGGCCATCAGCAGGTTGTCGGCCACGGTCAGGTTGGCGAAGACCGCCCGTCCCTCCGGAATGGCGCACAGTCCGGCGCGGGCGAGCGCGGCCGGCGTGCGGCGTCCCACCGGCACTCCGCCCACGCACACCGTGCCGCTCGTGGGCACGACACGTCCGCTGCAGCACTTGAGCAGGGTCGACTTCCCGGCGCCGTTCGGGCCGAGGAGGGCGAACACCGACCCTCGGCGCAGCGTCAGGCTCACGCCGTGGAGCACCTCGATGCGTCCGTAGGCGGCGCGCACCTCGTCGAGGCTGAGCACCGGCGGCCCGAGGTCGTCGGCGTCGGGTCCCGGGGCGCCGGCGGCTGCCGGGCCGCACGACGTCCGGGCGGGCCCCGTCGGTGCCGTCGGTCCCGCGGTGGCCCGGCCGGCCTCGGGGTGGGAGGTGCCCAGGTAGGCAGCCTGCACCGCGGGGTCCGAGCGCACCGCGGCCGGGTCCCCGGCGGCGACCACGCTCCCGGTGTCGAGCACGGTCAGCTCGTCGCAGACCTGCATGACGAGCCCCATGTCGTGCTCGACCAGCAGGATCCCCATGCCGTCGTCGGCCAGCCGCCGCAGCACGCCGCCGAGCTCGGCCGTCTCGAGGTGGTCGAGCCCGGAGCTCGGCTCGTCGAGGAGGAGGGTGGCCGGCGAGATCGCCAGGGCCCTGGCGATCTCGACGAGACGGGCGAGGCCGATCGGCACCGCGTCCGCCGGCTCGTCGCCGATGTCGCCGATCCCCACCTCGTCGAGCAACCGGTCGGCGATCGCGGCGGTCGTCGGACCGCCTCGTCGGCCCCGGCGGGCCTCGACGGCCAGCTGCACGTTCTCTCGCACGGTGAGGGTGCCGCAGATCTCGATGCGCTGGAAGGTGCGCGCCAGTCCGAGCCGCGCCCGCAGGTGCGGCCTGGCCCGGGTGACGTCGGTGCCGTCGATGCGGACCTGGCCGGAGGAGGGCGGCACGATCCCGGTGGCCACGTTGAAGAGCGTCGTCTTGCCGGCGCCGTTCGGGCCGATCAGGCCGTGGACCTTCCCCGACACGACGCGCAGGTCGACGTCCTCCAGCGCCTGGACACCCCCGAAGCGCACCGAGACGCTCCGGAGCTCGAGCTCAGCCAACGGACCGGACCTCCGCCCGGTCGGGGACGGAGCCGCCGGCCGCGACGACTCCGGGAGACGCCGGCGTGGGGCTCGGGGCGACCGAGCCGAAGGTCCCTCCGGCGACGGGACGCCGCCGCCGCCAGGCGTGCCCGAGGTCGATCCACGCCTGGGCCAGGCCGTTCGGGTTGCGACCGATGCTCATGGCACCGAGCCCGGACAGCAGGTAGAGGAGGCTGGGGACGGCGCTCAGGTGCGCGGCGACGGCCGGCACCACGGCCACGAACGCGCCGGCGACGACGGACGACGACAGGGCGTTCGAGCCGGCCATCGTGACGGCGAGGAAGAAGGCCAGCGACAGCACGAACTGGAACTGCAACGCGCCAAGCCCGCCCTCCAGCGAGCCGTAGAGCGCGCCGGCCAGCCCGGCCATGGCCGACGAGCCGACGAAGACCGCCAGCTTGGTGAGCGTCAGGTCGAGGCCGACGGTCGCGCACGCCGCCGGGCTGTCGTTCATGCCCACCAGTCGCCGCCCGTACCTCGAGCGCCGGAACGCCGCCACAAGCACCAGGCAGCCGGCGAGGACCACCGAGCACGCGACGATGAAGGCCCGGGTCGAGGCGAGGTGCAGGCCGAAGACGTCCGGACGCCCGAGGCTGAGCTCGCCGCTCGAGCCCATCACCGCGGTCGAGGTGAAGAAGAGGCTGTCCATCAGCACGGCGAAGGCCAGCGTCGCGAGGCCGAGGTACAGGCCGCGCAGCCGGATGGCCGGGAGGGCGAGCAGGGCGCCGCAGGCGGCGCAGACACCCATGGCGGCGAGGATGCCGAGCAGCGAGTGCCCGCCGCCCACCCGGGTCATGGCCCAGGCCCCGAGGCCGAGGAAGGCGAAGTGGCACAGCGAAACCTGGCCGCCGTAGCCCGACAGCACGACGAGCGACAGGCCGAGCAGGGCGAGGACGACGACGCTGCCGAAGGTGTCGAGGGCGGTGCCGCCGAGCAGGTTCACCAGCACCACGGTGCCGGCGACCACGCCGGCCGCCCCCACGACCGACCGCTGGGCGGTGGGCACGCGGGGTGGGCGGGGCCGCACGACGCGGCCGACCGCGAGGCGCGTCTGCGGCATGGCGACCAGGGCGACGATGAGCAGGGCCATCGGCAGCGACACGACGACGTAGGACTCGACGGCCGACGGGGCGTAGCCCACCGCCATCGAGTCGGCCACCCCGAGGAGCAGCGCGCCGGCGACCGTGAGCGGGAGGCTCCGCAACCGGCCCACCACGGCCGCCGCGTAGCCGTAGACGACCAGCAGGGTCAGCTGCAGGATGTTCATGTCGGCCTGGGGGGCGAGCAGGATGCCGGCGACACCGGCGAGCGCCGTGCCGATCATCCAGGCGTACGCGGAGAGGCGTCCGGCCGGCGCCCCGTGCAGCGAGGCGAGCTCGGGATCGTCCACCACCGCCCGCATGGCCACGCCCACGCGGGTTCGGCTGAACACCAGCCGGAGGACCACGGCTGCCACCACGGCGACCGCCACGGTGACCAGCTGCTCGCCCGACACGTTCACGCCGTTGGCGCCACCGACGTGCACGTTCACGTTCGGGAAGAAGTCCGGCATGGTGCGAGCCTGGGTCTGCGGCCAGACGGTGTTGGCCAGCCCGTAGAGCAGCAGCATGAGCCCGATGGTGACGACGAGGGGGATGCCGGTGGCGGTCCCGTGCAGCCGGCGCATCATCGTCCGCTCGACCACCGTGCCGAGCACCGGCGCGCAGACGAGCAGCACGACGACGAGCGCCACGGGGGCCGGCCAACCCCAGCCCTGCCAGAACTGCCAGAACAGGAAGGCCAGCACCATGCCGACGGCCCCGTGGGCGAAGTTGAACACGCCGGTCACCGTGTAGGTGACCACCAGCCCGGTCGCGGTGACGGCGTAGATGGCCCCGGCGACGATGCCTGCCACCAGGAAGGTGAGGAACTCGCTCATCGGCCCCCAAGACGCCTCGACACACCCCCGGACGACGGGGGTCTCCCGTCCCCTGCACCTCGCCTTCGCCGACGGTGCACGCGCATATTATATGAAATGTGCCAGGGGCCGCCACGACGGGGCCCGGCGCGCCACGCCGCTCCGACGGGCCCGTCGTGTCCTGCCGACCCGCCTGGAGGGCCGCCAGGAGGCCCTCGCCGACGCCGCGCACCCGGGGCCCACGTGCGCCGGCGGCATCTTCGCGCCGCGCCCGGACCGCCCCCGAGCTCCCGCGTCGCCTGCCGCAGGAGGATGCCCTTGTACATCCCCAGTATGTTATATAACCTGTTCGGTATGGATCGTGACCGAGCGGGCCGGGGGGCGCAGCCGTGAGCACCGCGGACGGGTCGGGCACCGCACTCGTGGGGGTCGGCGAGACCCCTCCGCCGTCACCCGTCGCCCCGCGCGGCCGATGCCGTCGAGCGCGTGGCCCGGCGAGGCGGCGGTGACGCCCCGCCAGCACGCGCCGGTGGGAACGCCGCGGGGTCGTCACGGTCCGCCTAGGACGCCGGCACCGGACCGGGCCGTCGGCGTTGTCCCCGCCGGGCCGCCGCGGCTCGACAGGACCTTCGCCGCCCTCGCCCACCCGGCCCGGCGGGCCATCCTCGCCCGCCTCGCCCACGGCCGGGCCTCGGTGACCGAGCTCGCCGCCCCGCTGGCCATGAGCCAGCCGGCGGTCTCCAAGCACCTGAAGGTCCTCGAGGAAGCCGGGCTGATCACGCGGGGCCGCGACGCCCAACGGCGCCCGTGCGAGCTGCGACGCGACGCGCTCGACGAGGTCGACGAGTGGGTCGGCGCCTTCCGACGCACGTGGGAGGAACGCCTCGACCGCCTCGACACCTACCTGCGGCAGACCCGGCAGGCGGCGTCGCCCGCGGACGCAGGCGCACCCGGGCACGAGCGCACCACAGAGGAGGACCGACATGACTGAACCGAGCTCGACGCGCGAGATCACCCTGCGGCGCGTCTACGACGCACCGCGCGAGGCGGTGTTCGCCCTGTGGACGGACGCCGAGCACCTTGCGCGCTGGTGGGGGCCCGAGGGCTTCTCGGCGCCACGAGTCGAGTCGGACCCCCGCCCGGGCGGTGCGCTCACCATCGTGATGGTCGGCGAAGGGTTCGAGCAGACCATGCACGGCCACTACCGGGAGGTCGTGGCGCCCGAGCGGCTGGTGGTCGACGCGTTCGTGCCCGGCCCCGACGGCTCCCCGCTCCTCGAGTCGTCCCACACGGTGACCTTCGCCGACCTCGCCGGACGAACCGAGGTCACCGTGGTCGCGCGCGCCACGGTCTCGGGTCCCGAGGGCCGCGCCGCCCTCGAGGGGATGCAGGCGGGGTGGAACCAGAGCCTCCAGTGCCTCGACGACGTGGTCACCGGGGCCGTCGACCGCCAGGTGGTCCTGGCCCACCTCTACGACGCACCTCCCGAGGTCGTGTTCCCCTACTGGGTCGAGCCTGCCCACCTCGAGCGGTGGTGGGGACCCGACGGCTTCACGCTCACCACCCACGAGCACGACCTGCGCCCGGGCGGTCGCTGGGTGTTCACCATGCACGGCCCCGACGGGCGCGACCATGCCAACACCGTCACCTACCGCGAGATCGACGCGCGTGAACGGCTGGTGACGACGCACGGGTCCCCCGAGGACGAAGACCCGCCCTTCGACACCGTCGTGACCTTCGACGAGATGGCGGGACGCACGGTGGTGACACTTCGGCACGTCTTCGCCAGCGCGCACGACCGCGACGTGGTGGTCGAGCGCTTCCACGCCGACGAGGGTGGCAGGCAGACCTTGGCCCGGCTCGCCGTGCTCCTCGGGGACCGCTGAGCCCGGCTCGCCGCCCGGGTCGGGGCACTGGCGCCCGGGCCCCGGCCGTGCGACGCTTCGGGCATGGCACGACCACACGGGCGGGGGGGCGGCGTCGTGCTGTCGGGCCTGCGCAAGTCCTACGGGCCCATCGAGGCGGTGCGGGGCGTCGACCTCGCCATCGCTCCGGGCGAGACGGTGGCGCTGCTCGGCCCGAACGGCGCCGGCAAGTCGACGACCATCGACCTCTTGCTCGGGCTGGCCCGCCCCGACGCCGGGAGCGTGTCGCTCTTCGGGCTCGCCCCGGCCGACGCCGTCGCCTCGGGGCTCGTCGGCGGCATGCTGCAGACGGGGTCGCTCGTCGAGCACCTGTCGGTCGCCGAGCTCGTCGCCGTGGTGGCGTCCCTCTACCCGGACCCGCTGCCCGTCGACGAGGTGCTCGACACGACGGGCGCCGCCGCCTACGCGCAGCAGCAGACGAGCAAGCTGTCGGGGGGCCAGACCCAGCGGGTGCGCTTCGCCCTGGCGCTGGTGGCCAATCCCGACCTGCTGGTCCTCGACGAGCCGACCGCCGCCCTCGACGTCGAGGCCCGCCGCGACTTCTGGGCGACGATGCGCGGCGTGGCGAGCAGCGGCACGACGGTGCTCTTCGCCACCCACTACCTCGAGGAGGCCGACGCCTACGCCGACCGGGTCGTGCTGCTCGTGCGGGGCCAGGTCGTCGCCGACGGCCCCGCCACCGAGATCAAGGCCAAGGTCGGCGGACGGACCATCCGGGCGACGCTGCCGGGTGTCGACCTCGCAGAGGTCGGCGCCCTCCCCGGCGTCACCACCGCGGAGCGCCGGGGCGACGCCGTCGTGCTGTCGTGCGCCGACTCGGACGCCGCGCTGCGGGCCCTGCTCGCCCGCTACCCGGTCGCCCGCGACCTCGAGGTGCGGGGCGCGGGGCTCGAGGAGGCCTTCCTCGAGCTCGTCGGCGGAGACGAGCTCGGCGTCGGCGTCACCGGGGTCCCGGCGCCGTGAGGCGGGCGACCTACCTCCGCGCCGAGGTCGTCCGGACCTTTCGGAACCGGCGGTTCCTCCTCTTCTCGCTCGGCTTCCCGCTCGTCCTCTTCCTCGCCGTCGGCGGCGCCAACAAGGGCAAGTCGCTGTCGGGCATCGGCTTCGCCCTCTACTACATGAGCGGCATGGTCGCCTGGGGCTCGATGGTGGCCATCGTGTCGTCGGGGGCCCGCATCGCCGCCGAGCGCCAGGTCGGCTGGACGCGCCAGCTCCGGATCACGCCGCTTCGGGCCCGGACCTACTTCACGGCCAAGATCGTCTGCGGGTACCTGCTGGCCCTGCTCACCATCGTCGTGCTCTACGTCGCCGGCCTCTCCCTCGACGTCCACCTCCGGGCCAGCGAGTGGGCGGCGATGACCGGGCTGGTGCTCGTCGGGCTCGTGCCCTTCGCCGTGCTCGGCGTGCTCCTCGGCCACCTGGTCAAGCCCGACTCGCTCGGCCCGGCCGTCGGCGGCGTCACCAGCCTGTTCGCCCTCCTCGGCGGGGCGTGGGGGCCGCTCGGGTCCGACCGCGTCCTCACCGACGTCGCCAAGTGCCTGCCCTCCTACTGGCTCGTCCACTCGGCGAGCGTCGTCCTGCACGGCCCGGCGTGGCCGCCGGCCGAGGACTGGGTGGTGCTGGCGGTCTGGACGGCGGCCCTCGGCTGGCTCGCCGTCGGCGCGTTCCGGCGGGACACGGCTCGGGTCTGACCGGTCAGGGGCGGCCGGCTCCCAGGCGGCGCGAGACTGCACCGGTGGACGTCCCCGTGTCGGGCACCTGTGACGAGCGCTTCGCCCCGGTCCGTGACGCCTTCGCCGCCAACTTCGCCGATCGCGGGGAGCTCGGTGCCGCCGTCACGGTGGTCGTCGGCGGCAAGACGGTGGTCGAGCTGGTCGGGGGCTTCCGCGACGCGGCACGGACGCGGCCGTGGGAGCCCGCCACCCTCGTCGACGTCTACTCGGTCGGCAAGGCGATCGTCGCCCTGCTCCTGCTCCAGCTGGTCGACGCCGGCGAGGTCGGCCTCGACGACCCGGTCTGCTCGGTCTGGCCCGAGTTCGCCGCCGGCGGGAAGCAGGGTGCGACGCTCCGCCACGCCCTCTGCCACCGGGCCGGCGTGCCGGCCGTCCGCGAGCCGCTCACGAACGACGACCTGTGGGCGTGGGACCGGATGGCCGCCGCCGTCGCCGCCACCGAGGCCTGGTGGGAGCCCGGCAGCCGCCACGCCTACCACACCAACACCTACGGGCACCTGGTCGGCGAGCTGGTCCGCCGGGTCACCGGCCAGTCGCCCGGCGAGCGCCTCCGCGGGGTCGCCGGTCCGCTCGGCGCCGACGTGCACTTCGGCCTCCCGCCCGAGGAGCACGATCGCTGCGCCGAGGTCGTCTGGGCGATCGGCGGTCCACCACCCACCGTCGACCGGACGGCCCTCAGCGGCGACGACCTGATGGTCCAGCTCGGCTACTTCAACCCGCCGGGCTACTCGTCGATGGGCGTGGTCAACACGCCCGAGTGGCGCTCGGCCGAGGTGCCCTCCACCAACGGGCACGCCACGGCCACCGGCATCGCCCGCCTCTACGCCGCCCTGCTCGAGCCGGGCCGGCTCCTCTCTCCCGGGTTGCTGGCCGAGGCGGCCTCGCCCCAGTCGAGCGGGTTCTGCCCCGTCCTCGGCGAGGAGGTCACCTTCGGCCTCGGGTTCGCGCCCACCACGGAGCGGCGGCCGTTCGGCCCCAACCCCCGCTCCTTCGGCCACTTCGGCACGGGCGGTGCCCTCGGCTTCGCGGACCCCGACGCGTCGGTCGCCTTCGGGTACGCCATGAACGACGTCATCCCCCGGTGGCAGTCGACCCGCAACCGGGCCCTCGTCGACGCCGTCTACGCGTGCCTGTGACGCGGTGGTGGCCGCACCCGGCCCGTCCCCGGGCCCGGCGCTAGCATCGCCGCCACGGCGGACCACCCACCGGCACCCGTCCCCGGCGAGCCCGACGTGCGCCCCACCGACTGCGCTCGCTGACCGTCCGGGCGCCCGGGCGAGCCGCCCAGCCGGGCAGCCGGGCGGCCGGGACCGTGAGAGCGAGGAGGCGGCCATGGCCGAGCTGGAGACCGTCCGCTACGAGGAGACGGGCGACGGGGTCGCCTGGGTGACGCTCGACCGCCCCGAGGTCCACAACGCGTTCGACACGACGATGCAGCGCGAGCTGCGCGGCCTGTGGCGGTGGCTCCGCCATCGCGACGAGGTCCGGGCGATCGTGCTGACCGGGGCGGGCGACCGGGCGTTCTGCACCGGGGTCGACCAGAGCGAGGTCATGGCCTCCCCGGGCGCCCAAGGCGCTCACGGTGCCGCCGGTGCCCACGGCGAGGGGGGCGAGGGGAGCGGCGCCGCGGGGGGCGGCGAGGGGGCTGTCGCAGAGGCGGAGGGCGGCGCCGGGGCGGGGGCGGCGCGGGGGGCCGGCGAGCCCGGCCCGGTCGAATTCCAGCACGAGCCCGTCTCGATCGGGTGGGGCCCGAGCCCCTTCATGTTCGACGACCCCGGTCGCAACCTCGGCCCCAAGACGAACGACCTGTGGAAGCCGGTCGTCTGTGCCGTGAACGGCATGGCGTGCGGTGGCGCCTTCTACCTCCTCGGCGAGGTCGAGTTCCTCGTCGCCGCCGAGCACGCCACGTTCTTCGATCCCCACCTCACCTACGGCATGGCCGCCGCCTACGAGCCCATGCATCTCGCCGGGGCCCTGCCCTTCCCCGAGCTCGTCCGCATGACCCTGCTGGGTGCCGAGGAGCGGATGACGGCGGCGCGGGCCCACCAGGTCGGGTGGGTCTCCGAGGTCGTGCCCATGGCCGAGCTGCGCGAGCGGGCGGGGTGGGCGGCCTCGGTGCTGGCCCGGTCCCACCCCGTCGCCATGCAGGCCACCCTCCGAGCGCTGTGGGCGGCACGCGACCTCGGGCGGGCCGAGGCGCTGCGCACGGCGTGGGCCTACGTCGGCCTGGGTGACGACCAGGACGCCCTCGACGCAGGACGGGCCCGCTTCGCCAGCGGCCAGCGGGTCGAGTGGCGGAGCCGGTGAACGCGACGACGGGTGCCGCCCGGCCGACCCGGCACGGCGTGTCCCCCTGGCGAAGCCGGCACCGCCGTCACTCGACGGTGCGCAAGGTGCCCGGAAGGTCGAGGGTGCGGAGCCTGCGAGCCACGAGCGTGGGGGCGGCGGCCGCGGCGGCGAGCCCGATGCCGGCGGTGATCAGGTAGGACGACGTGCGGACCGACTCGAGGACGGCGAGCTGCGGCACGGCGACGGGGAACACCGAGCCGAGGATGAACCGAAGCACGACGACTCCGAGCCCGACGCCCAGGCCGGCACCGGCCAGGCCGAGCAGGACGCTCTCGGCCACGCCGACGGCCACGATGCGGGGGACGCCGACCCCGAACGCCAGCATCGTGGCGTGCTCGCGGACGCGCTCGTCGCTGCCGACCCGGCTGCTGTTGTAGGCGACGAGGAAGGCGAGCAGCCCGATGACCAGCTGCATGACGATGAACAGGTTCGCCACGACCGACAGGATGCTCCGCATCGTGCCGGCGATCGAGCTGGCGGCGAGGGCGGAGGCGACCCCTGGGAGCGCGGCGATCGACCGCTGCAGCCGGTCCATAGACACGCCCGGGCGCGGGACCACGGTGGCCGTGTTGACGATCCCGGCGAGGCCCAGCAGCGAGGCGTCGCTCCGGTCCATGTAGGCGACGAACCGGTAGGGGCTCGAGACGATCGCCCGCACGGGGACCGCCGTGTCCTCGAAGCGGTAGCCGGCGCCTTCGCGCACGGGATGCCGGAGCGTGACCCGGTCGCCCGGACCGACGCCGAGGTCGGTCGCCGCCTTCGTCGACAGGACGATCCCGCCGGGGGCGACCCCGCGTTCGGCGAGCTCGGCGGGTACGACGAGGGGATCGGACAGGTCGACCATGGCGATCGACACGTCGATCCTCACGGCACCCCGGACCAGCGTGCCACCGGTGTCGAGACCCAAGGCGCTCCGTTCGACCAGCGGGGAGCGGGTCACGGCCTCGACGACCGGTGTGGAGGAGGGCTGGTAGCTCGTGAAGTCCACCAGCAGGCGGTCGCCGCTCGCCCCCGACAGGATCCGGCTCCCCGTGTCGATGGTGGCGGTGGTGGAGTCCGTCGCTCCCAACGCGGCGAGCAGGGGCGCGAGGATCAGCGCGATCGCCACGACCGTCGTCACCGAGCGAGCGGGTGCGATGGCGACCCGGCGCAGGGGCGCTTGCACGAGCGTCCCCCCGACGAGGTGCAGCCTGCGGGCGAGCCCGGTGAGCCGATGGCGCCGGCCACGGAGGTGGGGCGGCAGGAAGGCGTCGGTCGGGGCGACGTGGACGGCCCGCCAGACGGGGTACGCGCTCCCGGCCAGCGGGATGGCGAGGCCGAGCGCCGCGGCCACGAGGAAGAGCCCGCTCTGCCACGGCGTCTCCCACACGGGGAGCGGCAGGGTCGTCTTCATGATGGTGAGCACCCACGTGCCGATGCCCCAGCCGACGACGACCCCGAGTGCCACGCCGGCGACGGCGACCTCGGCGGCGAGCGCCATCGGCCGGATGGCGATCTGGCGCCCCGGGACACCGAGCGCCATGGCGATGCCGATGTCGCGCCGCTGCGACTCGACGACCCGGCGTGTCAGGTTGAAGGCGGCGAACCCCGCCCCGGCCAGGACGAGGAGGGCGAAGAGGTCGAAGATCCGCTGCTCGCTGGTGATCTCGTCGTAGAGGGCCCGGACCGCAGGCGTGTCGCGCCGCACGGTCACGGTCAGCCCGGCCGAGGGCTCGAGCCGGCCGAGCGAGCGGGTGAGCACGGCGGCGACGCGCTCGACGTCGGCACCCGCCCGCACCGTCGCCACGACGTCGTCGGCTCGGCCGGACAGACCGGCCAGGCGCTGGGCCAGAGGCAGCGGTGCGAAGAGCACGGCGCGGGTGGCCGCCCCCTGGATGGTCGCTCCCATGGTGGACGTCAGGTTCAGGTACTCGGGCTCGAGGACGGTCCCCACGTAGCGCACCGGCGTACCGGCGACGGTCAGCGTGCCGGCGGCCGGCATGTGGTGGGCTGCGGCGAAGTGCTCGTCGAGCAGCACGGCCGACCCGGTGGCATCGGCCGGCCCGAGCGTGCGACCGGCGGTCACGCTCCAGCGGTCGACGCGGACGCCGCGGGCGAGGTCCACCCCGACGACGACACCGGCCGCAGGGATGCTCCCGGCCCGGCCCGCCCGGACCGGGAGGTCGACGACGAGGCGCTCCTCGGCGTCGGCGAGGAGGCCGCCGCCGGCCGTGCGCACGGCGGCGAGCAGCTCGGACGCAGGGAGCGTGAGCCCGGGCGGCGTGGCGACCTCGAGGTCGTGGGCGTCGAGGCTGGCGAACGAGGCGTCCAGCGACGTCGTGCGCCAGACCGACGTGCTCCCCAACCCGGCGTAGATGCCCGACCCGAGGGCCACGATGGCGGCGATGGCGACGACGTGGGGCGTCCGCTGGCGTAACCCGCGCCACGACCAGCGGAACCAGAAGCCGGGCCGCACCGGTCACCACCGCAGGGCGCTCGGGTCGACGGACCCGCCGGGCGGCGGGCCGACCGACACGACGCGACCGCTGCTCAGCTCGACGACCACGTCTGCCATCCGGGCGATCTCGCGGTTGTGGGTGACGAGGAGGACGGTCTGGCCCTCCCCGGTGCGCTGGCGCAGCAGCCGGAGGATCTGGACGCCGGTGCGGAAGTCGAGCTCCCCGGTCGGCTCGTCGGCCAGCAGCACCGGGTTGCCGGTGGCCAACGCCCGGGCGATGGCGACACGCTGCTGCTCGCCACCGGAGAGCTCGTGGGGGAAGTGGCCGAGGCGCGCGCCCAGCTCCACCTCTCCGAGCAACCGGGCGGCGACGGCGTCGGCCGACGGGCGCCCGGCGACCTCGGCACCGAAGCGGACGTTCTCGAGCGCCGTGAGCTCGGGGAAGAGGTTGAACGCCTGGAAGACGAAGCTGACCGTCGTCCGCCGGAAGGCGAAGAGCTGGGACCGGCTCAAGTCGGTGAGGCGCCTCCCCGCCACCTCGACCTCGCCCTCGGACGCGACGTCGAGGGCGCCGACGAGGTTCAAGAGCGTCGTCTTGCCGCTCCCCGAGGGACCGAGCACCACGACGAGCCGTTCCGGCGCGACCTCGAGCGACACGTCGTCGAGGGCGACGACGGTCCCCCCGGGGGTCTCGAAGCGCTTCGACACCTCCGAGAGCACGACGGCGCTGTCGCCGTCCCGATGGGGCTCGGCGCACCTGCCCGGGGTGGCCCGGCGGCCGGGGCGCGTGGTCCCCGACCGCAGGCGCCCGGACCGTTCGCCGGCCCGCGAGGGCACGGGCGCCTCGCCGCCCAGTGTCAGCGGGCCCCGGCGTCGTCGGCGCAGTCGCGGCACAACGACCGCTCCGCGTCGGCGAGCTGGCTCTGGCTCTTCACGAGGAAGCACCCGCGGCAGACGAACTCGTCGGCGGCACGCGGCCGGACGTCCTCGTCGGCCGGACGCACCCGAGCCTCCACCTCCTCGTCCTCGAACAGGACCGGTTCCTCGGGAGCTCCCCCGGCGAGCTGGAGGCGCAGGAGCTCGTCGAGCCCGGCTTCGGCCTCGGCCTCCTCCTGCTCCTCCTCGGCCTCCTCTTCTTCCTCCGTGAGCCGAGCGGCGGCGAGCGACGGCTCCTCTTCTTCTGCCACTCCCTCCTCGAGCTCCGCCTCCTCGAGCTCCGCCTCCTCGAGCTCCGCCTCCTCGAGCTCCGCCTCCTCGAGCTCCGCCTCCTCGAGCTCCGCCTCCTCGAGGCCGGGCGGCGCCACCCTGCCTCGGCCGGTGCGGACGGCGTCGCGCACGTGGGTGTCGGTGGTCATCTCCGGCTCCTCTCCGTCCCTCCGACCGCCGGAGGGCCCGGGTCGAGGCGGCGCGGGCCGCCCGCTCGGTGCAGGGCTCCGTGGCGTTCGACGACGCGCATGTGACCTCCCCTCGACCACCGTCCACGGTGCGGCAACCCAGCGGCGACGACCAGGGCCGATGGTCCCTCCTCGCGCGCCGGCGGCGTGGGCCCGGCGTGCCCGGCGCGGACGGGGCCGCCCTGGCCGCGGCTCAGGGGCGGTCGGGCGACCCCGTCACGGGGAGCGACCCGAGGAAGTCCCTCAGTGCGGCCGCCACCTCCGCCGGTCGCTCCGGGACGAGGGCGTGGCCGGCGCCGACGACCACGTGCAGCTCACCCCGGTCGCCGAGCGAGGCCACCAGCGTGGCGGCGTTGGCCGGCGGGGAGATGCGGTCGTCGGCACCGACGACGGCGAGCACCCGGATCGGCTCGGGAGGGAGCCACCAGTCGTCGACCGGCGTCGCCGCGAGGGCGGCGACCTGGCGTCGGGCGGCGTCGGGCCACCAGCCGTCCACCCACACCGAGGCGTCGCCGCCCGGGGCGAAGAACGCCGTGGCGACGGCGCGCACGTGCTCGTCGGAGTCCCGCGTCGGGTCGAAGCACCGGCGGAGGGCCGTGCGCGCCTCCGCGTCCCCTTCGACCCGGCCGCCACAGCCCAGCAGCACGAGCGCGGACACCGTCTCGGGACGGTCGGCGGCGACGCACCGGGCCACGCGGTTGCCGAACGCATGCCCGACCAGCACGGCCGGCGCGCCATCGACGAGCAGCTCTCCGACGTCGGTGGCGATGTCGTGGAGGTCCGCACCCTCGGGCAGGTCCAGGCTGAGCCCGACGCCGTGGAAGTCCACGGTCGTCGCCGACCAGCCGGCACCGACCGCCGCCTCGGCCAGCACGTCGAGGTCGGAGCCGGGGCGGCCGAGGGAGGGCAGCAGGACCACCGGTGGCCCGTCGCCGCGGCGGGTCACCGCGAGGCGGCTCATGGCTCCGACCCGGCCGAGGCAGCCGGGCCCGACCGGACGGCCAGTGCGTCGACGGCGACCAGGTCGCCGCTGGAGGTGACCAGCACCGGGTTGACGTCCACCTCGGCGATCGTGGGATCGCCGTCGAGCAACCGCTCGACGGCGAGGAGCGGGGCGGCCAGGGACTCGGGCGCGACCGTCCTCCCGCACAGCGTCCCGGCGTGGTCGGCTAGGGCGACGAGCCCCCGGTCCGAGAGCGGGAGCAGCGCGGCGACCCGGCGCAGCCCCGCCTCCTCGACCCGCACGCCCCCGGGGCCGACCAGCACGAGCGGCCCGTAGCTCCGGTGGCGGAGCGCCCCGAGGGAGAACGAGCCGACCGAGGTGAGCACCGGTTCGACGACGACCCGGCAGCCGCTGAGCCCCTGGCGCCGGGCGACGGCGAGCAGCCGGTCGACCTCCTCCCCCAGGGTGTCGCGGTCGACGATGCCGAGCGCCAGCAGCCCCAGCCGGGCGCGGTGTGGGGCGGCGGGGTGGTCGATCTTGACGACCCACGGCGGTGGCAGCCCGAGCCGGTCGACGGCCTCGAGCAGGCCGTCGCGGTCGCTCGCCACCGCCAGGTCGACCGTGCCCAGTCCCCAGCGGGCGAGGAGGGGTGCGAGGTCGGACTCGGTGAGCACCGTCCCGGCCGGCAACGGAGCCCCACCCCGTCCACCGACGGCCGTGCGGACCGTGTCGGTGAGCCCGGGAGCCACCGACAGGGCTCGGGGGTGGGCGGCGACCGACCGGACCAGGTCGGGGATCGACTGCACCACCCGACCGGTGGCGGCGAACGCCTCTACCTCGCCGTCGGGCGCACCGGCCCACACGAACCACGTCGGGGGGTCCCGGCCGGGCAACGACGCGGCGAGGGACCGGTAGGCCTCGACCATCTGGTCGCCGAAGGTGAGGTAGAGCACGGCCCCGTCGATGCCGACGTCGCCGGTGACCGCGGCGAGCACGTCGTCGAGCCGGTCGAGGTGGGCGAAGAACATCCCCGTCAGGTCCACCGGGTTGCCGTCCCCGGCCAGGCCGACGTCGAGCTCGCGCAACCGGGCGCGGGCGGCCTCGGTCAACGGGGGGACGTCGGCTACGGGGCCGAGCTGGTCGGCGAGCATCGCACCGCCGCCGCCGGACATCGTGACGACGCCGAGCTTCGGCCGAGCGGGCAACTCGACCGGTCCGCAGAGCGCCGCGACCGCCTCGGCGAAGCTGAGCTCGTCGGGCACCACGGTGACCCCGTCCTCGCGGCATGCCGCCTCGAACAGCTCGGCCTCCCCGGCAGCCGACGCGGTGTGCGACAGTGCGGCTCGCCGGGCTGCCTGCGTGGTGCCGACCTTGAGGGCCACGACGTGCCGGCCCGCCTGACGGGCGCGCCGGCAGGCGGCACGCCAGGCGCCGACGTCGCGCATGCCCTCGAGGTAGCAGCCGACCACCGCGACCTCGGGCCGAGCGCACAGGTACGAGACGAGGTCGGCGGCTCCCAGCACCGCCTCGTTGCCGGTGCTCGCGTAGTACGAGAACCCCACGCCCCGTCGGCGGAGGTGCTCGGCGAGCACGAACCCGATGGCACCGGACTGGCTGACCAGGGCCACCGGACCGCTCTCGCGAGGACGGTTGAGGAACGCCGAGACGGAGAGCACCAACGACCCGGGCGCGCTGACCACCCCGAGGCAGTTGGGGCCGAGCACCGGCATCGACCCGGCCGCCTCCACGAGGCGCTGCTGGAGCGCGACGCCCTCGCCGCCCTCCTCGGCGAACCCGGCGGAGAACACGACCGCCGCCCCCACGCCCGCGTCAGCCGCCTCGGCGACCACGTCGACGGCGCCGGGCGCCGGCACGGCCACCACGACGACGTCGACGGGCGGCCCGTCGGCCAGGTCGGTGACGGAGGGGACCTCGGGGTCGTCGTGGTGCGGCCGGTAGGCGACCACCTCGCCGGCGTAGCCGGCCTGGCGCAGGAAGTGGTAAGCCATCCGCCCCCACGCCCGAGGCCGGCGGGACAGCCCGGCGACGGCGACGCTCCGGGGGAAGAACAGCCTGTCCAGCGCGTCCCCTCCCACAGGAGCGACCGCGTCACCCGTCGGCCCGCTCATCCCCCCGCTGCTTCGGCCGACACGTCTGCCGCCTCGCCGAAGATGCTCTTCGCCATCAGCGACGTCTCGTGGGCGCGTCTGGCTCGGTAGACCTCGGCTCGTGCCTCGTGGACGGCGGCGTCGGCGGGCTCGGCCCTGGCCGCCAGCTCGACCAGGTGGCAGGCGAGTCGGTGGTCGCCCGAGCCCGACAGCTCGGTCGCCCGCTCGGCGAGCCGCCGCGCGCCACCGGCAAGGGTCGCGAGCTCGACGGCCAGCTCCGACGACCCGGCCGGCTTCAGGTTCGCCGGGTCGCCGTCCCACCAGCCTCCGTAGAGGCGCCAGATGTTCCGGACGACGAACTCGGGCTCGTCGTAGACCGCCTGCAGGTACGGCCGGGTGGCGAGATCGGGGTCGAGGTGGACGGAGCGCACGACCTCGTCCAGCGGTGCACCGTCGTTCATCAGCGCCAGGGTCTGCTCGACCAGTGACTCGAGGGCAGCGGCGACGTCGGTCAGGACGTGCACGACGCGGTCGGCACCGGCGACGGGGAGGCCGTGGGCCGGCAGGAACAGCTCGGGCTCGAGGGCGGCCATGGAGCGAAGGGCCCGCGCCCACTCCGCCGGGTACCGCTGGACCTTCTGGGGGTTCCCCGCGTTGGGGAAGACCCAGGTGAGGAAGTCACCACCGCAGACGATCCGCTCCTCGGGCAGCCACAGCCAGGCGTGGTCGTCGGTCTCCCCCCGGTCGTGGTGGAGGACGGCCGGGCGCCCGCCGAGGTCGAGATGGAGGCGGTCGACGAAGCTGACGTCGGGCCACACCCAGTTGACGGCGAAGTGCTCCAGCTGCCCTCCCAGCCGCCCCGGGCCGCGGAACTGCCGGCTGTTGATCCGGGCGTTGTAGCCGTCCGTCAGGTCGTAGCGGCGGAAGCGGTCCGCGACGGCGGCATGGGCGACCACGCGGGGCCGTCGCAGCCCTCGCTCCGCTGCCTCGGCGGCGATGCGAGGAGCACCGCCGACGTGGTCGAGGTGGCCGTGGGTGTAGACGAGGGTGTCGACCGGAGCGTCCGACCAGCGGCGCAGGGAGGCGAGGACCCCTTCGGCCAACATCGGTGCCGACGTGTCGACGAGCGTCAGCCCGTCGCGGCCGGCGAGCGCCACCACGTGCGAGAAGGACGCCACCAGGGCGACGCCGTCCCCGAAGTCGGCCAGCCCGAAGTCGATCGGGTTGGTGGACCTCGGGTCCCAGGTGGTCTGCTCGCCGTCGGCGAGGCGGGCAGACCGCTCGAGCAAGTCGTCGGCGTAGGCGTTGGCCACGTGGTCTCCTCGGCCTCCCCGGACGACGCACCGGCACGCGTGGCTCGACGAGGAGCACCGGCGGGCTCCGGGGAAGCGCTCCCGTTCCCCCCAGTTAGCGTTCTGCTAGCCGGCAGCTTCGCACCCGCCGCGAACGAGCGTCAAGGCGAGGTGGCAACGGTCACAGCCGCACGCCCTGCCGGGCCCGCCGCGCCGACCGCACGGCGCGCCGGCAACGCTCGGGGACGGCACTGGTAACAATTGCCGGAGTGGTGGAGCGCCGGGCCGAGACGGGTGTCGAGGACGTCGTCGTCGTCCGGCACCACGACGGCTGGGCCGAGCTGGTGCTCAACCGCCCCGAGCGACGCAACGCCATCGTCGAGGCCACCGTCGAGCGGCTCCTCGACCACGTGTCCGCGCTGGCCGCCGACGAGCGGGTCAACGCCGTGGTCCTCTGCGGCGAGGGCGGGGTGTTCTGCTCCGGCCTGGACCTCCGCGAGCCACCGCAGGGCGAGGCGTTCGCCCGCCGCTGGAAGCAGCTGCACCTGGCCCTGGCCTCGTTCCCGGTCGTCGTCGTCGGCGCCCTCGAGCGCGCCGCCGTGGCCGGCGGTGCGTCCCTGGCGCTCGCCTGCGACCTCCTCGTCGTCGGTCGGGAGGCGTTCCTCGCCGTGCCGGAGGTCGAGCTCGGCCGGCCCGCGCCCATGAACGTCGCCTGGCTCGTGGCCAAGCACGGGCCGGGACGGGCGCTCGAGGTCGTGCTGGGCGCCCGCCGCTACCGGGGCGACGAGCTGGTGGCCGCAGGGCTCGCCTTCGAGGCCGTCCCCGACGCCGACGTGCGGCCCCGGGCTGCCGAGCTGGCCGCCAGTGCCGCCGCCTGCGACCGCTCGACCCTGGTGCAGCTGAAGGACTCGGTGCGCTCTGCGGCACCCCGCCGCTTCGCCGAGGTGCTCGATGCCCTCGCCTGACGACCGGCTCGCCGAGCTGCGGGACCGGGTGCGGGCGTTCTTCGACCACGACCTCCCCGTCGTCCTCGCCGACGTGGAGGGCTCGCTCGACCGTGCCCGCGCCTGGCGGGCCGCGCTCTACGACGCAGGCCTCGCCGGCATCGGCTACCCGGTCGACGTCGGGGGGCACGGGGGCGGCCCCGACGAGCTCGCCGTCTACCGCGAGGAGAGCCGCGGCCGCGTCCCGCCCGAGGAGGCGGTGTTCGGGATCGGGGTCGGCATGGCGCTGCCGACGCTGCGCGACCTGGCACCACCGGCGCTGCAACGTCGCTTCCTCCGCCCCGGCCTCGCCGGCGAGGAGATCTGGTGCCAGCTCTACTCGGAGCCGGGAGCGGGCTCGGACCTGGCGTCGCTCGCCACGCGGGCCGTCCGAGACGGCGACGAGTGGGTCGTGACGGGCCAGAAGGTGTGGACGTCGGGAGCGCAGCACAGCCAGCTCGCCGTGGCGCTCGCCCGGACCGACCCCGACGCGCCCAAGCACCGGGGGATCACCATGTTCGTCCTCCCGATGGAGCAGCCCGCGGTGACCGTGCGGCCCCTGCGGCAGATGACCGGGAACGCCGAGTTCAACGAGGTGTTCCTCGACGGTGCTCGGGTGCCCGGCGACTGGGTGGTCGGCGAGGTCAACGGGGGCTGGCGCACGGCCGTCGCCCTGCTCGCCCACGAGCGGGTCGCCACCGGCACCGGCTCGATCGCCCGCAGCGAGGACGTCCGAGCCAAGGCCGGCCGCATGCCGATCCCGGTCCGGCAGCTCGTCGAGCTGGCCCGGGAACGGGGCATGGACGACGACCCGCTGGTCCGCCAGGCGCTGGCGCAGCTGCTCACGGGCGAGCGGCTGATGGGATGGCTCGGCCGCTCCGGCGCCCACCCGTCGGTCGGCAAGCTGTGGCGCACGGCGCAGGGCCGTGGCGCCGCCGACCTGGCCCATCGGTTGGCCCTCGCCGGTGGGGCTGCCTGGCGCGAGGACGACGTCGAGCGCGACTACTTCGCGTACCACGTCCTCAACTGCCGGGGCATGTCCATCGGCGGCGGTACCGACGAGATGCAGCGGAGCACGCTCGCCGAGAAGGTCCTCGGGCTCCCGCGCGACCCCCTCTGACCGGGCCGCCCCAGCCGAGGGGAGAGCCGGGCCGCCCCAGCCGAGGGGAGAGCCGGGCCGCCACCGGGAGCGGTCACCGCCGTCCCGTGCCACCGTCGCCGACCGCCAGGGTGTGAATGCGGGCGCCGTCCTCGTTGAAGATGCTCAGCACCTCGGCCGGTCGGCCACCGACCGCAGCCATGGCGTGCGGCGTTCGGGTGTCGAACTCGGCGGCCTCGCCACGCGAGAGGACGACCTCGCGCCCGCCGACGCGGAGCCGGAGGCGCCCGTGGAGGACGTAGAGCCACTCGTAGCCGTCGTGCACCCGCTCCGCCGGCAACCTCGCCGTCGCCGGGTAGGTGATCTTGTAGGTGCGCACCGGCGCGTGCTGCGGGGTGAGCGGCACGATGAGGAGACCGTGGCGGCGGACCGGCGTCTGCCGGATCCGTGGGTCAGGAGCGTCGGCGGCGACCAGGTCGTCGAGCGTGACGCCCAGCTGCCGGGTGAGCGGGACGAGCAGCTCGAGGCTGGCCTGGCGCTTGCCGCTCTCGAGGCGCGACACGGTGCTGGCCGACACCCCGGTGCGAGCGGCCAGCTCGCCGAGGGTCAGGCCCGCCCGGTGCCGGGCCGCCCTGAGGCGCGCGCCGACCTGGTCGAGAGCTGGGTCCACGTGGCCTCCTTCCGTCCCGTTGCCCGTGCCTCGGGGTCGGTCCGACAGCGTCGCCGGTCCCACCGGTCCCAACGGTCCGCAGCGGCCGGGGCTTTGCCAATCGTGCAAACGAGCTTGCCACACGAGCATCCGGGGCGCCATGCTCGTGCCATGGCCGAGCCCACGCACGAGGACGCCCCTGCCGACGCCGCGACCTTCTGGGAGGGCCGCTATGCCGAGCGTCACCGGATCTGGTCGGGGGAGCCGAACGCCGCGCTCGCCGACGGGGCCGGCGGGCTCCCCCCGGGCCGGGCGCTCGACCTCGGCTGCGGCGAGGGCGGCGACGCGGTGTGGCTCGCCGAGCAGGGGTGGCAGGTGACCGGGGTCGACATCTCGGCCACGGCCGTCGCCCGTTGCCGAGCCCTCGCCGCCGACCGGGGCATCGCCGACGACCGGGTCACCTGGCTCGTCCGCGACCTCGCCACCTGGGAGCCCGCCGAGCGCTACGACCTCGTCACGTCGTGCTTCCTCCACTCCCCCGTCGACTTCCCCCGCGCTTCCGTCCTGCGGCGTGCCGCGGCAGCGGTCGCGCCCGGGGGCCATTTGCTCGTGGTCGCCCACGCCGAACCGCCGCCGTGGTCGAGGAGGAACCACCACGGCGGTGAGGGCGAGGGAGGTGGCCACCACCACGGGCCCCACGACTTCCCCAGCCCCGACGAGGAGCGCGCCGCGCTCGGGCTCGGCGGCGGCGGCTGGGACGTCCTGGTCAGCGAGGTCCGCAGCCGCGAGGCGACCGGGCCCGGCGGCGAGCAGGTGGCCTTGCGCGACACCGTCACCCTCGCCCGCCGCCGCAGCGCGCCCTGAGCGGACCCGGAGCAGCGCCCGCCCGCAGACGGGCTCCGTTGCGGCCGACCGGTCCCCCGGCTACCGTCCGCGCCGTGCCCCCGCCCGAGCCTCCCACCGGGTCCCCCGTCGTGCCGTTGCCGACCCCCGCCGAGCTGCGGGACCTGGTCGAGCACATGGTGGGCCTCGGCCCGCGTCTCACCGGGACGTCGGCCCACGACCGCTTCTGCACGTGGCTCGAGGACGAGCTGGCCGCCTGCGGGCTCGACGTCCTGCCTGCCGACCGGTACCCCTACGACCGCTGGCTGGCCGAGCGCGTCGCCCTCGAGGTGGTCGAGGGGGACCGCGTCGAGCCCGTCGACGTCGCCGCTGCCTACGTCCGTGCCGCCTCCACACCCCCGGACGGCGTCACCGGCCCGCTCGTCGACCTCGGCCCCATGCCGGTGCCCGACCCCTTCGCGGCCGTCGCGTCGGGCACCGAGGGGCCCGGGGTGACGCCCGAGGTGCGGGCGTGGGCCGACGCCCTGCCCCGCGACGAGCTCCGTGGCGCCGTCGCCGTGGTGGACTTGGCGGTGCCCCCGCCGCTCACCGCCGAGGTGTTCGTGGCGCTCGCCAGCTACCTGCACTGGCCCGGCCACACGGACGAGGACTGGGCGCGCATCGACTACCGCCGCCCCTGGATGGGGCCGTGGCCCGAGCTCGGCCTCTTCGCCGGGCTGGGCGTCGCCGGCGTGGTCTTCGTGGTCGACGCCTGCCGCGAGCTCCTCACCGGCAACTACTCGCCCCACGTCGGGCGTCCGCAACCGGTCCCCGCGGTCGTCGTCGACCGAGACACGGGGCGCGCCCTCCACGAGCGGGCAGTGCGCCGTCCCGAGGCGCATCTCGTCCTCCACGCCCCGACGCAGCCCGTCGAGGTCCGCTCCGTGACCGCCGTCCTGCACGGCGCGAGCGACGAGGTCGTGGTCGTGAACAGCCACTCGGACGGGCAGAACGGCTTCGAGGAGAACGGCTCGGTGGCCCTCGTCGCCCTGGCCCGCCACTTCGCCTCGCTGCCGCCCGGCGAGCGGCTCCACCGGACGCTCGTGCTCGCGTCGTGGCCCGGGCACATGTCCGGCGTCGTGTCCCTCGAGGACGCCGCGTGCTGGATCACCGCCCACCCCGACCTGTGCGACCGGGCGGTGGCCGCCGTCACCGTCGAGCACCTCGGCGCCACCGAGTGGGTCGAGACGCCCGGGCTCGGCTACCACCCGACGGGCGAGCCCGAGGTCACCGGCATCTGGACGACCCAGGGACTGACGGCCGAGCTCGCCCGCTCGGCGCTCGTCGAGGCCGACCTGGCCCGCCACGCGCTCCTGCGCCCGCCCGTGCAGATCACGCCGGGCGCCCCCTTCCACGAGCACGGCGTCCCGCACGTGTCGGGGATCGCCGGCCCCACCTACCTGCTCGTGGTGTCCGAGGACGGCGAGCTCGCGAAGTTCGACGAGCACCTCGCCGCGCGTCAGCTCGGCTTCTACGCCGACGTCGTCCGCCGGCTCGACGGTGCGGACCGTGACGAGCTCCGCTCGGGCGACCCGACGCTCGGGGCGGGCCCGCCCCGCTGACGCGCACGCCCCGGGGTGGTCACGGCACCGGGGTGAACCGCCGGCGCTGGTCGATCGGGCTCATGATGCCGACGTCGTTGCCGTCGGGGTCGCGCACGACGGCGAACCGGGCGCCGAAGAAGGCGTCCGCGGGCCCGTGGACACCGCGATGCCCGGCGGCGACGAGCGCCCGGTAGCGGTCGTCGACGGCGGCCCGCGTGGGAACCGAGAACGTCAGCACCACGGGGCGGGCCGTCCGGTCACGGCCTCGCCAGCCGTCGTGCCACAGGCGCGCCATGGCGACGTTGTCGAGCTCGAAGACCAGTCCGGCACCGTTGTCGAGCGCCGTGTGGCGGGCGCCGCTCCCCGCCGGCCACTCCCCGCCGTCGAAGCGCGCGGGCACCCCGAGGGTCTCGTAGAAGGCGAGGGCGGCGTCCATGTCGGACACCACCAGGTTCACCTGGTTGCACACGGTCGTCACGTCGTCCATGCGCGTACCGTACCGGGCGACGTCGGCGGCGTCTTGGTCGCACGTCACGGGTCGGGGGCGCCCCCCGACGACCGTGCGGCGAGCTCGGCCGGCGTGCACCCGGCCAGCTCGACCGCGTCGCGGTGGATGTGGGCCTGGTCGACGTAGCCGGCATCGGCGGCGACCTCGGCCAGCGAGGACGAGCCGTCGGCGAGGAGACGGCGAGGAGACGGCGAGGAGACGGCGAGCCTGCTCGAGGCGGACGACTCGTGCGTAGCGCTTCGGCGACAGTCCCACCTGGTCGGCGAACCGGGAGGCGAGGCGCGTCCGGCTCCAGCCCACCTCGGACGCCAGGTCGGTGACGCGTGCGGGGGGGTCGGTGCACAGGCGGGGCCAGACCCACTCGACCTCTGGGGCGACGCGACGCGTGGTGCGCCGTTCCTCGAGCGCTCGGCGCACGAGGCCCCGGCGTGCCGACGGGCCCCCCTGTCGGCCAGCCGTTCGACGAGCTGCCGGGCCCAGCGCCCGAGCGCGAGCTCGAGGTCGAGGTCGACGCAGTGGTCGGCGAGCGTGGAGCCGGCCATGCCCACGAGCTCGACGGCGGCGGGCGCGTCGAGGTGGACGCCGATCCCGCACTGCCGGCCGGCATGGGCGGTCTCGACGGGGCGGCCGCGCACGCCGGCCACGAACGCCGAGTACGAGGCCGAGGAGGATCCCTCCGCGACCTCGAGCGGGTCGCCCCACGTGAAGAAGAGGACGGCCGATCCCGACGCCGGCTGCACGCACTGCACACGAGCGGGACCGTGCTCCTCGTAGGTGGTGAGCGCCCGCACGCAAGCGGCGAGAGACGGCCCCGGTCCGTGGGCGTCGAGGCTCCAGCGTCCCGAAGGCCCGTCGCCCTCACGCCCCGATCCTGCAGCGTCGGACGACCGGTCGCCCGGTTCGCCTCCACGCGCGAGGGGACCCGGGCCAGCGTCCCCGGCCGTGGAGACGGTGCCGGGCCTCGCTGCGCCGGCAGCGCGCCTGGCGGACCCGGCCGGCCCGGACGGCATGGGCGGCCGCCCCGACGGCGGCGGGGTGGACCGTCCTCGGCGGCTCGCTGGTCATCGGCGCTGCCTTCAACGGGGCGAGCTTCCTCGGCTTCGGCCGCGACGTGAGCTCGTTGCTGATGGCGCTGCTCGCCTTCGGTGCGATCGGCTCCTACGCCACCGCGCTCTTCGTGCTCGCCCGTCCGGGCCCGTCCCCGTGACCGGCCCGCTCCCGCGTCCGCCGCGGTGCCCGGCCCGGGACCTCGCCGCGACCTGCCGTAGCATCGACCACATGGTCCGGCGCCAACGACGCCGCGCCGTCGGCGCCCGAGGTGGGGTGGCGTGGCAGCCGGTGCTCGGCGAGCTCGCGGGCACCGCCCTCCTCGTCGGGCTCGGCCTGTCGGTGGTCATCGTCGACTTCTCCACGCACAGCCCCGTGAGCGGCGTCCTCGGGGCAGGGCCCCGGCGAGCGCTCACCGGGTTCCTCTTCGGCACCGTGGGTGCGCTCGTCGCCGTCTCGCCGCTCGGCAAGCTCAGCGGCGCCCACCTCAACCCCGCCGTCACCCTGGCCTTCCTGCTGCGACGGACGATCCGACCGCGCCTCGCCGCCGCCTACGTCGCAGCCCAGGCCGTCGGGGCGGTCGCCGGGACGTCCGTCCTCCTCGCATGGGGCGCGTGGGGCCGGTCCGTCGACTTCGGCGCGACCCTGCCAGGCTCGTCCTACGGCCCGTGGTGGGCGCTCGTCGGCGAGGTGGCCACCACGCTCGCGCTCGTCGTGCTCCTCCTCACGTTCGTCGGGACGGCGCGGTTGCGGCCGTTCACGCCGGCGCTCTTCCCGGCCCTCTACGCGGCCATGGTGTTCGCCGAGGCACCGGTGTCGGGCACCAGCACCAACCCCGCCCGGAGCCTCGGCCCGGCCCTCGTGTCGGGCGACTGGCACGACTGGTGGGTCTACTGGGTCGGTCCGGTCCTCGGCTGTCTCCTCGCTCTCTCCCTCCTCCGCTTGCGCTGGCCCACGCGCCTCGAGGTCGACGTGGCGCGCGTGTACCACTTCGCCGAAGGCGAGGTCGGGAGGCTCGAGGACCGGGTCGACGATCGGGAGGACCCGGTCGGTCAGCTGGCCGCTGAGCTGGACGGGCTCGGGGAGCGCATCGGCCCGCCGCGCTCGGGGTGACGGCCCCGGTCCCGGCCGTCGCCCCCGCGTTGCCCCGAGGCGGCGCGGTCGCCCATCCTGGTAGCCGTGACCGGGCGGACGAAGCAGACCGGGAGGACCGTGGCCCCGTGGACGTCGCCCCGCCGACGTGACCGGACCTGGCTCGCCGGCACGGCGTCGTGCCCGGCGACCACCTGGACCCCCGTCGAACCGCCACGGCGGCGGGGCCCGGGTGCGGGCGGACCGACGCCGGGCCCGGCCGGTGGTCGCAGTGGGCCTTCCGCCCCGTGGCCGAAGCGCTCCACCGGCCTCCGCTCGGTCTTCGGGCTCGACCTCGCCCTCCTGCACGCCCCGTCCGTGTTCGACTTCCGCAGGCGCGAGGCGCTGCTCGGTCCCGTCGCCGACGTCGTCCCCTCGAGCGACGAGTTCGAGATGTACCCGATCGGCCTCACCAGCCTCGCCGGGTACCTGTCGCGCAACGCCTACAACGTCCGCATCGTCAACCTCGCCTACCGGATGCTGCGCTCCCACACCTACGACGTGGCCGCGCACCTGCGGAGGATCCACGCCCCGGTCTTCGGCATCGACCTGCACTGGCTCCCCCACGCACACGGCGCCCTGACGGTCGCCGAGCTCGTGAAGGAGGTCCACCCGGACGCAAAGGTGCTGCTCGGAGGGCTTTCCGCCAGCTACTACCACGAGGAGCTCGCCCGCCTCCCCGCCGTCGACTTCGTGCTCCGAGGCGACTCGACGGAGGAGCCGGCCCGCCAGCTCCTCTGCGCCCTCCGCGAGGGGCGCCCGCTCGAAGAGGTCGAGAACCTCACCTTCTCGCGCCCCGACGGCACGGTGGTCACCAACCCGCTGTCGTTCGTGCCCGAAGACCTCGACCACGTCGACGTCCCCGACTACGCGTACGCCCTGCGGTCGGTGTTCAAGTACTGGGACCTCGCCGACCTCGTCCCCTACCTGCGCTGGCTGCGCGACCCGACCACCATGGTGCTGAACGCCCGCGGCTGCACGTACGACTGCGCCATCTGCGGCGGGTCGCGCTCCGCCTACCGGCTCGTGTGCAACCGCGCCAGTCCGGCCTACCGGTCACCCGACAAGCTCGTCGCCGACGCGCGCACCATCGCGTCGTTCTCCGCCGCGCCGATCTTCATGGTCCACGACCCGCGCATCGGTGGCGTCCCGAGGGCCGAGCGGTTCTTCGAGCGCTTCGCCGCCTCCGGCGTCCGCAACGAGCTGGTGATCGAGCTCTTCTACCCGGCGGGCCCCGACTTCTTCGAGCTGGTCCGCCGCTCGACCCGGGCGTGGAGCCTCGAGATCACCATCGAGTCCCCCGACGAGGACCTGCGCCACGTGAACGGCAAGTTCGCCTGCTCGAACGCAGCGGTCGAGGCGACGCTCGCCGCCGCGCTCGAGCACGGCTGCGGCAAGCTCGACCTGTTCTTCATGGTCGGCATCCCCCACCAGCGCCCGGACCAGGCGCTCGCCACGGTCGAGTACTGCCGGCACCTCGTCGAGCGCTTCGGTGCCGACCCGCGCCTGCAGTTCTACGTCGCCCCCCTCGGGCCGTTCCTCGACCCGGGCAGCCGGGCGTACGAGGATCCTTCCCTCGGGTACCGCAAGCGCTTCGAGACCGTCGCCGAATACCGCAGGGCCCTCGAGGAGCTCGACTGGCGCGACGTGCTCTCCTTCGACACCGACGGGATGGACCGGGCGACCCTCGTGGCCACCACCTACGAGGTGGCCGACCGGCTCGAGCGTCTCAAGTTCGACGCGGGCCTCGTCGACGCGGCGACCTACGGATCGGTCCGGGACCACCTGGCCCGTGCCCGCGAGGTCCTCGACGCCCTGGACCGGTCGCGCGACCTCCCGAGGGACGAGCGCGAGGAGGTGCTCCACCGCATGCACGCCGACGTGGCCGCCGCCAACGCCGGCAGCACCTCGGGGCCGCGCGAGCTGTCGTGGACGCCGTCGGCGGGCATCAGGGTGACCCGGGCGCTCCTCGGCGAGCTCGCCGGTGCCCTGGCGGCCGAGGTCCGCCGGAGCGCGGACCGCTTCCGCGGCCGCTACGACACGGCCGCCGCTCCCCGCCGAAGCTGACCGGCCCGCACCGGCCCGCACCGGCCCGCACCGGCCCGCACCGGCCCGCCCGGTGCCCGGTCAGGGTGCGCCGAGCGCGTCGACGGCGTCGTTGAAGGCCTTCGACGGCCGCATGACGGCCTCGCAGCGCGCCGGGTCCGGGTGGTAGTAGCCGCCGAGGTCGACCGGCGAGCCCTGGACGGCGAGGAGCTCGGCGACCACTGCCTCCTCCAGTCCGGCGAGGACGTCGGCCAGCTGCCTGAACGCCGCGGCGAGCTCGGGGTCGTCGGACTGCCCGGCGAGCTCCTGGGCCCAGTAGAGGGCGAGGTAGAAGTGGCTGCCCCGGTTGTCGATCCCCCCGAGCTTGCGGGTCGGGGACCGGTCGAGCTCGAGGAAGGTGGCCGTGGCGCGGTCGAGGGTGTCGGCCAGCACCTGGGCGCGGGCGTTGCCAGTGTGCTGGGCCAGGTGCTCGAAGCTCGCCGCGAGGGCGAGGAACTCGCCGAGGCTGTCCCATCGCAGGTAGTCCTCGGCCAGCAGTTGCTGGACGTGCTTGGGCGCCGAGCCGCCGGCACCGGTCTCGAAGAGGCCGCCCCCGGCGAGCAGCGGCACGACCGAGAGCATCTTGGCGCTGGTGCCGAGCTCGAGGATCGGGAACAGGTCGGTCAGGTAGTCGCGCAGGACGTTGCCCGTCACCGAGATGGTGTTCTCGCCGCGGCGGATGCGCTCGAGCGAGCGGGCGGTCGCCTCCGCCGGCGAGAGGACGTCGAGGTCGAGCCCGTCGGTGTCGAGCTCGGCAAGGTACACGCGGACCTTCTCGATCATCACGGCGTCGTGGGCCCGCTCGGGGTCGAGCCAGAAGACGGCAGGGTCGCCGGTCACGCGCGCCCGGTGGACGGCGAGCTTGACCCAGTCGCGGATGGCGACGTCCTTCGCCTGGCACATGCGGAAGATGTCGCCACGTGCCACCGGCTGCTCGAGGACGACGGCGCCCGCCTCGTCCACGACGCGCACCACTCCGTCGGCGGCGACCTCGAACGTCTTGTCGTGGCTCCCGTACTCCTCGGCCGCCCGCGCCATCAGTCCGACGTTGGGCACCGAGCCCATCGTGGCGGGGTCGAAGGCACCGTGCGCCCGGCAGTCGTCGATGACGACCTGGTAGACGTCCGCGTAGCTGCTGTCGGGGATGACGGCGAGGGTGTCGGCCTCCTCCCCGTCGGGGCCCCACATGTGCCCCGAGTTGCGGATCATCGCGGGCATCGAGGCGTCCACGATGACGTCGCTCGGGACGTGGAGGTTGGTGATGCCCCGGTCGGAGTCCACCATGGCGAGGCGCGGCCCCGAGGCGAGCTCGGCTTCGATGGAGGCCCGCACGTCGTCGCCGTCGTCGAGCGCGTCGAGACCGGCGAGGATGGCCCCGAGCCCGTCGTCGGGGTCGAGGCCGGCGGCCTCGAGCGCGTCGCCGTAGCGGGCGAAGGTGTCGGGGAGGAACGCCCGCAACACGTGGCCGAAGATGACCGGGTCCGACACCTTCATCATCGTCGCCTTCAGGTGGACCGAGAAGAGGACGTCCTCTCTCGCCGCCCGCTCGCGCTGGTCGGCGAGGAAGCGGCGCAGGGCGGCGACCCGCAGGACTGCCGCGTCGACGACCTCGCCGGGCTCCACGGCGATCCCGTCGCGCAGCACCGTGGTTCCGCCGTCGGCGACGAGCTCGATGCGGAGGGCACCGGCCTCGGCGATCGTCGTCGAGCGCTCGGTGGAGCGGAAGTCGTCGCCCGTCATGTGGGCCACGTTGGTCTTCGAGGTCGCGCTCCACGCGCCCATGTGGTGCGGGTGCGACCGGGCGTACGCCTTGACCGACGCCGGGGCACGCCGGTCCGAGTTCCCCTGGCGCAGCACGGGGTTGACGGCGCTGCCCTTGACGCGGTCGTAGCGGGCGCGCACCTCGCGCTCCTCGTCGGTCGCCGGCTCGTCGGGGTAGTCGGGCAGGGCGAACCCCTGGGCCTGCAGCTCGGCGACGGCGGCGCGCAGCTGGGGCACCGAGGCAGAGACGTTGGGCAGCTTGATGATGTTGGCCTCGGGCTCCGCCGTCAAGGCCCCGAGCTCGGCGAGGGCGTCGTCGACGCGCTGCTCGGCGGTCAGGTGCTCGGGGAACAGGGCGAGGATCCGTCCGGCCAGGGAGATGTCCCGCGTCTCCACCTCGACGCCCGCCGTGGCCGCGTAGGCACGCACGACCGGCAGGAACGAGTAGGTGGCGAGAGCCGGGGCCTCGTCGGTGTGCGTGTAGATGATCGTCGATCGCGGCACGACTGCCCCTTTCAGGTGGCTTCCTTTGCCAACCTATCGAGCAACCCGGCGAGGACGCCCATCGGCGGTGTTCCCCCAGGTCGGCGCGCGCCAGAGGGGCACGAGCGCCACGACGGCGACCACCTGCGCGGCGACCGTGAAGGCGACGGCCGCACCGACGGCGACGTCGTAGAGGACGCCGATGACGGCGGCACCGACGAGCCAGGCGAGGCCGTAGACGGCGGTGAAGGTGCCGTAGCCGGCGCCCCGGCGCTCGCGCGGCACGAGGTCGGCGACGGCGGCGCGCATCGTCGACTCGTGCACCCCCATCACCGCCCCCCACAGGAGCGCGCCGACGACCACCAGCGGCACCGAGGTGGAGAACGACAGGAACGGCACCACCGCGCCGAGGACGGGGAGCACCACGAGGCCGCGCAGGCCGACGCGGTCGTAGAGCCGACCCGAGGCGAGGGCGGCGAGGGCGGCGGCGCCCATCGCCAGGGCGTAGAGGAGCGGGACGGTCGCCGTCGAGACCACGTGGCGCTGCTGGAGGTGGTAGGCGAGCAGAGCGAAGGTGGCGAAGCCGGCCATGGTGGCGGCGCTGAAGAGCGCGTACTGCCAGTACCGGCGGGGGAAGCCCCGGAGCGAGACCGGTCGGGCCTGGCGCGGCCGCACGCCGGGGTCGTAGTCGGCGGGCCGGGGAACCTGGCGCCGGAGGTACGCCAGCACGGCGAGGGCGGCGACCCCGGGCACCGCCAGCGCGACGAAGGCGGTCCGGTAGCCGTGGTGGGTCGCCAGCACGGCGGCGACGGCCAGCGGGCCGACGAGGGCGCCGGACTGGTCGAGGGCCTCGTGGACGGCGAAGGCGCGGCCACTGCCGAGGTCGACGCTCGCCTCGGCCAGCATGGTGTCGCGGGCCGGGGTGCGCACGGCCTTGCCGAACCGCTCCCCGACCACGAACAGGCAGGCCAGGGCCAGAGGTCCCCCCACGCCGAGCAGGGGGACCGACGCCACGGTGACGGCGTAGCCGATGATCGAGATGGCCCAGTGGCGTCCCGTGCGGTCCGACCAGCGCCCGGAGACGAGGCGGAAGACGAGCGCTACGGCCTCGCCGAAGCCGGTGACCGCACCGACCACGGCGGCAGAGGCCCCGAACGTGCCGAGGTAGGGGCCGACGATGCTGCGGGCGCCCTCGTAGACGACGTCGGCGAGCCCGCTGACGACGCCGAAGACCAGCACAAAGCCCATCGGGGCCAGCCGGTTGGCCCCGCCTCTCCCCCCCTGCGCCCGGGCGTGGTCGCGCACCGTGCCTGCCTAGCCCACGCCGGGATCCCCGGGCCACTGCCCGACGAAGCGGGCCGCCGCTACGGTGGCACGGCAGCGGCGTACCGGAGGGGTCCTCCGGTGGAGAGGAGCAGACGATGCTGCGGACGGCGTTGACCGACCTGCTCTCGCTCGAGGTCCCGATCGTCGGGGCCCCGATGGCCGGCGTCTCGGGCGCCGACCTCGCCGTCGCCGTCTCCGCCGGCGGGGGCCTCGGGATGCTCGGGTTCGGCAGCACGACGAGCGGCGACGCGGTGCGCGCCGAGGCCTCCCGGGCTCGTTCAGGCGGCCACCGCTTCGGGATCGGGCTGATGGCCTGGGCCCTCGCCGAGCACCCCGACCAGTTCGACGCCGCCGTCGACTCGGGGCCGGCGCTCGTCTCGGTGAGCTTCGGCGACACCGCGCCGTGGGTCGAGCGACTGCGGGACGCCGGGGTGCCGGCGGCCACCCAGGTGGCCGACGTCCGCGAGGCGAAGGCGGCGGCGGACAGCGGGGCGAGCGTGCTCGTCGCCCGGGGCGCCGAGGGAGGCGGGCACGGCCGCGACGCCGTGGGCACCCTGCCGCTCCTGCAGGGGGTGCTCGACGCGGTGGACGTGCCGGTCGTGGCGGCCGGCGGGATCGCCACCCCGCGCGGGTTGGCCGCCGTGCTCGCCGCCGGTGCCGCGGGGGCGTGGGTCGGGACGGCCCTCGTGGCCTGCCGCGAGGCCGCTACGCCCCCCGCCGCCCGGGCCCGCGTCCTCGCCGCCGACGAGACCGACACCGTCGTCACCCGGGTCTTCGACGTCGCCCAGGGGATCCCGTGGCCACCCGAGTACGGCGGCCGGGCCCTGGGCAACGCCTTCGAGCGCCGCTGGCACGGGAGCGAGAGCCAGCTCGCCGTCGACGAGGGCGCCGCCGACGAGCTCGCCGCGGCACGGGAGCGGGGCGACTACGACGTCGCCTACGTGTACGCGGGCCAGGGCGTGGGCCTCGTCGACCGGGAGCGCCCGGCGTCGGCGGTGGTCGCCGGGATGGCCGCCGGGGCGGAGGACCTGCTCCGGCGGTGGGGCGGCTGAGGGCCCGGCCCCGTGGTCAGGCGAGCTCGGAGCCCCGGCTCATCCGGGAGCGCCGGAGGAGCCACCAGGCGATCCAGGCGACGAGCAGGACGCCCACCACGATGCTGATCGGCGTGAAGGCGTTGGCGACCGACTGCCAGTTGGCGGCGAGCGCCTCACCGGCGAGGGCGAAGGCGAAGGTCCACGGCAGGCTGCCCACCAGGGTGAGGGCGCTGAAGGAGACGACCGGCATCTCGGCGACGCCGGCCGGGAGGCTGACGAAGGTGCGGACGACCGGCAGCACGCGTCCGACGAGGACGGCCAGCTGGCCACGGTGGGCGAAGAACCGCTCGGCCCGGTCGAGGTCACGGGTCCGCAGGAACACGTAGCGGCCCCACTTCTCGACGAGCGGTCGCCCGCCGATCCGCCCGACGGCGTAGGAGATCCACGCCCCGACCATGTTGCCGGCCGTGCCGGCCAGGGCCACCGCCACCACGTTCAGGTGGAGGTGGACGCCGGCGACCACCGCACCACCGGCGAGGGCGCCGCCGAAGAGCATCACGGCTTCGCTCGGGATCGGGATGCAGGCGGACTCGAGCACCATCAGCAGGAAGACCGCCAGGTACCCGTGCTTGCTGATCTCCGAGACGACGAGATGTACCACGGTCCTCCGTTCGTCGAGCCCGGCGAACGGTAGCAGTGCCGGGACGCCTGCGGAGGTCAGGTCAACCGTTCAGCCGATCGGCTCGTCCCCCCCGGGGCCGGCGCCCGCGCCGTCGAGCGCGCCGGGCACCAGCCCGGTCGCCCGAGGAGTGGGCCGCGCCGTCGCGTCGCCGAACGCAACCGGGGCGTCGAAGGCGGCCCGCCGGGCCGCCCGCCGGAAGGTGGTGAGCAGGGTCGGGCCGGCCACCACCAGCAGGACGGCGTTCGTCACGGCACGCCCGGTGTCCCACCCGAGCGAGGTGGCGGCGTCGAAGGCCAGGTACCGGCGGGCGTTGACGGCGAAGGACGCGCCGGGCAGGTACGAGATCGTGCTGTGGGCGTCGAGGGTGAACGGCCAGAACGACAGGTTGAGGAGGAAGCCGAACAGGTACCCGGCGAGAACCCCGTAGGCGGCAAGGAGGAGCACCTCGAGGCGGCCACGCGCCGGGGGCAGCAGCCCGGCGATGAGCCCGACCCACGCGCACCCGAACATCTGGTAGGGCATCCACGGGCCCACGCCACCGGTGATCAGCGCAGAGGCGAAGAGCGTCGTGCAGCCCAGCACGAAACCGAAACCGGCACCGTAGACCCGGCCGGCCAGCACCAGGATGACGAAGACGGTGTCGACGCCGGCCGTGCCCGCGCCGAGGGGCCGGAGTGCGGCCCCGATCGCCGAGAGCACGCCCAGCATGGCCACGGCCTTGGCGTCGATCCCGCCGTCCGCGACCTCGGCCAGGACGACCGCCACCACCACGACGAGCAGCGCCCCGAAGAGCAGCGGGGCCGTGGCCGTGTCTCCGAAGCGACCCGGTGCGACCACGAAGGGCCAGCAGAAGGCGACCAGACCGAGGAACGATGCAGCGGCGACCACCAGGCGCGACCGGGCACCCACCGGGACGGCGGCGGCACGGCGCGCCATCAGCCGGCCGCCTCGAGCGCCGAGCGGACGTCGTCGACGGTGAGGACCGCGAGCGGGGCCAGCACTTTGGCCACCTGGGGAGCGAAGGCCGGCGAGGCGACGACCACCTCGGCGGTCGGCCCGTCGGCCACCACGTCGCCGGCGGCGAGGACCACGACCCGGTCGGCCACGGCCGCGACGAACTCGACGTCGTGGGTGGCCACGACGACCGCCCGACCCTCGGCGGCGACCTGCCCGACCATCCGCCCGAGCGCCCGCTTGGCCCGGTAGTCGAGGCCCCGGGTCGGCTCGTCGAGGAGGACGACGGCCGGTGCGGCAACCAGCTGCACGGCGAGCACGAGGGCGAGGCGCTCGCCCTCCGACAGGTCGCGTGGGTGGCGCTCGTCGTCGATCCCCGGGGCGAGACGGTCCAGCACGGCACGCGCCGGGGTCGCAGGGGCTCGCCCCGACGCGGCGGCGTCGCGGTCGGCCTGGTCGAGCTCGGCACCGACCGTCTCGAGATAGAGGAGGTCGGCCGGAGCCTGGGGCACCAGCCCCACGAGCGCCCTGGCCCCGGCGGGCGGGAGCGTCGCCGGGTCGGCACCGCCGACCGAGACGGCCCCCCCCTGGCGCGCGCCCGACCCCTGCAACGCCCACAGCAGGGACGACTTCCCCGATCCGTTGCGGCCCATGAGGGCGGTCACCTCCCCCTCGGCCAGCTCGAGGTCGACGCCGCCGAGGGCCACCACGGGGCCGTAACGGACGACGACGCCCCGGGCGACGAGCGCCGGTGGACCGCCCGGTGCGGCGCCCGGCGCACGACCCGCCGCGGGCCCCGGGGGCGCGCTCGGGGTCCCGGCGGCACCGGCGGCACCGGCGGCACCGGCGGCA
>CAZSYT010000003.1:0-82344 GCA_964610905.1 uncultured Acidimicrobiaceae bacterium
GGCACGCCGCCAGCGTTCGTCCTGAGCCAGGATCAAACTCTCCATCGAGACTCCGTCGCCACCCGAAGGTGGCACCGAAATCGGAGAGCCGACCTCGGGGACACTGTCTCCCCTCGGCCGACTGGATGCTGGCACAGAACAGACATTGTCCGTTCAGTGCTTACTTACTTGGCGACCGCGATTCGAGACGCGGCCACCCGCACTGGCTTTTGGCTATCACTATTCCGTTTTCAAGGAGCGACCGGACACACACCCGAGGGCGTCGGTGCCCGACGTCTGGAAGAGCCTAGCCGATCTCGTCGGCGGCTCCGGCAGGCCCGGCGGGCGACGCAAGCCCCGCTCACCGGACTTACCACGCTACCGGTCCCGTGGGGACCTGTCAATCCGGGGCGACGCCGCAGCGCACACGGTCGCGTTCGATGCGCCGGGCGAACCGCTCGAGCTGGGCAGCCACCGGCGCCGGGCCGGCTCCGCCTGGCGTCGTGCGGCGGGTGACCGCGATGCCCGGCTCGAGCAGTGCCGCGGCGTCGGGCCCGAGGTCCGGGTGGGCGTCGACCAGCTCGACCAACGGGACGTGGCGCTCGAGCGAGTCGCGCACGAGGGCGCCGACCACGGCGTGCGCCTGGCGGAAGGGCATGCCCCGGCCCACCAGCCACTCCGCCAGGTCGACAGCGGCGGACGCCGGCCCGTCGGCTGCCTGCTGCATCCGCCCGAGGTCGAAGTGGACGCTCCGCAGCATGCCCGTCATGGCCGCCAGGGCCAGCGTCGTCTGCTCGACCGAGTCGAACAGGGGCTCCTTGTCCTCCTGCAGGTCGCGGTTGTAGGAGAGCGGCAACCCCTTCAAGGTCACGAGCAGGCCGGTCAGGTTGCCCACGAGCCTGCCGGCCTTGCCCCGTGCCAGCTCGGCCACGTCGGGGTTCTTCTTCTGGGGCAGCATCGAGCTCCCCGTGGCGTAGGCGTCGTCGAGCACGGCGAAGCCGAACTCCTCGGTCGACCACAGGACGAGCTCCTCGCCCATCCGGGAGAGGTGGACGCCGAGGAGGGCCAGGTCGAAGAGGACCTCGGCGACGAAGTCACGGTCGGAGACCGCGTCGAGGGAGTTGTCGAAGACGCCGGCGAACCCGAGGTCCTCGGCCGTGCCCGCCGGGTCGAGGGCGAGCGACGAGCCGGCCAGCGCGCCCGCCCCGAGCGGCGACACGTCGGCCCGCGCGCCGCTTCCGAGCAGGCGGTCGACGTCGCGGGCCAGTGCCCACCCGTGGGCCAGCAGGTGGTGGGCGAGCAGGACGGGCTGGGCGCGCTGCAGGTGCGTGTAGCCGGGCAGGTAGGCGTCCCCGACCTCGACCGCCCGGACCCTCAAGACCTCCTGGAGCTCGAGGACGCCGGTCGCGACGGCGGCGACGGCTCGCCGGGCGTACAGCCGCAGGTCCGTGGCGACCTGGTCGTTCCTGCTCCGCCCGGTGTGCAGCTTGGCACCGACGTCGCCGGCGATCTCGGTCACCCGTCGCTCGACGGCGGTGTGGATGTCCTCGTCGTCGTCGGTGAAGGCGAACGTCCCCGTCCGGAGCTCGTGCTCGACCCGGTCCAGCGCGGCCACCAACGTGGCCACCTCCTCCTCGGTGAGCAGGCCCCCCCGGCCGAGGCCCCGAACGTGGGCCCTCGACCCGGCGAGGTCGTCGTCGGCGAGGCGGCGGTCGACGGAGAGGCTCGCAGTGAACGCCATCACCTCGGCGGCCGTCCCCCCGCCGAGGCGCCCGTGCCACAGCGTCATCGCGAGCTGTCCGGTCGGGCCACCTCCTGGCGGGCGGCCCAGGTCGCGACGCCCAGCCCCCACAGCCGCACGAAGCCCTCGGCGTCCTCGTGCCGGAAGGTGTCGGAGGCGTCGTAGGTGGCCAGGTCGTGGTCGTAGAGGCCGACGGGGCTGCGCCGCCCGACCACCCAGCACCGCCCCGGCTCGAGGCGGAGGCGGACCTCGCCGGTCACGTGCCGCTGCGTCTCGGCGACGAAGGCGTCGATGGCGCGCTTGAGCGGCGAGAACCACAGGCCGTCGTAGACGAGCTCGGCCCACCGGGGCTCGAGGCGCGCCTTCTCGTGGTGGACGTCCCGCTCGAGGGTGAGGTCTTCGAGGTCGGCGTGGGCGAGCAGGAGGGCGAGGGCCGCCGGGCACTCGTAGGTCTCGCGGCTCTTGATGCCGACCCTGCGGTTCTCCACCATGTCGAGCCGGCCGTACCCGTAGGAGCCGACCACGTCGTTCAGCTCGGCGATGAGGGCGCGAGGCGACAGCGAGCGGCCGTCGACCGACACGGGGACGCCGGCTTCGAACCCCACGACGAGCTCCCGAGGCTCACTGGCTCGCGGCCGGGTGAGCGTGTAGACGTCCTCGGGCGGCTGGTTCCACGGGTCCTCGATGACGCCGCACTCGATCGCCTTGCCCCACAGGTTCTCGTCGATCGAGTAGGGCTTCTCCTTGGTCACGGTGAGCGGGATCCCCCAGTGCACCGCGTAGTCGATCGACTGCTCGCGGGTGAGGCCCCACACCCGGGCGGGGGCGAGCACCTCGAGGTCGGGAGCGAGGGCGCGCGTTCCGACCTCGAAGCGCACCTGGTCGTTGCCCTTGCCCGTGCAGCCGTGCGCCACGGCCCCGGCGCCGTGCCGGCGCGCCTGGTCGACGAGGTGTCGCACGATCACCGGTCGCGACAAGGCAGACACGAGCGGGTACTTCCCCTCGTACCTGGCGTTGGCCAGGAGGGCCGGCACGCAGAACTCCTCGGCGAGCTCGTCACGGGCGTCGACCACCACGGCCTCGACGGCCCCGGCCGCCAGCGCCCGCTGGCGCAGGGCCTCCCACCCGCCGGCCTCGACCTCCTGGCCGACGTCGACGGCCACGGCTACCACCTCGGCGTCGTGGTGCTCTATGAGCCACCGCACGGCCACCGAGGTGTCGAGGCCCCCGCTGTACGCAAGCACCACGCGCGTCGTCATCGTCTTCCCTTCCTCGTCTGCCCCTGCTCGAACTCGATGCCGGCCACCTCGGCCAGCCGTGCCGCCAGCGCTGCCCCGCTCTCGCCCTCGGCCGCCACCACGAGCACCGTGTCGTCGCCCGCCACCGTCCCGACCACGCCCGGGAAGCCGCTCCGGTCGAGCGCCGAGCCTACGACATGGGCCGAGCCGGGCGGCGTCCGCACCACGACGAGGTTCGACGAGGAGGTGACCTCGGCGACCCACTCGCCGAGCACCCGCCGGAGGTGGTCCGACGGGGCCACCTGCTGGGTGGGCAGCTCGGGGAGGGCGTAGACGGCCTCCCCGCCGGGGAGGCGGACCTTGACGGCACCGAGCTCGTCGAGGTCACGCGACACGGTCGCCTGGGTGGCGTCGATGCCCTCGGCTGCCAACAGCTCGACGAGGTGGGACTGGCTCCCCACCGCCTCCGTCTCGAGGAGCCGGGCGATCCGGTGGCGGCGCTGGGCCTTCGTCGTCACGAGCGCGCCTTCCCGTCCGGCCCCACCAGCCACGACAGGAGCCCCCGCATCGAGGTCATCCGGTTGGCCGCCTGCTGCCAGACGACGCTCCTCGGCCCGTCGACCACGTCGGCGGCGATCTCCTCGCCGCGGTGGGCGGGCAGGCAGTGCAGGACGACGGCGTCGGGCGACGCCAGGGAGACGAGGGCGGCGTCGACCGAGAAGCCGGCGAACGCCCGTCGTCGGACCTCGGCCTCGGCCTCCTGGCCCATCGACGCCCACACGTCCGTGTAGACGGCGTCGGCACCCCGGACGGCCGTGGTCGGGTCGTCGGTGACCTCGAGCTCCCCACCGAGCCCGCGCACGAACGCCACGTCCTCCTCGCTCGGGCCGTACCCCGGCGGGGACGCCACGCGGGTCGGCAGTCCTACCAGGGCGGCGGCGGTGGCGAGGGACCGCCAGACGTTGTTGGCGTCGCCGACGTAGGCGAGCACGCGCTCTCCGAAGGTCGCCACGCCGAAGCGCTGGTCGAGGGTGACGAGGTCGGCGAGCGCCTGGCACGGATGGGCCCGGTCCGACAGCAGGTTCACGACCGGGACGGCCATGCCCGCAGCGTCGACGGCGGCGGCCATCCGCTCGAGCGTGCCGTGGTCGCGCACGCGCGCGCACACGGCGGCGTGGTACGACGCCAACGTGCGGGCTACGTCCTCGGCCGTCTCGCGCCGGTCGATGCCGACCTCGTCGTCGCCGATCGAGACGGGATGGCCGCCCATCGTCGCGACCGCCAGCTCCGAGCTGTTGCGGGTCCGGTTCGACGGCTTCTCGAAGAGCAGTGCCACCCCGCGACCGGTGAGCTGCCCGGCGAAGGACGCGGCGGGGAGCGAGGCCAGGCGCAGGACCTCGGCCAGGCCGTCGCGGCCCAGGTCTGCGACGTCGAGGACGTGGACGGTCACGGGGTCGGCCCTCCGTCGAGCACGGCGGGGAGGACGTCGGCGAGGACGTCGACGGCCTGGTCGACCTCGGCCTCGCTCACCAGCAGCGACGGGGCCAGCCGGACCACGTCGGGCCGCGGGGCGTTCACGACGAGCCCGGCGTCGAGGGCAGCCCGCGTCGCCGCGTGCGCCACCGGGGCCGCCAGCACCGCCCCGAGCAGCAGACCGCGACCGCGCACGTGGTCGACGCCCTCGACCTGCGCCAACCGGGCCGCCAACCGGGCCCCCGCCCGCTCGGCGCGCCGCGGCACGTCCTCGGCCTCCATGACGGCGAGGGTCGCGCGCGCCGCCGCCATCGCCAGCGGCTGTCCCCCGAACGTCGACCCGTGGTCGCCCGGCGAGAACGCCGCCGCCACCTCGGCGCGGGCCCAGCACGCGCCGACGGGCACGCCGTTGCCCAGCGCCTTGGCGACCGTCACGATGTCCGGGACGATACCGAGGTGGTGGAACGCGAACCACGCACCGGTGCGACCGAGGCCGGTCTGGACCTCGTCGACGACGAGGAGGACGCCCCGGTCGGTGCACAGCTGCCGCAGCCGAACCAGGTAGTCCGAGGACGGCACGACGACGCCCGCCTCGCCCTGGATCGGCTCGACGAGCACCGCGCCGATCTGCGACGGGTCGATGGCGCGCTCGAGCGCGCCGAGGTCGTCGTAGGGGACGTGGACGAACCCCTCGGGCATCGGGGCGAACGGCCTCCGCTTCTCCTCCTGGCCGGTGGCGGCGAGCGTCGCCAGCGTGCGGCCGTGGAAGGCGCCCTCGGCGCACACGACCCCGGCACGGGGCGTGCCCGACCCGCCGGCACCCGCCCACCGCCTGGCCAGCTTGAGGGCGCACTCGTTGGCCTCGGCGCCCGAATTGGCGAAGAAGACCTGGCCTCCGGCCTGGTCGGCGCCGCCGGCGACGAGGCGGTCGAGGGTCTGTGCTACCTCGGGGGCGAGGACGTTGCCGTAGAGGTTCGAGACGTGCACGAGGGTGGCCGCCTGCTCCGCCACGGCGGCCGCCACCGCTGGGTGGGCATGGCCGAGCGACGTCACCGCCAGCCCGGAAAGGAAGTCGAGGTACCGTCGCCCGCGGTCGTCGACCAGCACGCTGCCCTCCCCTCGCACGAAGGTGACCGGGGGCTCGGCGTAGGTGTGCATGAGCCACCGGCGGTCCACGGGGAGGGCCTGCTCCTCCCTGTCGGGGCGAGGGGGCGTCGTCACGGGGTCACCATGGTCCCGACGCCTTCGTCGGTGAAGATCTCGAGGAGCAGCGCGTGGGGCACCCGCCCGTCGAGGACGTGGGCCCGGCCGACGCCGCCGCGGATGGCCCGGGCGCACGACTCGACCTTGGGCACCATCCCCGCCGTGGCCGCCCCCGAGGCGACCAGGTCGTCGAGCTCGTCGGCCGTGACCCGCCGGAGCAGCGTCCCCGGCTCCTCTGCCACGGCCCGGACCCCCTCGACGTCGGTCAGGTAGACGAGCTTGGCGGCCTCGAGCGCGGCGGCGAGCGCACCGGCAGCGGCGTCCGCGTTGATGTTGAGGGCCTGCCCGCTCCGGTCGGTGCCGATCGTCGCCACCACCGGGATCAGCCCCTGCGCCAGCACCTGGTGGACGATCACCGGTTCGACCCCGACCACGTCGCCCACGAATCCCAGCTCCTCCGAACGCGCCTCGGCCTTGATCAGGTTGGCGTCCTCGCCCGACAGCCCGACGGCGAGGGCGCCATGGACGTTGACGGCACGCACGATGTCGCGGTTGACCTTGCCGACCAGCACCATCCGGACCAGGTCGATGGTCTCGGCGTCCGTGACCCGCAGCCCGTCGAGGAAGCGCGCCTCCTTGCCC
This sequence comes from uncultured Acidimicrobiaceae bacterium, assembly GCA_964610905.1. Lineage (GTDB taxonomy): Bacteria > Actinomycetota > Acidimicrobiia > Acidimicrobiales > RAAP-2 > JAJZJT01. The sequence goes on from CAZSYT010000003.1 coordinate 6,277, forward strand.
ACCCGGGCCATCAGCTCGCCGATCTGGGGACCGCCGCCGTGGACGACCACCGGCAGCATCCCCACCGATCGGAGCAAGACGATGTCCTCGGCGAACGAGGCGAGGGCGGCGGCCTCGTCGGCCGCACCGCCCCCGTCCTTCGGACGCAGCACGTTGCCCCCGTACTTGACGACCACGACCTGGCCCCAGAACCGGCGGATGTAGGGAAGCGCCTCGACGAGCGTGGCGGCGCGCTCGGCAGCGGACGACGCCTCGCCGGCCGCGGTGTCGGGCCACGGCTCCCGAGCGTCCCCGGTCACGACGTCGTCCGGTTCTCGTCGAGGTAGCCCTGACCGAGGTCGACGGTCATGACCATCCCCGAGCCGTCCCCGAGGCCCAGGTCGCAGCGGATCTCCACCAGGTCGCCGGCCAGGTGCTCCGCCACGGCGGCCACGTCGTGGACGACCTCGACCCCGTCGCGGCACACGACGACGCCGCCGTAGGCGATGGAGACCCGGTCGGGATCGAGCTCGGCGCCCGAAGCGCCCAGCTCGCTCATCACCCGTCCCCAGTACGGGTCCGCTCCGTTGAGCGAGCACTTGACCAGCAGCGACTCCGCGACCTGTCGGGCCGCTCGCTGGGCGTCGCCGTCGGAGCGGGCGCCGCGGACGCGCACGTGGGCGACCTTCGACGCGCCCTCGGCATCGGAGGCCATCTGCGTGGCCAGGTCCGTGCACGCCGCGGTCACCGCCTCGCCCACCTGGTCGAGGTTGGCCGGTCCGGCACGACCCGAGGCCATGAGCACGACGGTGTCGTTGGTCGAGGTGCAGCCGTCCACCGTCATGGCGTTGAACGACCGGTCCACGGCGCGACGGAGGACGCGTGCCGCGACGTCGGGGTCGAGCGCCACGTCGGTGGTGAGGAACGCCAGCATCGTGGCCATGCGGGGCGCGAGCATGCCCGCGCCCTTCGCCATCCCCGCCACGGACCAGCCCGTGCCGGCGACCTCGACCTCCTTGCGACCCGAGTCGGTCGTGAGGATGCCCGTCGCCGCCGCCACCGCCGCGTCGGCCGAGCCGGCGCGGGCGTCGACCAAGGCGGGGATGGCCGCCTCGACGGCGGCGATCGGCAGCGGGATGCCGATCAGGCCCGTCGAGCACACGAGCACCTGCTCGGGCGTGACCCCGAGCCGCTCGGCGGTGCGGGCGCACATCCGCTCCGCGTCGTCGCGCCCCTGCCGGCCCGTCGCGGCGTTGGCGTTCCCGCTGTTGACGACCACGGCGGCCGCCCGCCCCCCGGTCGCCAGGAGGTGGGCGCGGCTGACGGCGACCGGCGCCGCTGCCGCCCGGTTGGTCGTGAACGTGGCGGCGGTCGGCACGGCGACGCCGTCCTCGGTCGCCACCAGGGCGAGGTCGAGGGCGCCCGAGGCCTTGACCCCCGCAGCCACACCGGCGGCGACGAAGCCCCGCGGCGTCGTGATGCTCATCGTCCCTCCTCGGCGTCGAGCGGCCTCGACGGCTCCCCCGGGGCGCCCGTCGCGCGCTCCACCGGCTGCACCGGGAAGCGCTGCAGCACGCTTCGCCCGGTCACGGGTAGAGCCCCGCGAGCGGCAGGCCCGTCGTCTCGGGCTGTGCCGTCGCCAGGTTGGCGCACTGGACGGCCTGGCCCGCCGCCCCTTTGACGAGGTTGTCGATGGCGGCGAGCACGAGGAGCCAGCCCGTCCGAGGGTCGGAGCGGGCCGCGAGCCGGACCACGTTGCTCCCCGCCGTGGACTTGGTCGACGGCGGCTCGTCGTCGACGACCACGAACGGCTCTCTACGGTAGTGCTCGCGGAGCACGTCGGTGAGCTCGGCAGAGGTGGGCTGGGGACCTCCGGCGGGCGGGCGGGCGTACGCGGTGGCCAGGATCCCCCGCACCATCGGGGCGAGGTGCGGGGTGAACAGGACCGGTACGCCCAACGCCTGCTCCATCTCGGCGGTGTGCCGGTGGCCGAGGAGCCCGTAGGCCCGGAAGTCCTCGTCGACCTCGGCAAAGTGCAGGTCGTCCTTCGAGGCCCGCCCCGCCCCGGACACCCCGCTCGCCGCGTCGACCACCACGGGCACGCCCTGCCCGTCGACGAGCCCCGCACGCACCAGGGGCGCGAGCGCCAGCGACGCTGCCGTCGGGTAGCAGCCGGGCGCGGCGACGAGCCGGGCGCCGACCAGTTCGGGACGGAAGAGCTCGGGCAGCCCGTAGGCGAACCGGTCGAGCAGTTCGGGGCAGGCGTGCGCCTCGCCGTACCATCGGGCGTACGCGGCCGGGTCGCGCAGCCGGAAGTCGGCCGCTAGGTCCACGACGACGCCGACCCGGTCGACCAGGCCTGGGAGGAGCCGCTGGGACTGCCCGTGGGGCAGCGCGCTGAAGAGCACGTCGACCCCGTCCACCCGGTCGGCGACCGACGCTGGCTCGTTGGCCTCGAGCACGAGGTCGGGGTAGGCGGCGGCGAGGGCGGGCGTGTGACGGGCCACCGACCGGCCCGCGCTCCGGTCACCGGTCGCCACCACGACGTCGAAGCGGGGGTGCGCGGCGCACAGGCGCAGGACCTCGGAGCCCGCGTAGCCAGAGGCACCGAGCACGGCGACCGAGAGGGAATCGGGGGGGCGGGCGTGGACCTGGGGCACCGCAGAGTATATGCACGCTATCGCATGATTATGCAACTCTCGCCTTCCCGCGGGCTCCCCTTCTCCCGGTCTGGCGGGAGGGCGGCCGGGCTGCGCCGGGCCCGGGCACGGGCCTTGACGCCTCGTGCCGCCCTCGGTACCGTCCCCCGTACCGGGCCGTCGCCGCACCGACCCCGGACGTGCCGGGTCGGGGCACCGCCTCGTCGGCACGCGGCTCCGTGCGGTGCCGAGCACGACGCCACCCCGGAGCACCGTTGCACGAGCCCGCCGCGCCCTCGAGGCCTCCCGCGCCCCCGAAGCGTGCCGCGCCCCCGACTGGGCCGGTCCTGCCCGCCCGACCACCCCGGAGCACGCGAGATCCCGACGCCGGACCCGATCCCGCCGACGCCGGACCCGATCCCGCCAGCGCCGGACCCGATCCCGCCGACGCCGGACCCGATCCCGCCGACGCCCGACCCGATCCCGCCGACGCCGGACCCGATCCCGCCAGCGCCGCCCTGGTCGCCGCCGTCCCGGAGCTGCTCCCCGTCGTCCTCGAGCTCACGGAGGCCGCCGACGGGGCCGCCGGGGCCGGCGTCCTGCTCGACGCGCTCGCCGAGCTCGTCGCCGCGCACCTCGCCGCCGTCGAGGCGCACGCCGACGTCCTCGCACGCGCCGGGCGGGCGCTCGACGCCCTGCTCGAGCCGGTCGACGAGCCACCGGGCACCGCCGCCGCCTTCTTCGACGCGCTCGCCCCCGACGACCGGGCGCGGGTCACCCCGTGGCTCGGCCCGGTGGGACGCCATGCGCTCGACCGCCTGGACGCCGACGCCGGGCGCCCGACCGCACGGTGACACGGTCAGCGCAACGACGCTCCGTGGCCGGTCTCGACGGCGGCGATGAGGGCCGTGCGGCGGTCGGCCAGCTCGGCATCGGTCAGTGTGTGGTCGAGCGCGCACAGCCGGACCCGGTAGGCGAGGCTGCGGCGCCCCTCGGGGACGGACGGACCCCGGTAGACGTCGAAGAGCGTGACCGACTCGACGTCGGCGGCGCCCGCCTCGACGAGGGTCGACCGCACGGCCGCGGCGGGCACGGACTCGTCGACGACGAAGGCGAGGTCGACGTCGGAGGAGGGGAAGCGGCTCACCGGTGCCGCCTCCTCGGGGCGCCGCGCCACGGTGCCGGGGTCGAGGAGCAGGTCGAGGTCGACGTCGAGCCAGCCGACCCGGACCGCCCGCCCCGAGGCGTCGTTCAGTCCCAACGACGCCGTCGTCTCCGGGTGGAGCTCTCCCACCACTCCCACCTCGACCGGGCTGCCCGACGGTGCCCGGCACGCGAGCACTCCCGAGCGGAACGGGTGGAGCGGCAGCGGGGCCGGGCTGCCCGGGACGCCGTGGCGGACCGACCACTCAGCCACCCGCAAGGCGTCCGCGACGACCCGCCACGTCGCCATCGCCGACCAGGCGTCGTCGCCCGGGCCGGCGAGGGCCATGGCGAACCGCTCCGTCGTGCGCACGGGCACGCCGCCGGAGCCGCCGACGGAGCCGCCGCCGGGGGCCGCGGCGAACACAGACCCCACCTCGAAGAGCCGGAGGCCGCTCGAGCGCCGCTCCTCGTTGTAGCGGAGCGCACCCACGAGCCCCGGCACGAGCGACGCCCGCAGCAGGCGCTCGTCGGCGGCCAGCGGGTTGGCCACCTCGACGGGGGCGGCGGTGGCGGCGCTCGCCGCGTGGTCGCCGGAGGATGCGAACGCCGAGGTCCACGCCTCGGACGCCCCGAGGCCGCACGCCACCTCGCGCAGGCGACGCCGGTCCCGCTGGCGGGCCGTGAGCCGTCCCGGCTGCGGCCACGCCGGGCGCGTCCGGGGGAGGCGCGAGTAGCCGGTGGTGCGGGCCACCTCCTCGGCGACGTCGGCCTCGCCGTGGGGAGCTGGCCGGATGTCGGGCCGGAAGGTCGGGACGGTGACCTCGAGGACGTCCTCCCCGGCCCGCTCGACGGCCATGCCCAGGGGAACGAGGGCGCCCGCCACGTCCTCGGCGCCGAAGGCGGTGCCGAGGAGGGCGTTGACCCGGCCGATCCGGACCCTGAGGCGCTCGGGCCGCGGCACGTCGCCGCGGACGTCGGTGGCACCCGGCTCCACCGAGAAGTCGGGCCCGGCGCTCAGGGCGAGCAGCTCGCACAGCCTGGCCACGGCCCCGTCGATCCCCTCGGGGTCGCACCCCCGCTCGAACCGCACCGACGCTTCGGTGCGCAGGCCCAGTCGCTTCGAGGTCCGCGCCACGGCCAGCGGGGCGAAGTAGGCGGCCTCGAGCAGCACGGTCCGGGTCTCCGGCCCGATCTCCGAGGACGCCCCGCCCATGACGCCCCCGAGGGCAACCGGTGCGCCCGAGCCGTCGCAGATGACGCAGTCCTCGCCCGTGTCCCCGAGGCCCGGGCCGGGCCGCCCGAGCACCCGCTCCACGCCGTCGAGGGTGACGATGCGCTCCCCTGGCCCTGCGCGTCGGACCACGAGCCGCCCCCCGGCCAGCCGGTCGCGGTCGTAGGGGTGGGTGGGCTGGCCGAGCTCGAGCATCACGTAGTTCGACGCGTCGACCACGTTGTTGATGGGCCGCATGCCGGCGAGCTCCAGCCGGCGAGCGAGCCAGCGCGGCGACGGTCCGACGGCGACCCCGGCGAGGACGCGTGCGGTGAACCGTGGGCAGAGGTCGGGGCTCTCGACCGCCACGAGCCCGTCCGCGTCACCGGCCGCGAGGGCCGCCGGAGCGAGGGCCGGTGGCTCGGGCAGCGCGAGCCCGAGGCCCAGTCGGGCGGCCACGTCGCGCGCCACCCCGGTCATGCACAGCGCATCGGGCCGGTTGGCCTCCACGGCGACGTCGAAGACGACGTCCGCCTCGAGCCCGAGGGCATCGAGCAGTGGCGTCCCCGGGCGGGGCCGCTCGCCGCCGGCGTCGGGACCGAGCACCAGGATCCCCTGGTGGTCCTCGCCGAGCGCCAGCTCCCGGCTCGAGCACAGCATGCCGTCCGACACGACGCCGCGGAGCTTCCGACGCCCGATGGCGAACCCGCCAGGGAGCACCGTCCCCACGGGCGCCAGCGGGACCCGGTCGCCCACCGAGAAGTTCCACGCGCCGCACACGACCTCGACCGGTCGGGTGCCGTCGTCGACCACCACCCGGCGGATCCGGTCCGCCCCTTCGATCGGGGCGACGTCGACGACCTCGGCGACCACGACGTCGCCCAGGCCCTCACCGATCCGCTCGACCCCTTCGACCACCAGCCCGAGGTCGTCGAGCGTTCGCGTCAGGGCTGCGACGTCGTCGAAGGGCGCGTACTCCCCGAGCCACGAAAGCGGTACACGCACGCCCGTCCTCCCTCTCCGTCTCGATGCCGTGCCGGGTCAGAACTGCCGCAGGAAGCGGACGTCGTTCTCCACCAGGGCGCGCATGTCGGCGATCTGGTGGCGCATCTGCGCGCATCGGTCGATGCCGAAGCCGAAGGCGAAGCCCGTCCACCGCTCCCCGTCGATGCCGACCGCGTCGAACACGGCCGGGTCGACCATGCCGCACCCCCCGAGCTCGATCCACCCGGTCCCCGAGCACGTCCGGCACCCGGTCCCCCGGCAGAGGGTGCACGTGATCTCGAACTCGGCCGACGGCTCGGTGAAGGGGAAGAACGCCGGGCGCAGACGGGCGTGGATGTCCGGGCCGAAGTAGGCGGTGGTGAACGTCTCGATCGTGCCGGCCAGGTCGGCGAAGGTGATCCCCTCGTCGACGACGAGCCCCTCGACCTGGTGGAAGACAGGGAGGTGCCGAGCGTCCGGCGTGTCCCGCCGGTAGCACCGTCCCGGCATGACGGCATGGATCGGGGACATCCCTGCCGCCACCGCCGCCTCCATCAGCCGCACCTGGACCGGTGACGTGTGGGTCCTCAACAGGACCGTCTCGGGCTCCCCCACCGCGAGGTAGAAGGTGTCCCACATGCCCCGGGCCGGGTGGGCAGGCGGGATGTTGAGGGCGCCGAAGTTGTACCAGTCGGTCTCGACCTCGGGCCCCTCGACGACCTCGAACCCCATGCCCACGAAGGTGTCCTCGAGGGCGTCGCGTGTCGTCGTCACCAGGTGCAGCGCACCCCGGGACAGCGGGGACCGTGCCCGGCCGGGAAGCTCCTCCCCGAGGTCGAGCCGCTCGGCGAGCAGGACGGCCTCGAGCTCGGCGGCCTCCAGCGCCCGCCTGCGGTCCTCGGCGAGCGCCTCGAGGGTGCGGCGCGCCTCGTCGAGGCGGCGACCCAACGCCCGTCGCTCGTCGGGGTCGAGCCCCCCGAGCGAGCGGTGGGCCGCCACGAGGGGCGAGCGCTTCCCGAGGGCCGCCGTCGTCGCCTGGCGCACCTCGTCGGTCGTGCTCGCGGCGGCGATCGCGGCGGACGCCTCGGCCACGAGGGCGCTCACGTCGAGCGGGGCGCTCACCGTCGTCGGAGGCGCGCCGACGTGCGTGAACGGGCCCGAGCCATGGACCGCATCGTAGAGCGCGCCGCGCCCCGCCCCGTCACGGAGCACCCGACGGTCCTGGGCCGGTGCCAAGCGCAGGCCCGCCCCGCGTCCGCTGCCGGCGCGCCTCGAAGCAGAGCACGGCGGCGGCGGCGGCGACGTTCAGCGACTCGGCGCCTTCCGCCAATGGGATCGTGGCCCGTTCGTCGACGCGGTCCAGGTGCGCCTCGTCGAGGCCCGCCGCCTCGTTGCCGAGCACCACGGCCACCCGACCGCCCCAGTCGAGGCGGTCGTACGCCATGCCGCCGGCGACCACGGCCCCCACCAGCCGGTACCCCCAGCCGGCAAGGGTGGCGAGCTCGTCGAGGTCGGACGACGAGGTCACCACCGGGACGTGGAAGACCGACCCCGCCGAGGACCGCACCACCTTCGGGTTCGTCACGTCCACCGTGCCCGGCGCGCACACGACGGCCGAGGCCCCCGAGGCGTGCGCCGTGCGCACGATGGTGCCGAGGTTGCCCGGGTCGCGTACGTCGACGCAGACGACCACCAGGCCGGCCCCGTCACCCTCGGCCCACCTCGGGCGGGCGTCGACCTCGAGGACGCCGGGACGGAACTCGACCACCGCGAGGACGGGCTGGGGGGACACCGTGTCCGCGACCCGCTCCAGCACGCCCGGGGCCAGGTCGAAGACGCGGGCACCCCGCTCGAAGGCATCGGAGACGACCGGGACGACCGCCGGGGACCGCCGGGCGCCCGGCGCCAGGAACACCGACTCGACCGGGGCGCCGGCCCCGAGGGCGGTGGCGAGGGCGTCCGGGCCTTCGACGACGAGACGGCCTTCCTGCTCGCGCACGAGCCGCTTCCGGAGCAGCCGCCGGAGCCGCCGGACCCGCAGGTGCGAGAAGGCCAGCGCGCCGCCCGAGCGGCGCGGCAGCTCGGTCAGGAAGCGACCTCGTCCGGCGCCGCGACCGCAGCCTCGGCGTAGGCCTCGTTCGCCACCGAGACGAGCGAGCCGAACGCCGCCGGGTCGGTGACGGCGAGGTCGGCGAGGACCTTGCGGTCGACGGCGACGCCGGCGCGGTGCAGGCCCGCGATGAAGCGGCTGTAGCTGGTGCCGTGCTGGCGGGACGCCGCGTTGATGCGCTGGATCCACAGCTGCCGGAAGTCGCCCTTGCGGGCACGGCGGTCGCGGTAGGCGTACTGCAGGGAGTGCATCACCTGCTCGTTGGCGGCGCGGAACGACCGGCTCTTGTTGCCGTAGTAGCCCTGCGCCTGCTCGAGGACGGCGCGATGGTGCTTCCGGGCGTGGACGCCGCGCTTGACTCGGGCCATGGGTGCTCCTTCGTGGTCTCTTCGGTGGACGGTGTGGCGGGCCGCCCGGCACAGGCCGGCGGGCGCCGTGCGGCTCCCCGGCCCCCGGGGGCGGCGCGAGGGGCGCGACGTCGCCGGGTCGGTCCGGTGCGACTACTGGCCGAGCATCCGTCGGATCTGACGGGCGTCGGCCGGCGCGATCTCCGTCTCGCGGCCGAGCCGGCGTGTGCGCACGCTCGACTTCTTCTCCAGCAGGTGCGACCGGAACGCCTTGCGCCGGCGGAGGCGGCCGGAACCGGTGACCTTTATCCGCTTGGCCGCGCCCCGGTCGGTCTTCATCTTCGGCATCGTCGCTATCCCTCTGCTCCTGTGCTCGGCTCCTGCGACCCGCCCTGCTCGGCGTGCTCGGTCTGGCCGTCGCTCGCCGGGCGGGTGCCGTTGCCCGCTGCCTCGTGGTCCTCGTGGGCGCTCTTCGACGCCGCCGACTGCCTCGCCCGCTTGTCGGGCGCCAGCACCATCACCATGTTGCGACCGTCGAGACGGGGCTCGGACTCCGACTTGCCCACGCCGTCCATCTGGTCGGCGATCCGGTCGAGGATCTTCTTGCCGAGCTCGGGATGGAAGACCTCGCGCCCCCGGAACATGATCGTGATCTTGACCTTGTGCCCCTCTTCGAGGAACTTGGCGACCTGGCGGGTCTTCGTCTCGAAGTCACCGGGGCCGATCTTCGGCCGGTACTTCATCTCCTTGATCCCGACGTGGACGGCCTTGCGCTTGGACTCCTTGGCCCGTTGCGCCGCGTCGAACTTGAACTTCCCGTAGTCCATGATGCGGCACACCGGTGGCGTCGCCAGGGGTGCCACCTCGACCAGGTCGAGGTCGAGCTGGCGGGCCAGGGCGAGGGCCTCGGGCAGCGGCTTGATCCCCAGCTGCTCGCCCTCGTGGACGACGCGCACCTCGCGGGCACGGATCCGGTCGTTGATGCGCGGTTCGTTGGTGGTGGCAGTTGCTGCTATTCGACTCGCTCCCTGTCCGTGCCGCGGACGTCCCGTGGCCGACGATGGGAAGCGGAGCTGCCGTGGACCGGACGCCGCCCACGCGCCGCCCACCCGACGACCCGGCGTACGCGGTGCCGCTCAGCGGCGCCGGTAGCCGGGTGGGGGTCGCCCGTCGGGCGTCCCCGCTTCCCGATGTACTCGGTGCTTTAGGCTACCAGTCGTGAGCACACTGTGGACGCCTGACGGCGAACGGCCGGTGGTCCGGCCCGGCGGCCCCCCGGGTGCCGCCGGTCCCCCGGCGGGCCGCCCGGCGGCCGAGGCCGCCGGAGAGCGAACGGTCGACCCCGCTGCCGTCGCCGAGGAGGTCGAGGCCATGCGAGCCGAGCTGGCTCGCACACCCGTCGAGGTGGTCGTGGCGAACCACTGCTACGGGCTCTTCGAGCTGGCCGCCGTCTACCTCTCGCAGTCCCCGCCGCTCCTCCCCCAGGCCCGTCTGGCCATCGACGCCATGGGCTGCCTCGTCGACGGGCTGGGTGACCGGCTGGGCGACGGGGCCCGCGAGCTGCGCGACGGGCTCAGCCAGCTCCGACTGGCCTTCGTCCAGATCGACGGCGCGCAGCGCGCCGGTGGCGAGGCGGCCGGCCAGGCCCCGGCGAACGGCGCCGGGGACCAGTCCGGGCGCGACGGGGCGGGCACGGGCCAGCCGACCGAGTGAGCGGCTCCGGACCTCCCGGCCCGCCGGGCCCGCCCGGCGTCCCCCCGCGGCGTGCACCGGCCGACGGCGACGGGGTCGGCACGTTCGACCGGTCGCGTCTTCGCAGCTTCATCGGGCTGTCGATCGGGCTGGTCGGCCCACGCGCCAACCTCGCCGTGTCGGGCGTCCTCATCACCCTCTACGTCGAGCACCGGGCGTCGTCGGCCCTCGCCGTGACCTTCGCCCTCACCGCCCACCGGCTGCTCACCTGGATGACCTACCCCGTCTCGGGGCGCCTGAGCGACCGCACGGTCAGCCGGGTCGGGCGCAGGACGCCCTACATGGGGGCGAGCCTCGTGGCCCTGGGCGTGTCCACCTGGATGTTCACCGTCGTGTCCGGGTACTGGCTGCTCGTGCTGTGGATCGTGGTCGCCCGCCAGGCCGCGGCCGTGTTCACGCTGACGAACGTGGCCGTGGTGCCCGAGGTCTTCGGCCGCAGCCGGTGGTTGAAGGCGCTGCTGCTCACCACGGTGCTCGGCACCCTGGCCAGCCTCGCCATCAAGGCGACCGTGCTCGCCTCGTGGAAGGAAGGGGACCCCGCCACGTGGGACCTGCCGTTCCGCCTGGCCGCCGTCGTCCTCGTCGCCGTCGGGCTCGCCGTCCTCGCCCTCGTCCGCGAGTCGCCCGCCGCTCGAGCAGGGGCGGCGGCCGACCGCCACGCCCGGGCACGCTCGGCACGGGTCGAGCTCCGTGGCATCCTCGCCGGGCCGAACGCCAAGGTGCTGGTGGCCGGCTCCCTCCTGTTCTGGTCGGGCGTGGGCTCGACGGCGTACGTGGCGATCCTCTTCTTCCAGCGGGTCCTCCACGCCGGTGCCGGCGCCCAGACCGTCGCCGGCCTCGCCACCGGCGTGCCCGCCTTCCTCATCGCGCTGGGCCTCGGCATCCCGCTCAGCCGCCTGCTCTCCCGCCGCCAGCTCGCCATCGGCGCACCGCTCGTCGGCGCGCTCCTGACCGGCGTCCAGTACTTCGACACCCATCTGTGGCAGGCGGTGGTGCTGAGCTACCTGGGTGCCCCGTTCTTCGGCGCCTACGTCATCGCACTGGCGCCGCTCCTCCTCCACCTGCTGCCCCGCTCCGGCGGGCTCGGCGAACGCCTCGGCACCGTGCTCGCACCGTTCAACCTCTGCAGCGTGCTGCTCGCGTACGCGGCCGCGGCGGTGGTGGACGCGACCGGCAACCTCCGGCTGATCTGGCTGTTCCCGGCGGCCACCGGTATCGCCCAGGCAGCGGTCAACACCCGGCTCGTCCTCCCGCCGCTCCGGTCGCGGCGCCACGACCCGGTGGCCCGGCTGTGGGCCTGGGCCGTCACCCAGACCGAACGCGTCGCCGACGACGGCGTGCTCCGAGGCCTCCTCGCAGCGCCGCTCCTCGGCCAGGTGACGAGCGAGGACGCCGACAGCGCCGTGATCGTGGACCTGGCCCGCCAGGTCCTCGGGGACCCCTACGAGGAGGACGACCCGGCCGGCGGAGACCCGGCCGGCGGGGTCGGCTCCTCGTCGACGGGCAGCGACGGGACGGGCGACGGGGCGACGCCAGCGGACGGGCGTCCCGGGGACGGTCGCCGCGGCGGGCCCGGGAGCGGGGCGCCAGCCCCGGGCGGGCCGCCGGCCACCGGTGGCCCTCCGGTCTCGAGGGTGCCCCCCGGAGGGGCCACGCCCGGGAGCGGTCGCACCCCGTAGGCCTCGAGCCGGCCGCCGAGGCCGGGCGTCGCCTCGAAGGCGACCACCGTCCCCACGACGACGGCGCGCGTCCCGTCGGTGATCGCCGTGCAGTGGAAGCCGTAGCGGCGCCCGTCCCCCGTCTCGACCTCGCCGAGGCCACGCGCCTCGTCGAAGGACGAGACCCGCCCGACCAGCGGAGCCCGGCGGGCGGGCGGGACCTCGACCCAGCCCCGCACCGTCGTCGCGCCGGCGCGCCCGTCACCGGGCGTGCCCCCTGCTCGGGCGCCTGCGCTCACGGCTTCCGCTCCTCGTGCCCCGTCCGCGACCCTCAGTGCACGATCTTCGACAGGGCGAGCTCGATGATGTCGGTCGCGCCCCGGTCACGCAGCGCCGGGATGAGGACGTTGATCTCCGACTTGGGGACGACGGTCTCGACGGCGAACCCGTCGCCGCCGAAGAGCTCCGAGACGGTCGGCGCCCGCAACGACGGGAGGAGGCCGATCACCCCGTCGAGGCGCTCGGCGGCCACGTTGAGCTTGACGAGGACCTTGTCGCGCGCCTCGAGGACACCCTGCAGCAGCGTGAGGATCTGCTCCATGGCGTGGCGTCGCTCGGGGTCGGCGGCGGCCTCCGGGTTGGCGACGAGCTCGGTGCACGAGACGAGCAGCGTCTCGACGATGCGGAGCCCCGCCGCTCGGAGCGCCCGGCCCGTCTCGGTGATCTCGACCACGCAGTCCGCGATGTCGGGCACCTTGGCCTCGGTCGCCCCGTACGACAGGCTGACCTCGGCGGCGATGCCGTGGTCGGCGAAGTACCGGCGGGTCAGCTCCGGGTACTCCGTCGAGACGCGGAGGGCGCCGTCCGCGCCCGTCCCCGTCGCCACCAGGTCCGCCACCGTGCGCACGGGGGACGCCTCGGGCACGGCGAGCACGACCCGGATGGGGTTGGCGGTCTCCTTCGAGTAGGCGAGCGCGCCGAGCGAGGTGACCGTGGCAGCCCGCTCCTCGATCCAGTCGCGCCCGGTGATGCCCAGGTCGAACAGCCCTTCCGCCACGTAGACGGGGATCTCCTGGGGGCGGAGGATCCGCACCTCGGCGATGCGCGGGTCGTCGATGGCGGCCCGGTAGTCGACCGTCGACGACCGGGAGACGGCGAGGTCGGCGTCGGCGAAGAGCTCGAGCGTGGCGCGCTCGAGCGAGCCCTTGGGCAGGACCAGCCGCAGGCCGCTCACCGGGCAGCGTCCGTCCCCGCGACCACCGCCGCCATGGCCAGCGCGGTGAGGGCGGCCTCACGACCCTTGTTCGTCTCGTCGGGCAGGGAGCGCTCGAGCGCCTGGGCGATCGTGTCGGTGGTGAGCACGCCGAAGACGACGGGCACGCCGGTCTCGAGCTGGACGCGCTGGAGCCCGGCGGCGCACTGGCCGGCCACGAAGTCGTAGTGGCCCGTCTCGCCCCGGATGACCGCCCCCAGGCACACCACGGCGTCCCACGCCCCGGTCCGCGCCAGCCGCCCGGCGGCGAGCGGGGCCTCGAACGCTCCGGGGACCCACACGAGCACCCGGTCGGCCGCAGGCACGGAGCGGTCGTCGAGGACGTCGAGGGCGCCCGTCAGGAGCCGGGCGGTGATCCCTCCGTTGAACTCGGCGCACACCAGGGCCACCCGGGCCGGCGACGGGTCCACGGCGTCGACGACGGCCCCGACGCGGGCGGCCGCCCCGGCCTTGGCGTCGCCCGGCAGAGCGGTCAAGTCAGAGGACGTCATCGATGCCCGCCTGCTGGTCGAGCCCGTCGAGCAGGTGGCCCATGCGCTCGCGCTTGGTCCGCAGGTACTCGATGTTCTCCGGGTTGGCGCGCGTCTCGAGGGGCACCCGCTCCACGATGTCGAGGCCGAAGCCCTCGAGCCCGCCGTACTTGGTCGGGTTGTTGGTCATGAGCCGCATCGTGGTCACGCCGAGGTCGACGAGGATCTGGGCACCGATGCCGTACTCGCGCGAGTCGGCCGGCAGGCCCAGCTCGAGGTTGGCGTCGACCGTGTCGAACCCTTCCTCCTGCAGCGAGTACGCCCGCAGCTTGTGGCCGAGCCCGATCCCCCGCCCCTCGTGCCCGCGGAGGTAGACGACGACCCCGCGCCCGTCGGCGGCGATGGTCTCCATGGCGGCGTGCAGCTGCGGGCCGCAGTCGCAGCGCAGCGAGCCGAGGACGTCGCCCGTCAGGCACTCGCTGTGCACCCGCACCAGCAGGTTCTCCGACCCCGCGACGTCGCCGAGGACGAGGGCAAGGTGCTGCTCGCCGTCGAGGACCGACTCGTAGGCGACGGCCGTGAACTCCCCCAGCTCCGTCGGCAACCGGGCGCTGGCGATGCGGCGGACCAGCTTCTCGTTCTGGCGCCGGTACCGGATGATGTCGGCGATCGAGATCAACAGGAGCCCGTGGCGCTCGGCGAACCCCTCGAGCTCGGCCAGCCGGGCCATCGAGCGCTTGTCGGCGCTCACCACCTCGCAGAGCACCCCCGCCGGGGCCCGGCCGGCCGCCCGGGCGAGGTCGACGGCCGCCTCGGTGTGGCCGGCCCGCTTGAGCACGCCGCCGGTCCGGTAGCGGAGCGGGAAGATGTGCCCCGGCTTGTTGAGGTCGACCGGCCTGGTGGACGGGTCGACGAGGGCCCGGATGGTGGCGGCCCGGTCGTCGGCCGAGATCCCCGTGGTCGTGCCGACGCGGGCGTCGACGCTCACCGTGAAGGCCGTCCGTTGCGCCTCGGTGTTGGAGGTGACCATCAAGGGCAGGTCGAGGGCGTCGACCCGTTCGGGGGTCAGTGGCACGCAGATCACCCCCGACGTGTGGGCGAGGAAGAAGGCGACCTTCTCGGGGGTCACCGCGTCCGCCGCCATGATCAGGTCGCCCTCGTTCTCGCGGTCCTCGTCGTCGACGACCACCACGATCTCGCCGCGTCCGACTGCGGCGATGGCGTCTTCAACCGCTGCGAAGGGCATGGGCCCTGGCTTCTCCCTCGTTCGGGCGGAGGTGGCGCCGCACGTCACCCCGCCGGGGTCACGACGACCCGGATGTCAGGGCCCAGGGTAGTCACCGATCGGACCGTGCCCCGCCACGCGTCGGCGATCGTGGCGGCGCCACGACCGGCGAACAGGGCGCGTCCGTCGTCGCCGCCGAGCAGGACGGGGGCGAGGTAGACGACGTAGGCGTCGACGAGCCCCTGGCGGTGGAAGGCCCCGGCCACACCGGCGCCGCCCTCGACGAGGAGCTGGAGCACCCCCTCGGCGCCCAGCCGGTCGAGGACGTCGCCGAGGTCGCCGGAGACCTCGATGGCCGGGAGCACCGCCGCACCCTCCGGGGCGTGCCCGAGGACCACGCGGCGGGGCTGGCTGGCCGCGTCCCGGTGGAAGGGGTCGTCCACGGGCAGCCGGACCGTGAGCGCCGGGTCGTCGAGCCGGACCGTCCCCGCCCCCACCAGCACGGCGTCGCTCGTGGCCCGGAGCCGGTGCGCGTCCGCCCGGGCCTCCGGGCCCGTGATCCACCGGCTCGAGCCGTCGGGCGCGGCGACGCGCCCGTCGAGCGTCGCCGCCAGCTTGAGGACGACCCACGGGCGCCCGGTCAGCCGGTGCTTGACGTACGGCGCGAGCTGCTGGGCGACCTCCTCGGCGCCGGTCCCGACGTCGACCTCGACGCCCGCGGCGCGGAGCGCGTCGACCCCCTTCCCGGCGACCAGCGGGTCGGGGTCGACCATCCCCACCACCACGCGTCGGACGCCGGCGGCCACGATGGCGTCGGTGCAGGGCGGCGTACGACCGTGGTGGGCGCACGGCTCGAGCGTCACGACGAGCGTCCCCCCACGAGCGCGGCTGCCGGCACGGGCCAGTGCCTCGACCTCGGCGTGGGGCCCACCGGGCGGGGACGTCGCACCGACGAACCGCTCGGCCGGGGTCCCCGCCCGGTCACGACGGGTCGGCGTGCCCGGTCCGGCCACCACCACGGCACCGACCCACGGGTTCGGCGACGTCCGGCCGCGGACCCGCTCGGCGGCGGCGAGCGCCTCGGCCATGAGCGAGGCGTCGAGCTCCCCGGTCGCCGCGGGGCCCGTCCCGGCGACGGGCGTGGTCACGGTGGCGCGGGCAGGCTCGCCGCCCTGGTGGCGGCCTCGATGCGTCGGACGGCCTCGCCGGGGTCGGGCGTCCCGAAGACCGCGGAGCCGGCGACGAGGACGGAGGCACCGGCCTCCGTGGCCAGCGGGGCGGTGTGCTCGTCCACGCCGCCGTCGACCTCGACGGCCACGTCGAGCCCGGCGTGCTCGACCGCCTCGCGGACGCGTCGGACCTTGGGCAGGACCTCGGGCATGAACGACTGACCGCCGAAGCCGGGGAACACGGTCATGCACAGGACCAGGTCGACGTCGGCGAGGTGGGGCTCGAGGGCCTCGAAGGGCGTGTCGGGGTTGGCCGCCAGCCCCACCCGCAGCCCGAGCTGGCGCATCTGGCGCACGAGCGCCGCCGTCCCACCCACCTCGACGTGGACCGTGCAGCCGTCGGCCCCGGCCTCACGGAACGCGGCCAGGTACCGGCCGGGGTCGCGCAGCATCAGGTGGGTGTCGAAGAACAGCGCCGAGTGCCGGCGGAGCGACGCCACCACCGGTGGGCCCACCGTCAGGTTGGGCACGAAGTGCCCGTCCATGACGTCCACGTGCAGCCACCTGCAGACCGGGGCGACGGCGGCCACCGCTCCGGCCAGGTCGCCGAAGTCCGCCGAGAGGATCGACGGGGCGACGTGGGGAGCGGGTCGGGTGGCCGGCATCCCCGCCGATGCTACCGGCCGTCGCCTCCCTGGCTCCCGCTCCCGAGGAGCTCGCCGGGTGCCGGGCGCGCCCCTCGTGCCCACGCCACGGCGTCCAGCTCGGAGCGCCCCTGCGGTTGCACACGGACCAGGCGGAGCCACGTCCCGCCGCCAGTCCGGACGTGGGCGCCCCACAGCTCGCCCGGCTCGCCGGACGGCGGCGCGCCCTCGGGGGCGACGTCGGGCACCGCCCTGCGGACGATGAGCCGGCCGCCCCGGAAGGTCGTCCACGCCTGCCCGACACGCACCGTCCGGTTGACCACCTCGGCGGCGAGGTCCCAGCTCAGGCGGCGCTCGCCAGCCTCGAGCTTGGCGGCGTACGTCGGCTCGCCCTCCTGCGGCTGGCCCGGGGGGAGGCTCGCACGTCCCCGGGCGAGGTGCTCGGCCAGCAGCTCGCACCCGAGGACCGACAGACGGCCCCGCAGCTCGTCGGCTGTCTCGTCCGCGTCGATCGCCGTCTCGGCACAGGCGTGGACCGGCCCGGCGTCGAGCTCGGGCTCGACCGTCATCAGGCACACGCCCGTCCGCCCGTCGCCGGCGAGGACGGCCCGCTCGACGGGGGCCGCCCCCCGCCACCGGGGGAGCAGCGAGAAGTGCAGGTTCACCATCGGCAGGCGCTCCAGCACCGCGGTCGGGACGATCCGCCCGTAGGCGACCACCACCCCGAGCTCGGCACCGGCGTCGAGCAGCTCGGCCACGTCCTCGACCACCCGGAGGCCGGCGCGAAGGGCGGCCACCTTCACCGGGCTCGGGACGAGGCCGGCGCCCCGGCCTCGACGCCGGTCGGGCCGCGTGACGACGCCGACCACGTCGTGCCCGCAGGCGACGAGCGTCTCGAGGGGGCCCACGGCCGCCTCGGGCGTCCCGAGGAAGACGAGCCGGGCCACCGACGGTGCGCTCAGACCGCCCGGGTGCTGCCCGCGCTGGTGAGCCGGGCCTCGAGGGCCGAGGTGTCGAGGCCCATCGCCCGGTCTCGCAGGACCTTCAGGGCAACCTTGCGGTCGTCCTCCTCGAGCCGCTCGAGCATCAGCACTCCGTCGAGGTGGTCGACCTCGTGCTGGAACACCCGGCCGAGGAACTCGTCGGCCTCGATCTCGACCGGCTCGCCGTCCGCGCCCTGGCCGGCGAGCAGGACGCGTGCGGGGCGGAGGATGGCCAGACGGAGCCCGGGGATCGACAGGCACCCCTCGTCGTAGCGCCACTCACCGGATGCATCGGCGATGGTGGGGTTCACCACGACGCCGGGGCCGTCGCCGACGTCGTAGACGAACAGGCGTCGCTGCACGCCGACCTGGGGGGCCGCCAGCCCGGCACCCTCGGCCTCGTACATCGTCTCGACCATGTCGTCGACCAGGCGCGCCAGGGCTCCGTCGAACTCCTCGACCTCGGCAGCCCGCTGGCGCAGGACGGGGTCGCCGTAGGTGCGCACTGCGTAGTGAGCCATGCGACCACTCTACGGGCACGTCGCGTCTCGGCGGGCACGCTGCGCCGGCCCGGCCCGCCTCCTCGGGCCGCCTCGGGCCGGGGCGCTGCGCGTCCGGAGCGCCGACCTGGGGCACAATGGCCCCGGCCCGTGCCGGACGGCCGGGCCCGCACGGAGGGAAGCGGTGCGGAGACCAGAAGCCCGAATCTCGGTGCTCGTCGTCGAGGACCACTTGATGGTCGCGCAAGGCCTCCTCGCGCTCCTCGAGAGCGAGGACGGCATCGAGGCCGTCGGGCACGCGTCGACGCTCGCCGCCGCCTACGACGCCGTGCGCGAGCTCGGGCCCGACGTGGTGCTGATGGACTTCCGCCTGCCCGACGGCGACGGGGTGAGCGGCGCTCGGCGCATCCGCGACGAGCACGAGGACGTCCAGGTGGTCATGTTGACCGGCGCGGGGGACGACTCGGTCCTCGCCGCCGCCGTCGACGCCGGGTGCGCCGGGTTCGTGACCAAGGACGGACGGGTCGACGAGGTCGTCCGCGCCATCCGGGCCGCCGCCGAAGGCGAGGTGTCGATCCCGTCCGAGCGCCTCGGCGCCCTCCTCTCGCACCTGTCGCGGCGTCGTCGGCCGCGCGCCGGGCTGAGCGCACGCGAGCTCGAGGTCCTCCAGCTGCTGGCCAGGGGGGCCTCCACCACCGAGATCGTCGAGCAGCTCGTGCTCAGCCCCCACACCGTCCGCAACCACGTCCGCAACATCCTCGCCAAGCTCGGCGCGCACTCGAAGCTCGAGGCCGTCGCCGTCGCCGCCCGCGAGGGCATCGTCAGCCTGCAGCACCCCGGGGCACGCTGAAGGAGGGACCCGTCCCGCGAGGTACCCAGGGACGGCGCGTCACTCGGCGTCCGGCCACGGCGACCACGGTCCGCCCTCGTCGCCGTCGCCGGGGACCCACGCTTCGAGGGTGGTCCCCTCGCCGGGCTGGGAGCTCACGACCAGCCAGCCCTCGGCCAGCTCGGCCTGCTCGCGCATGAGCGGCAGCCCGAAGTGCCGGTCGTCCCCGCTCACCGAGGGGTCGAAGCCGACGCCGTCGTCGCGCACGCGCAGGAGGAGCCCGCCCGAGCGGTCCTCCAGGACCACCTCCACCCGCCGTGCCCTGGCGTGCCGAGCGGCGTTGGCCAGCGCCTCCTTCACGATCCGGTAGGCCACCGCCTGCTGGACCGGCGAAGCCGGCCGCGCCAGGGTCGAGCGGACCGACACCTCGCACCCCGTGGGCGAGAGGATGCGGTCGGCGAGCTCCTCGACCGACAGGGCCAGCCCCTTCAGCTCGAGCGCCGGAGGGCGGAGGTCGAAGAGCACGTGCCGAAGGCGGTCCGTCGCCTCGGCCACCGTGCGTTCGAGGTCGTCGAGGATGCCGGTCGCCGCCGGGCTGTCGACGGTGCGCCGGAGCAGCTGGAGCTGGAGGCCGAGGCCGGTCAGCACCTGGATCGAGTCGTCGTGGATCTCGACGGCGATGCGGCTCCGCTCGTCCTCTTGGGCGCGCGCCAGCCGGCGGACGAGGGCCCGTCGTTGCGCGATGCTCGAGCCCAGCAGCCGGACGGCGCGACGGAGCTCCTCGGTCGTCTCCTCGGCCGCTGCCGTGCGGGCCTGGAGGGTGGCGACCAGCCGCGCGTTGTCGAGCGAGAGGGACGCCAGCCGGGCCACCTGCTCACCGAACGCCGCGTCGTCGTCGGTGAACGCGTCGTCGCGACCGTCGCTCCCGGCGAAGCGCACGGCGGTCACCAGCCCCACCGGCCCGTCCGACGACATGAGCGGGAGGGCGAGCGCGCCGGTCGCGCCGAGCTCGGCGACCACCGAGGCCAGGCGCTCGTTGGCCATGACCCGACCGAGCTCCGCGCCGTTGACCACGAGGGCGCTCCCTGACCGCAGCGCGTCGGCCACGCACGGCACCACGTCGGTCACGTCGGCCGCCTGCTCCACCAGCCGGGCGGCCCGCCCGGTGTCGGCGCCGAACGAGGCCGCGACCCGGAAGACGCCGTCCGCTCCGACGAGGCGGGCGACCGAGGCGGCACCGTAGTACCGGCCGAGCGACCGGGTCAGGGTGCCGAGGACGGCCCGCACGTCCGGGACGGCCTCCGACAGCGACACGGACAGCTCCGAGAGGAAGGCCGCTCGGTCCGACTGCCTGGCGAGGACCGCCTCCGCCTCGACCTGCTCGGAGACGTCGTCGACGATGAGGACGGCACCGCCGCCGTCGCCGAGGCGGGCGCGGGTGACCCGGGCCCACACCTGCGACCCGTCCTCGCGCCGCAGGCGCAGACGGCGGAGGTTGACCTCGGCCCACGGCCCGGTGCTCGGGTGCTCCTCGTCCGGCGTCACCTCGTCGGGATCGCCGACCACCCACTCGAGGGTCGTGCGGCCGACCATCTCCGCGGGCTCGAGGCCGAGGAGCCCGGCCAGCCCCCGGCTGACCGCGACGATGCGCCGCTCGCTGTCGAGGATGGCGCTCCCTCCCCGCGCGTCCCCGTTCCTCCGGCCCTCGTCGACCATCGAGTCCTCGTCCTCCCTGCTCGCGGCCGGACCCGACCGCTGCGGGCCCTCAGCGGGTACCTGCGGGACGACCCCCGCAGGTACCCGCGGGGGTCGCGCCACGGGGCCCCGGGCGCACCGACGGGCACCCGGCTCGTGGACATCGTCGGACGCCCGCGCCCTCCTGCCAAGGCACAGCTTCCTCATCAGCCTGGCACAGACGTGCCACGGGGACGGGGAGATGACACAGATTGGCCATGACGAACGGCCCGTGTGGGTCTACGGCCGGACGGCGTCCGTGCCGATGATGGAGTCGGAGCGGTGGAGCAGCCCAGTGGCAGGCCGGGCGGCGAGCGCCGTTGGAGGAGATGGACCGAGAGCCGATCGAGCACGATCCCGGCAGTGACCGCCCGGGCTGGCGCGACCACGGAGCGCCTCCACTGGGAAGGGCCGCCCACCACGGCACGATCGCGCCCGCCGACCCGGGACCGAAGCTGGCACCCGCCCCCGGGCTCGACGCACCGCTCGTGCTCATCGTCGCCCTCGAGGAGTCCGAGATCGCCCGGGCCCGTTCGGTCGTCCGGACCGCTGCGCACGACCGGCGCGAGCAGTCGCGCCCCGTACGCGAGCTGGTGGTGCCGTCGCTCGCCGACGCCATCGTCGCCTACGGCCAGGAGCTCCCGGCGGCGACGGTCCTCTCCCCCCGCCTCCTCGACAACCGGATCGGCCGCGGTGCCCCGATGCTCCAGGCCGTCGAGGCCTCGGTACCGGTGGTGACCCTGCCGGTCGTCTCGGCCGGTGCCGACCTGCGGTCGGTAGCCACCGTGCGGCGAGCCCTCAAGCGCTCCTCCGTCGGTCGCGGCCGTGCCGAGGCATCGGCGCGTGCGCACCGCACGCTGGCCGCCGGCGAACCGGCGTCACCCCACCTCGCCGCCGAGCACCCGCAGCACGACGAGCTCACCGGGCTCGCCGACCGCAGGACGCTCTGCAGCGCGCTCGACCTCCTGGCCGCCCGCCCACGCCTCTCGGCGGTCGCCGTGGTCGCCGTCGGGCTCGACCACTTCGGCCGCGTCAACGAAGGGTACGGGCAGACGACCGGCGACGCCGTCCTGCGCCGGGTCGGCGAACGGCTCGCCGCCGAGATCCCCGAAGACGGGCTCCACCTGCTCGCCCGGGTCGGCGGCGACACCTTCGCCCTGGTCACCGACGGTGTCGACGACCTGCCGGCGGCCCACTTCGTCGCCGAGCGCCTGGCCTCGGTGGCCGCGACGGCCGTCGACGAGTTCGACCTCGACCTCCACCCCACGGCCTCGACCGGCATCGTCCTCGGGACCTCCGCGCACGGGTCGGACCTCCTCTCCCACGCCGAGACGGCCCTGCGCGAGGCGCGGCGGTCGGGCGGCCATCGCTCGACGGTCTTCGACCACCCCCTGAAGGGGCGCGTCCTGTCGCGGTCGCACCTCGAGGCGGCGTTGCGGCTCGCCATCGACGAGGAGCAGCTGCGCCTCCACTACCAGCCCATCGTCGAGGTCGGCACCGGCCTCGTCCGCGGCTTTGAGGCGCTGGTCAGATGGATGCACCCCGAGGACGGGCTCCTCGGGCCCGACCGGTTCATCGGCGCGGCCGAGGACACGGGGCTCATCCGTCCGCTCGGCGCGTGGGTGCTCCGCACGGCGGTGCGCCGGCTCGACGAGCTCCACCGGGCGCACCCCGACCTCGGTCTCGAGATGTCGGTCAACGTCTCGGCCCGCCAGCTCGACGACCCCACGATGCTCGACACCCTCGTCGAGGGGCTCGCCCGCCTCGCCGCGGCTCCTTCGCAGCTCTGCCTCGAGATCACCGAGAGCGCCCTCCTCGCCGACGCCGAGCGCGCCGCCGAGACGCTGCGGGCGGTGCGCTCCCTGGGCGTCCGGGTCGCCCTCGACGACTTCGGGACCGGCTACTCCTCGCTCTCCCAGATCCGCACGCTCGCCATCGACGTCTTGAAGATCGACCAGACCTTCGTCGCCGGCCTGACGACGAGCCCCGAGGACGCCCTGGTCGTCGACGCCATGGTGCACCTCGGAACGCATCTGGGCTTCGCGGTGGTCGCCGAGGGCGTCGAGACCGAGGAGCAGTGCCGTCGCCTGATCGCCATGGGGTGCCGCCTCACCCAGGGGTTCCTCTGGAGCCGCCCCGTCCCCGGCGACCTCCTCGAGGAGATCCTCGACACGAGCGCCCGTGGCGCCTACCGCCTCGCCCTCGCCGGCGACGCCGGCGGGCACGCCGGCGGGCACGCCGGCGGGCACGGGGCCGGCCACCGGGCCGGCCACCGGGGAGACGACCCGGCCGAGCGGCGCGACGACCCCTCCGCCGGGGTCGGCGGGCACGGGACGGACACCGCCACCGAGCTGCACGATGCCCTCATCGTCCTCTCCCACGAGCTGCGGACGCCGATCCACGTCATCCGCGGCTTCGCCCAGCTGCTGGCCGCCGACCTCGACGGCGGCAGCGACGCCCGGCGCTCGGCCGTCGAGGCCATCGTGCGCCAGGCCGACGAGATGACCGACATGGTCGAGTCCCTGGTGGACGCCCGGGCGATCGACACCGGGACGCTGCGGATCGCCCGCGACCCGGTCGACCTGTCGGGCCTCGTGCGCCAGGTCTGCGACGACCTGCGCCACGCGCTCGGCGACCATCCGCTCCGGGTGGTGTCCCCCGGCGAGGCAGCGGTGGTCGGCGACGCCGGCCGGCTGCGGCAGATCGTCACCAACCTGTTGGTCA
The DNA here is from genome assembly GCA_964610905.1 of uncultured Acidimicrobiaceae bacterium. Taxonomy (GTDB): domain Bacteria; phylum Actinomycetota; class Acidimicrobiia; order Acidimicrobiales; family RAAP-2; genus JAJZJT01. The sequence goes on from CAZSYT010000003.1 coordinate 29,653, forward strand.
ACGCCGCCAAGTTCGCCCCCGACGCGACGCCCGTCGAGGTGCTCGTGACCCGGGACGGCCCGTGCGTGACGGTCAACGTGCGGGACCGGGGTCCTGGGGTCCCCCGCGACCAGGTCGGCGAGCTCTTCCGCAAGTTCTCGCGCCTCGGCTCGACGCGACCGGGCACCGGCCTCGGGCTCTACCTCGCGCGGGGGCTCGCCCGGGCCCACGGCGGCGACGTGCGCTACCGCGACGCCTTGGGCGGCGGCGCCGACTTCGAGCTGACCGTCCCCGCCGACCCGGGGAGCCCGCCGGTCGGGCTCGTCCTCGGCACCTGAGCCCGGCCTCGGCCGGCGCACGACCGGTCGAGGCGGTGCCCGGTCCTCGGAGCGCTCAGCTCACAGGTCGGTGGCATCGACGGCGACGCGGACGCGCCCGCCTGGTCGGCCTGCCGCGGCCAGGGCGTCGCACAGGGTGGCGTGGTCGCCGGACCGCACGGCGAAGCGGTCCTCCCCCACGGTGGCGACGGCGACGCCCGGCGTCTCCGCCAGGACGGCCGCCAGTGCCGACGCTCCCGGGCCGTCGACGGTGGCGAGGGTGGAGAACGGCGGCAGGGAGAGCTCCTCCCGCAGGGCCCGCTGGCGGGCCGCGAGCGGGCCCGGGTCGCCCAGGCGGGCGGCCTCGAGGACCTCGTGGCCGCCGGTGCGGGTCTGGACGAGCACGCGCCCCGGGCCGCCGCGCCCGCCGACCAGCCGGCCTGCCCGGACGAGGAGGGCGAGCGCGTCCTCGGCCGCGGTGAACCGGCGTGCGAGCAGGTGCTGGTCAAAGTCGAGGAACGCCACGAGGCTCGCCGCCCCGGCACGATGCAGCGCTGCCTCCGTGCCCACCACCAGCCGTGCCGGTGGTTCGGGCGACCCCGGGGGCGGGGGACCGTCGCCGGCGCCGCTCCGGCGGCCCGGCCGGCGTGCTCTCGGCCCGGACTCCTCGTGCACCGGCTCGCCGAGGAGCCGTCCGAGGTCCTCGGCGGCACGGGCCACCCCGGGGCGGAGCAGCTTGAGGCGGGCCGAGTCGCAGCTGCCGCACACCGCCGGTCGCTCGTCGCCGCACCGTCGGCACGCCAGGACCTCGGGCGACGCGGCGAGCTCCATGGCACCGCCGCACCGCGTGCACGCGACCACGGCCCCGCAGGTGGCGCAGGCGAGCAGGCGGGCCCGGCCCCGGCGGTCCAGCACGCAGACCACCCGGCCCCCGGGGGTGGCGAGGGCGGCGCGGGCCTCCGCGACCAGGCGGTCCGAGAAGAGCCCCGTTCGAGGGTCGTCGCCTGTCCGGTCGACCACGAGGACCTCCGGCCACCCCCTGCGCTCGACCGCCCGCGGCGTGGTCACCACGCGAGCCCCGTCGGCCAGCGTCGCCGTCGGGCACGGCGTCACGAGCACGACCGGGGCACCGGCACGTCGACCTCGTTCCACGACGACGTCGACCGCCGACCAGGTCGGCGCCCGCTCCTCGCGGTACGCCTCGTCGTGGGCATCGAGGACCACGGCGGCCCGGAGATCGGGGAGGGGGGCCCACGCTGCGGCGCGCGCGCCCACCGCGACGACGTCGCCGCCGCGGGCCGCCGCCCACTCGTCCGGCAGCAGCGCGGCCGGGGCACCCGCGGCCCGCAGGCGTCGGTGGACCCCTTCTGCCTGGCGGCGCGACGGCGCGAGCACGAGCACGCCGGCGGCACCCAACCGGTGGACGACCTCGAGGACCACCCGCGCGGCGTCGAGGGTCGGCGCCAGCCGGACGACGACCCGCATACCGGGCGACGCGGCGAGCGCCTCGTCGACGAGGTCGACGGCGCCACCGCCCGGCGAGGGAACGGCCCCGGGCCCCGCACGGCGTCCCCGGCGGGTGGCCACCTCGGGCTCCCCCACCACCCGCGGGGCCGACGCCGTCGACAGCAAGCCGGCCACGGGTCCGGCCCACCGCCACGCCGCCCATGCGGCCAGCGCCACGACGGGCGGAGGTGGGCCGAGCCCATGCGCCGCCAGCACGGGCTTCGGCTCGACTCCCTCGGGGAGCTCCACGTCGTCGGCCACCACCCAGCCCCGGACGCGTCGGCCGTGGAGCTCGACCCGCACCGGCGTTCCCACGCCGAGCACGCCAGCGAGCTCCGAGGGGACGGCGTAGTCGAACGGTCGGGCCAGCGCGGCCACGTCGACGACGACGCGGGCGACCCGGCCGGTCGGCCGCTCGGTCGACCGGCCGTGCCGGGCCCCCGGGCCCGGGCGGTCGGGCGGTGCGCTCAGAGGCCGAGTGCCTGCTTCAGGTCGTCCACCCGGGGCGTGTCCTCCCAGCTGAACTCCTTGTCGGTGCGGCCGAAGTGCCCGTACGCCGCCGTCTTGCGGTAGATCGGGCGCTTCAGGTCGAGGTCGCGCACGATGGCGGCGGGCCGGAGGTCGAAGATCTCCTGGACGGCGGCCGAGATGGCCGCCGGGTCGACCTGCTCGGTGCCGAACGTCTCGACGAGGAGCGACACCGGACGCGCCACGCCGATGGCGTACGCGACCTGGATCTCGCACCGCCTGGCCGCCCCGGCGGCCACCACGTGCTTGGCCACCCATCGAGCAGCGTACGCGGCCGAGCGGTCGACCTTGGAGGGGTCCTTGCCCGAGAAGGCCCCGCCGCCGTGGCGCGCCATGCCGCCGTAGGTGTCGACGATGATCTTGCGACCGGTCAGGCCGGTGTCGGCGTGGGGGCCGCCGAGCTCGAAGACACCCGTGGGGTTGGCGAGGAGCCGCAGACCGTCGGTGTCGAGGTCGGTGGGCAGGAGCGGGTTGACGACGTTGTCGCGCAAGTCCGGGAGCAGGAGGGTCTCGATGTCGATGCCGGGGTCGTGCTGCGTCGAGATCAGCACCGTGTCGATCGACACCGGTCGTCCGTCCTCGTAGGTGACGCTGACCTGGGTCTTGCCATCCGGCCGGAGGTAGGGCAGGACGCCGACCCTGCGGACCTGCGCGAGACGTTGGGCGAGACGGTGCGCCAGCCAGATGGGCAGGGGCATGAGGTCGGGCGTCTCGTCGCAGGCGTAGCCGAACATCATCCCCTGGTCACCTGCACCCTGGGCGTTCAGCTCGTCCTCGCCGCCCGTCCCCGCCCGGACCTCGAGCGCCCGGTCGACTCCCTGGCCGATGTCGGGGGACTGCTCGTCGAGCGCCACCATGACGCCGCACGTCTTGCCGTTGATGCCGTAGGCGTCGTCGTCGTAGCCGATGTCGAGGACCACCTGGCGGACGAGCGTGGGGATGTCGACGTAGGTCGACGTGGTGATCTCGCCGGCCACCAGCACCAGACCGGTCGTCAGCAACGTCTCGCACGCGACGCGGCTGTTCGGGTCCTCGGTGAGCAGGGCGTCGAGGACGGAGTCGGAGATCTGGTCGGCCATCTTGTCGGGATGGCCCTCGGTCACCGACTCCGAGGTGAAGGTCCAGCGAGTGGTCACAGGATGCTCCGTTCTGTCATGTGCGCCGATGCAGTCGGTCGTGAGGTGTCCGTCGGGTGCGTGCCCGCAGCCCGGCCCGTCCGGTGCCGGCGCCGGGGAGCCAGGAGCCCCCGGCAGCCGCTGGTCGTGCCGCGTGGTCGTCCGCCGTCATCGGTCCGCCGTCAGGGCGACCACCCTATCCAACACGGCATCGGCGACGGCGTCCTTGGTCGTCAGGGGCACGTCGGTACGCGTCCCGTCGGCCCCCAGGATGCTCACCGCGTTGGTGTCGTGGTCGAACCCGACCCCCGGTGCGGAGACGTCGTTCGCGACGAGCAGGTCCACGCCCTTGGCGGCGAGCTTGCCCCGTGCCCGGGCCTCCACGTCGTCGGTCTCGGCGGCGAAGCCCACGAGGACCTGGCCCGGACGCCGACGGGCGGCCAGGCCGCGCAGGATGTCGGGGGTCGGCTCGAGGACGAGCGACGGGGGCCCGTCGACCTTGTGCAACTTGGAGCCGGCGGCGGAGACGGGACGGAAGTCCGCCACCGCCGCCGCCATCACCACGACGTCTGCGGTATCGCGGTCGCCGACCGCCCGCTCCATGTCGGCAGCCGTCTCGACCCGCACGACCTCGATCCCGGGCGAGGTCGCGAGCGACGTCGTCGTCACCAGCACGACCTCGGCCCCCCGGCGCCGCGCGGCCTCGGCGATCGCGTGCCCCTGCTTGCCCGACGAGCGGTTGGTGATGACCCGCACCGGGTCGATGGGCTCGCGGGTGCCCCCGGCGGTCACGAGGACGCGTCGCCCGGCCAGGTCGGCGGGGCGTCCCGCGCCCTGACGGCGGGCCACGGCGTCGACCACGGCGGCGACGATGCGCTCCGGGTCGGCCAGTCGGCCCGTGCCGACGTCGCCACCGGCCAGGCGGCCGGCCTCCGGCGGGACGACCTCGGCGCCTCGGCGTCTCAGGACGGCCAGGTTCTCCTGCACCGCCGGGTGCTCCCACATCTCGGTGTGCATGGCGGGGCACAGCACCACCGGGGCGCGGGTGGCCACCAGGGTCGTCGTGAGGAGGTCGTCGGCCAGCCCGGCCGCCGCGCGCCCCAGCAGGTCGGCGGTGGCCGGGGCCACCACGACGACGTCGGCGAGCTGCCCGAGGCGCGTGTGGGCGATGGGCGCCGGTCCCTCCCACACCGACACCTGGGCGGGCTCGGAAGCGAGGGCGTCGAAGGTCGTCCGACCCACGAAGCGCTGGGCGTGCTCGGTCAGCACCGGGGCGACGTGCATCCCCGCGTCGACCAGGCGCCGGCAGACCTCGACGGCCTTGTAGGCGGCGATCCCGGCGCACACGCCGAGGACCACGAAGGGCGGCCGCTCGCCCTGCCCCTCCCCCATGGCGCTCCCTACGGTCGCGCCTATGCGCCCGCGTCGGGGCCGGCGGACGGCTCGTCGCCGGTGCCGGCCCCGGCGAGGGCGGCCTCCTCGGCAGCCGCCAGCTCCGACGGGTCCGGTCGGACGAAGGTCGCCTTGCCGGCGGCGACCTCCTCGAGGGCGATGGACAGCGGCTTGCCCGACACCGAGGCCACCTGCGGTGGCACCACGACGCCGAGCCCCTCCCCGAGGGAGTTGTAGTAGCTGTTGACCTGGCGTGCACGCCGAGAGGCCAGGGCGACGAGCGTGAACTTGGAGTCCACCTTGTCGAGCAGGTCCTCGATGGGCGGGTCCATCAGCGTGCTCTCGTGCTCGGCCATCGTGGTCCTCTCGGTCGGGTCTTCTCGGTGCGGCCGTCGCTGCCGGTGCGGTCCGGTCGCGGTCCCGGTCCTTGGGGCCGGCCCGTCGGTCGTGCCCCCGTGACCCGCCCCTCGCCGGCGTCTCGCGCCGCTCCAGCAAAGCCCGGCGGGGCGACGGGACCCGTCACTGTCCCGTCGAAGGAGCGGTCCCCTCCGTCGACGGTCCGGTCCCCGGCGGGGCCGTCCCCACCGGGGAGCCCTGCCGACGCCGGCCCTCCACTATAGCGGCTATCTCGGCGACCGCCCGGTCGAGCTCGTCGTTCACGACCACGACATCCGCCAGCGACCGCCCGACGGCCAGCTCCTCGGCCCCTGCCGCCAGGCGTCGGGCCACGTGCTCCTCGGGGTCCCCCCGACCGCGCAGACGTACCGCCTGCACCTCGGGCGAGGGCGGGGCGAGGAGCACGAGGAGGGCGTCCGGCCGCTGTCGGCGCACCTGGGCGGCGCCCTGCACGTCGATCTCGAGCAGGACGTCGCAGCCTGCGGGAGGACGCGGGACGGGCGTGCCGTAGAGGTTGCCCAGGAACTCGGCCCACTCGATGAACCCGCCGGCTCGGGCGTGCGCCTCGAACGCCTCCCGGGTGACGAAGACGTAGGCGTCGGCGGGCTCCTCGGGGCGCCGCTGCCGCGTCGTCCACGACCGGCTCAGCCACAGCCGGGGGTCGGCGTCGACCAGTCCGGCCGCGACGGTGCCCTTGCCGGCCCCACCCGGGCCGAAGAGCACGACGACCAGCGGCACTCGCCCCGTGCCACCGTCCCCGGGGGACGGCGGGGCGCTCAGCGCGCGGTCTCGCGCAGGAGCGCCTCGCGCTGGTTGCTCCCGAGCCCCTGCAACCGCCGGCTCTCGCTGATGCCCACCGTCTCCATCATCCGGCGAGCCTTCACCTTGCCCAGCCCGGGCAGCGACTCGAGCACCGAGAGCACCTTCATCTTGCCCACCGCGTCGTTCTCGTCGGCGGCGGCCAGCAGCTCGGCCAAGGTCATCGAGCCCAGTTTGAGCTTCTCCTTGACCTCGGCCCGCTCCCGGCGGACCAGCGCCGCCTTCGCCAGGGCGGCTTGACGTTGCTCGGGCGTGAGTGCAGGAGGCTGCGACATGGGCGCGACGATAGCGCCTCTTTCACCTCGAAGCAGGACCTTCGCCATCGCGTCCGACGACGCCCGCGCAGCGCTGCCCAGGTCCTTGACACCCGGGCCGGCCGCGCGTTAAAAGGGCGCCACGGCCGCCGGAGGGCGGAGGCGGGAGCTCCTGTTCGGGGGGGAGACATGCGGACCGTCGTGAGGCGCCTGCTCGGCGTCGTCGTACCCGTGGGGGTCGCACTGGCGTGCGTCCTGGCGGTCGTGGCACCGGCGGCGCCGGCATCGGCGGCGCCGTCGCTGCCCGGGGAGGCCTCGACGTTCCTCGGCTCGACGCTGTTCTGGAACTGGTATGCGTCGCCCGCCGGCGCCAACACCGGGTGCGTCCCCTCGGCCAGGCACCCGTACCCGGTCGTGCTCTCCGAGGGCACCTTCGGCAACATGTACAACAGCTTCGGGGCGCTGTCGCCCTACCTCGCCGGACAGGGCTACTGCGTCTACGCCTTCAACTACGGCCAGACCATCGCCCCGTCGATGTTCGACGCCATGGGCAACATCGCCGGCTCCGCCGCCCAGCTCGGCTCGTTCGTGCGTCGCGTGCTCGCGAGGACCGGAGCGCAGAAGGTCGACATCGTCGGCTGGTCCCAGGGCGGCATGATGCCCCGCTACTACATCGACGACCTGGGCGGCGCCCCGTTCGTGCACGAGCTCGTGGCCCTCGCCCCCTCCAACCACGGGACGACGCTCGACGGCATCCAGCAGCTCGTCGACTCGTTCGGTGCCGCCGGCGTCTTCACGTCCCTGCTCTCGCCGTGGTGCGAGGCGTGCGTGCAGCAGCTGCAGGGCTCGTCGTTCCTCGATGCCCTGAACGCCGGCGGGGGCACCGAGCCCGACGTCCACTACGTGGTCATCGAGACCCGCTACGACGAGGTCGTGACGCCGTACACCAACGCCTTCCTGTCGGGGCCGAACGTGCAGGACGTCCTCCTCCAGGACCAGTGCCCGCAGGACCACAGCGACCACCTCTCGATCCCGTACGACTCGAACGCCCTCCAGGACGTCGCGAACGCCCTCGGTCCGGACGACCCGTCGTTCGTGCCGTCGTGCGCCTCGGTGGGCCCGCTGTTCGGCAACGTCTGACCGGACCGCACCCGTCGGCCCCGGCGGGAACGTGCCCCAGGCGGTCCCACACGCCCGGTTGCCGCCCCACCAGCCTGCGGGGGCGGCTCAGCCGTCGGCGAGGGCGGCGACGAGCAGCTGCTGCTCGGCCGCGGCGGCAGCCCGCAGCCGCCGGGCGTCCGGCCCCGCCGCCAGGATGGCGCGCGAGACGCTCGGGAGGACGGTGCCGGTCGGACAGCCGGCGACGAGACGGGCGACCGATGCGGCCGTCGCCCCTTGCGCTCCGATCCCCGGCAGCAGCAGGACGCCGCCCACGGTGGCGAGGTCGAAGCCCGAGGGCTCGAGCGTGGCCCCGACCACGGCGCCCAGCGTGCCCGGCAGGTAGCGGCCGCTCGCGTTGGCCTCGGCCACGGCGGCCAGCACGGCGTCGCCGACCGGCACCCCGCCCGGCACCGTCGCCGACTGCACCTCGGCGCCTTCGGGGTTCGAGCTCCGGGCCACGACGATGACCCCTCTCCCCGTGGCGCTGGCCCGGGCGAAGAGGGGCTCGAGCGACCCCATGCCCAGGTAGGCCACCGCGGTCACCGCGTCGACGGCGAGCGGGCTCGCCGCGTCGAGCCACGCCGACGCGTAGGCCTCGGCGGTCGAGCCGATGTCGCCGCGCTTGGCGTCGGCCACCACGACCATGCCGGCCTGGCGGGCTGCCGCGACCACTGCCTCGAGCGCGCGGTACCCGGCCGAACCGTGGCGCTCGAAGAAGGCCACTTGCGGCTTGACGACGGCGACGGCGCCGGCGACGGCCTCGACGACCCGGAGCCCGAACGACTCGAGCCCGGGCCCGTCGTCGGCGAGCCCCCACTGCGCGAGCAGCGACGGCGACGGGTCGATCCCGACGCACAGCGGTCCGGCCGCCGCCACGAGGCCCGCCACGCGGGCGGCGAACCCGACCGTCGCACCCCCGACCGGCGCCGGCGGAGCCGCACGATGCCCCTGGTCAGCCATGGGCCACCCCTTGCACCTCGGCGAGCGAGCGCACGCCTTCGGCACGGCACCAGCGCTCGAGGGCGCTGACGAGCCGTCCCGTGGCCCGCGGGTCGCGCAGGGTCGCCGTGCCCACCCCGACGGCGTCGGCGCCGGCCATCAGGAGCTCGAGCGCACCGACGACGTCGGTGACTCCCCCCACGCCGACGATGCCGGCGCGGGGGAAGGCGGCGCGTACGTCGAAGACGGACCGGACGGCGACCGGGAGCACGGCGGGCCCCGACAGGCCCCCTCCCGCCGCGCCGGACCCGAGGGCGACCCGGCGCCGACCGACGTCGACCGACAGGCCGAGGACGGTGTTGACGAGGGTGACGGCTTCGGCGCCGGCGCCGTAGGCGGCGGCGGCGACCTCGACGAGGTCGGCCACGTTGGGGCTGAGCTTCGCCCACCGCGGCAACGCCGGGCAGCCGGTCCCCACCGCGGCGACGGCCTCGGCGGTCGCCGACGGCGAGTGGGCGAACATGCGCCGGCGGTCCTCGACGTTCGGACAGCTGACGTTGACCTCGACGGCGACCACCGTCCCCGGTCCCCGGACGCCGGCCAACCCGTCCGTCAGCCGGCGTGCGACGGTCTCGAACTCGCCGACGCTGCGCCCCCACACGCTGACGACCACCCGCGCCCCGCTGGCCAGCAGTCGTCCGAGGTCGTCACGCAGCCAGGCGTCGATGCCCGGCCCCTGCAGCCCCACGCTGTTGAGCATCCCTCCGGGGGTCTCGCGCACCCTCGGCGCCGGGTTGCCGGCCCACGGCTCGGCGGCCAGCGACTTCACCACGAGGGCACCCAGCCGTCCGAGCGGCACGTAGGCGTCGAGCTCGTCGGCGTGGCCGGCCGTGCCCGAGGCAGCGACCACGGGGTTGGGCAGGGCGAGCGAGCCGACCGACACCGACAGGTCGACGTCTCCCACCGTCACGGCGCGCCACGCCCGCCGCCACCGGGTAGCGACCCCGCTCACCGGACCTCAGCGGGCATGGTGCTCCTGCAACGAGCGCACGGCGAGTGGGTGCTCCCGCCCGTCCGCGATGCCGGCCGCCGCGGCCCGGGCCGCGGGAAGCGTCGTGAGGCACGGGACCTGGTTCGCGAGGGCGGCGGCCCGGATGTGCAGACCGTCGGCCCGAGGCCCCCGACCCCGTGGCGTGTTGACCACCAGCTGCACCTTGCCCGAGGCGATGAGCTCGACGGCGTCGGCTCCCGAGGGGTCCCCCACCTTCGCGACAACCGTCTCGACGGCCAGCCCCGCGCCCTCGAGCATCGCCGCCGTGCCCGCCGTCGCCGCCAGGGAGAACCCGAGCTCGGCGAAGCGTCGTGCCACCCCCAGGCCCGCCGACTTGTCGCGATCGGCGAGCGACAGGAACACGGTGCCGTCGTCGGGAAGCCCGCTGCCCGCCGCCAGCTGGCTCTTGGCGAAGGCCAGCCCGAAGGTCCGGTCGATGCCCATCACCTCGCCGGTCGAGCGCATCTCGGGGCCGAGCAGGGTGTCGACCCCGGGGAACCGGTTGAAGGGCAGCACCGCCTCCTTGACGGCCACGTGACCGGTGACCGGCGGCTGGAGCAGCCCCTCGGCCCGAAGCTCGTCGAGGGTGGCGCCGACCATGACCCGGGCCGCCACCATGGCCACGGGCACGCCGGTGGCCTTGGCCACGAACGGCACCGTCCGGCTGGCCCGGGGGTTGGCCTCGAGGACGTAGACGCGGTCGTCCTTCACGGCGAACTGGACGTTCAAGAGCCCCCGCACCTGCAACGCCTCGGCGATCGCCCGGACGTGGCCCTCGATGGCGGCGACCACGTCGTCGGAGAGGGTCTGGGGCGGCAGGGCGCACGCCGAGTCGCCCGAGTGGACCCCGGCCTCCTCGACGTGCTCCATCACCCCGCAGACGAGCACGGCACCGGTGACGTCACGGACGGCGTCGACGTCCACCTCCACGGCGTCCTCGAGGAACCGGTCGACGAGCACCGGCCGTTCGGCCGTCACCCCGCCCTCGCGGCCGAGCGCACCGCCGGCCGCCGTCATGGCCTCCACGGCCGCCACCAGGCGCTCGTCGTCGTAGACGATCTCCATCGCCCGTCCCCCGAGCACGTAGGAGGGGCGGACGAGCACCGGGTAGCCGACCTCGGCGGCGACCGAGCGTGCCCCTTCGGGCGTGGTCGCCGTGCCGCCGGGGGGCTGGGGGATGCCGAGGCGCCGGCACAGGTCGTTCCACTGCTCGCGGTCCTCGGCCACGTCGATCGAGCGCGGTGACGTGCCGAGCACGAGCTCCTCGGGGATGCCCCCGGCCAGCTTGAGGGGTGTCTGGCCGCCCAGGCTGACGATCACGCCCACCAGCCGGCCGCCCCCGCTCGAGGCGCGTGCCTCGGCGTCGAGCACGTTGGCCAGGTCCTCGCCCGTCAACGGCTCGAAGTAGAGCCGGTCCGAGGTGTCGTAGTCGGTCGAGACGGTCTCCGGGTTGCAGTTGACCATCACCGTCTCGTACCCGGCCGCCCGCAGGGCCAGCGAGGCGTGGACGCAGCAGTAGTCGAACTCGATGCCCTGCCCGATCCGGTTCGGCCCGGACCCGAGGATCACCACCCGGGGCCGGCTGGACGGGCGCACCTCGTCCTCGTCCTCGGTCGTCGCGTAGTGGTAGGGCGTGTGCGCCTCGAACTCGGCTGCACAGGTGTCCACCGTCTTGAACGTGGCCTCGACGCCGGCGGCCCGGCGCGCCCGGCGCACGTCGGCGGTCGTCACCCCGGCGCCGAAGCAGTGGGCGAGCTGGTCGTCCGAGAACCCCAGGCGCTTGAGCCGGCGCCAGGCCCGGCGGTCGAGGTCGTCCGGCCCCACCCCCAGGGCCACCTGCAGGCCGAGGGCCATGCGCTCGTCGCTCACCGCGGCGACCTGGCCGACGAACCACGGGTCGATGCCGGTGGCCGCGGCCACCTGCTCGACCGGCACGCCCCGGCGCAGGAGGGACTCGACGGCGAAGATGCGCTCGGGGGTGGCCACCCGCACCTGCTCGAGGAGCTCGCCCACCGGCACGGCGTCGAGGACGACCTCGGCGGGATCGGCGTTGAGGCCGGCTCGGCCCTGCTCGAGCGAGCGGAGCGCCTTCTGGAGGGACTCGGGGAAGGTGCGGCCGATGGCCATCACCTCCCCCACCGACTGCATGCGGGTGCCCAGCACGCCCGGGGCGCCGGGGAGCTTCTCGAACGCCCAGCGCGGCACCTTGGTGACGACGTAGTCGATCGTCGGCTCGAAGGACGCCGGCGTGGCACCGGTGATGTCGTTGGTCACCTCGTCGAGCCGGTAGCCGACGGCGAGCCGGGCGGCGATCTTGGCGATGGGGAAGCCCGTTGCCTTGGAGGCGAGCGCCGAGGAGCGCGACACCCGGGGGTTCATCTCGATCACGAGCTGCTCCCCCGTGGCGGGGTCGACGGCGAACTGCACGTTCGACCCGCCCGTCTCGACCCCGACCCGTCGGATACAGGCGAAGGCGGCGTCGCGCATCTCCTGGTACTCGACGTCGGTGAGCGTCTGGGCGGGGGCGACCGTGATCGAGTCGCCGGTGTGGACGCCCATCGGGTCGACGTTCTCTATGGAGCAGACGACCACGCAGTTGTCCGCCCGGTCCCGCATGACCTCGAGCTCGAACTCCTTCTGTCCGGCGATCGACCGCTCGACGAGGACCTCGCCGATCGGCGAGGCGGCGAGGCCCTCTGCGGCGAGCCGGGCGAGCGAGGCAGCGTCGGAGGCGATCCCCGTGCCGGCGCCGCCGAGGATGTAGCTCGGCCGGACCATGATGGGGAAGCCGATCTCGGCCCCGATGGCCATCGCCTCGTCGAGGGAGTGGGCGAACCCCGACCGAGGGACGGCGAGCCCGATCTCCTCCATGGCGGCCTTGAACCGCTCGCGGTCCTCGGCGGTGGCGATGGCCTCGGCGTTGGCCCCGATGACCTCGACCCCGAACGCCTCGAGCACCCCGCGCTCGACGAGCGACATGGTGAGGTTGAGGGCGGTCTGGCCGCCGAGCGTCGGCAGGAGCGCGTCGGGACGCTCGCGGTCGATGATCGCCGCGAGGACGTCGGCGTCGAGCGGCTCGACGTAGGTCCGGTCGGCCGTCGCCGGGTCGGTCATGATCGTGGCGGGGTTCGAGTTGGCCAGGACCACCCGGAACCCCTCGGCAGCGAGCACCCGGCACGCCTGGGTGCCCGAGTAGTCGAACTCGCAGGCTTGCCCGATCACGATGGGCCCCGAGCCGATGACGAGGATGGACTCGATGTCGGTGCGCCGTGGCATCAGGGTCTCCCTGCGGCCGAGCGCTCCATGGCCCGGACGAACTCGTCGAAGAGGTAGCGGGCGTCGTGGGGCCCCGGGGCCGCCTCGGGGTGGTACTGCACCGAGAACGCCGGGACGTCACGGCACGCCAGGCCCTCGACCACCCCGTCGTTCAGGTTGACGTGGGTGACCTCGGCCGTGGGCACCGACTCCGCCACGACCGCGTAGTTGTGGTTCTGCGACGTGATCTCGACCCGGCCGGTCCGCAGGTCCTTCACCGGGTGGTTGCCCCCGTGGTGCCCGAAGGGCAGCTTGAAGGTCGTCCCCCCGAGCGCGGTGGCGAGGAGCTGGTGCCCCAGGCAGATCCCGAACACCGGCACTCGCCCGACGGCGAGCAGTGCCGCCACCTCCGCCGTCGGGCCGGGGAGGGCGGCGGGGTCCCCCGGGCCGTTGGAGAGGAAGACGCCGTGGGGTTCGAGGTCGAGGACGTGCTCGGCCGGCGTGGAGGCGGGGACCACCGTCACGGTGGCCAGGGCGGCCAGGCGCCTGACCATCGTCTCCTTGATCCCGAAGTCGTAGGCAACGACGCGCCACGGGCCGTCGCCCCGGGTGACCGGCCCGTCGAGGGTCACCTCGGAGACGAGGTCCCTCCCGTCGGTGGGCGCCGCCCGACGCGCCGCCTCGGCGACCGCCTGCTCGCCGGCCGTCCCGAAGGCGCACGGCATGGCGCCGGCGTCGCGGAGGTGACGGGTGAGCCGCCGGGTGTCGACCCCGGTGATGCCGGGCACGCCGTGGTCCACGAGGAACTGCTCGAGGTCTCCCCGGGCGCGCCAGTTGCTCGCCGCCTCGGTGAGCTCGCGGACCACCACCCCCCGGCACGCCGGCCGGCTCGACTCGTCGTCGTCGGGGTTCACGCCGTAGTTGCCGATGTGGGTGGCCGTGAAGACGATCACCTGCCCCGCGTAGGACGGGTCCGTCACCACCTCCTGGTACCCGCTCAGGACGGTGTTGAACACGGCCTCGCCCTCGGTGACCCCTCCGGGTGCGTCGGCGCCGATCGCCTCGCCCTCGAAGATCGTGCCGTCCGCCAGCACCAGGCAGGCCTCGGGCCGGAGACGGCGGCGACGGCTCACCGCTGCGCCTCGCCGTCGACGACCACCGGCTCGCCGTCGAGCACGGTGTGGCGGACCTTGGCCGTGAGCCGCCGCCCGGCGTAGGGGGTGTTGCGGCTGCGACTGGCCAGCGAGGCGGGGTCGACCTCCCATCGGTGTGCCGGGTCGACGACGCACAGGTTGGCGGCCGCGCCGGGCGCGACGGGGCCGCCGTGGTCGGGGGCGAGACCGGCGATGGCCGCCGGCTGCCAGCTCATCAGTGCGAGCACGCGGTGCAGGGGGACCTCCAGCTCGGTCACGGCCAGTGCGAGCGCCGTCTCGAGCCCCAGCATCCCCGGCGGGGCATCGTCGAGCGGCCGGTCCTTCGCCTCGGGCGGGTGCGGCGCATGGTCGGTGGCGATGGCGTCAGCCGTGCCGTCGGCGAGGGCGGCGCGCACGGCCGCCACGTCGCCCGCCGGCCGGAGCGGCGGGTTGACCTTGAAGACGGGGTCGAAGCCCTCCAGCTCGGCGTCGGTGAGGGTGAAGTGGTGGGGCGTCACCTCGGCGGTCACCGGCAGGCCGGCGCGCTTGGCGTCGCCCACGGCGGCGAGGGCGGTGGCCGTCGAGAGGTGCAGGAAGTGCAGGCGCGCCCCCGTCTCGCGCACGAGCGCCAGGTCTCGCACGACCATGAGCTCCTCGGCGAGCGCGGGGGTGCCCGCGAGCCCGAGCCGGCTCGAGACGGGCCCTTCGTGCATCACGCCGCCCTCGGCCAGCGTGGCCTCCTCGCAGTGCTGGGCCAGCGTCACGCCGAGGCCGCCTGCGTACTCGAGCGCCCGGCGCATCACCGACGCCGACTGCACGCCGGTCCCGTCGTCGGTGAAGAGCCGCACCCCGAGCGCGGCGAGCTCGGCCATCGGGGCCAGGCGGGTCCCGGCCCGGCCCACCGTGATGGCGCCGGCCACGGCGACGTGGCACGGCACGCCACGGGCGAGCGACTGCACGTCGCGCACGACGGAGGCCGAGTCGACCGGCGGGTCCGTGTTCGGCATCGCCACCACCGCCGTGTAGCCGCCGAGGGCCGCGGCACGGGCGCCCGACTCCACCGTCTCGGACTCCTCGGCGCCGGGCTCGCGCAAGTGGCTGTGGAGGTCGACGAGGCCGGGTGCGACGACGCAGCCCCCGGCGTCGAGCACGGTGGCCCGGCGCGGCACGGCGACCCCCTCCTCGACGGCGACGACCCGCCCGCCCTCCACGACGACGTCGGCCCGACGCTCGCCGGTGACGTCGACGACCGACCCGCCCCGGACGACCACCAGGCGCTCAGCCACCGACGGCTCCCCGCTGTCGCGCCGTCGCCACGGCCGTCCGGCGCCGGGGGCGGGGCGACGGGGCGTGACCGGCCTGGTCGGGCAGCCCGCCCGTGTCGGCCAGGGCCTCGTGCCCGAGCAGGAGGAACAGGACGGCCATCCGGACGACGAGGCCGCTCCGCACCTGGTCGCCGATGCGGGCGCACGGCAGGTCGGCGACGTCCGAGGCGATCTCGACGCCGCGCACGACCGGGCCCGGGTGGAGCACGAGCGTGGCCGGGTCGAGCCGGGCGGCGCGCCCCGCCGTGAGGCCCCAGCGGGCCGTGTACTCGCGGAGCGTCGGCACGTAGGCGCCGCTGCCCCGCTCGGCCTGGAGCCGCAGCAACGAGACGACCCGGGCGCCCGCCAGGGTCGCGTCGAGGTCGTGGGACACCCCGGCGACGGGCCAGCCTTCGAGGGAAGGGGGGAGCAGGGTCGGCGGTGCCACCAGGGTCACCCGGGCGCCCACGGCCGCGTACGCGGCCACGAGCGAGCGCGCCACCCGGCTGTGGCGGACGTCCCCCACCACCGCCACGGGGAGCCCGGCGAAGGCCGTGAGCGGGTCGTCGCCCGGACCGGCCAGCGCGCTCGACACCGTGTAGAGGTCGGCGAGCGCCTGCGTGGGGTGCTGGTGCCAGCCGTCGCCCGCGTTGACGACGACCGTCCCGGGTGCCCACGACGCCACCCGGTGCGCGGTGCCCGAGGACCGGTGGCGCACCACGATGGCGTCGATGCCCATCGCCTCGATTGTGGTCACCGTGTCCCGCAGCGACTCCCCCTTGTTGAGCGACGAGGAGCCGGCCGAGAAGCTGAGGACGTCGGCGGAGAGGCGCTTGGCCGCCGTCTCGAAGGACAGGCGCGTGCGGGTCGAGTCCTCGAGGAACAGGGTGGCCACCGTCCGCCCCCGGAGGGCGGGCACCTTGGGGTTGGCGCGCCGGCCGACCTCGGCGAACGAGTCGGCGAGGGTGAGCACCCGGGCGATCCCCTCGGTCCCCAGGTCGTCGACCGTCAAGAGGTTCCGGGACGGCAGCCCGGCGTGGTCGATGCCGACGTGCGTCATCGGCCGACCACGTCGCCCAGCATGACGCCCTCCTCGGTCACGTCGACCATCTCGTCCCGGCGGGTCGGCAGGTTCTTCCCGACGTAGTCGGGTCGGATGGGGAGCTCGCGGTGCCCCCGGTCGACCATCACCGCCAATTGGACGGCCTGGGCCCGCCCGTACTCGCCCAGGGCGCCGAGGGCGGCGCGGATGGTCCGCCCGGTGAAGAGGACGTCGTCGACCAGCACCACGGTCTTGCCCGTCAGGTCGACGGGGATGTCGGTGACGGCCTCGGGGAGCACGGGCCGCAGCCCGATGTCGTCGCGGTAGAAGGCCACGTCGAGCGTGCCCATCGTCACCGGTGCCGGCGCCTCGGCCTCGTCGGGTCGCGGCGCACGGGCGCTGGCGAGGACGTCGAGCGCCTCGGTCAGGCGCCGGGCGATCGGGACGCCGCCGGTCTGCAGGCCCACGACGACCACGTCGTCGAGGCCGCGGTTGCGCTCGACGACCTCGTGGGCCATCCGGGTGATGGCCCGGGTGATGTCGTCGGCCGAGAGGACCTGGGATCGGGGGACGAAGACCGCGCCCCGCGGTCGGGCGTGATTCCGCTCTCGTTCGGCCACGTCGTCCTCCACTCCGTACGGGCCTCACAGGACCCGCTTCACGGTCGGTCGTGGAGCTTAGCGCGTGCCCGGCCCGGCGCGGAGCCTGGACGCCACGGTGGCGAGGACCCCGTTGACGAACCGGCCCGACTCTTCGGTCGAGTAGGCCGAGGCGAGCTCGACGGCCTCGCTGAGCACGACGGCGGTCGGCGTCGACGGCACGGCGAGCAGCTCGGCGGCGCCCAGGCGGAGGACGTTGCGATCGACGACCGCCATCCGGGCCACCTCCCAGCCTTCCGACACCTCGCCCAGCAGGCGGTCGATCTCCTCGCGGTGGGCCTCCAAGGCGGCGAGCAGGGTCAGCGCGTACTCGTCGGGCGGCACGGCCAGGCCGGCGACGACGGACGAGACCGGCTCGCCCTTCACGTCGGCCTCGTAGAGGAGGGTGAGCGCCCGCTCCCGCGACCGCCGCCGGCTCCCGTCGCGTCCGGTGGTCGTCACGCCCGGGTCAGGTACTCCCCGGAGCGGGTGTCCACCTTGATCCTGTCTCCGGGGTTCACGAACAGCGGCACCTGGACGACGAGCCCCGTCTCGAGGGTGGCCGGCTTGCGCGCCCCCGACACCCTGTCGCCCTGGACGCCCGGCTCCGTCTCGGCGACGGCCAGCTCGACGGCGGCGGGCAGGTCGACGCCGACGATCTCGGTGCCGAAGAACTGGAGGATCGCGTCGTCGCCCTCCTTCAGGTAGTTCGCCGCCTCGCCGAGCGAGGACGTGGGCACCTGCAGCTGCTCGTACGAGACGGTGTCCATGAACACGTACTCGGTGCCGTCGCGGTAGAGGAACTGCATCTCGCGCTTGTCCACGATGGCCTGCTCGAGCTTCTCGTCGGCACGGAACGTGCGCTCGATGACGGCTCCGGTCCGGACGTTCTTGAGCTTGGTGCGGACGAACGCCCCGCCCTTGCCCGGCTTGACGTGCTGGAACTCGACGACCGAGAAGAGCCCTTCGGGCAGGTCGAGCGTCATCCCGTTCCGCAGGTCGTTGGTGGAGACGGCCATCAGCACGCACCTTCCCTCACGAGGGCCCCTCCGCGGGGCAGGACTGGCGTCCCCTCAGACGGGGACGGACTTCGGGAACCGGGTCAGGGCCCGGGCGCCGGTCTCGGTCACGACCAACGTGTCCTCGACCCGGACGCCCCCGACGCCCGGGAGGTAGACGCCTGGCTCGACGGTGACCACGGTGCCGGCCGTGAGGATAGCAGCCGACCCCGGTGCCACCGACGGGGCCTCGTGGATGTCGAGGCCCACGCCGTGGCCGGTCCCGTGCTCGAAGCGCTCCCCGAGGCCCGCCTCGGTGATGCGGTCGCGGCACGCGGCGTCGACGTCGCCCGCCGCCACGCCGGGAGCGACGGCGGCCGCACCGGCGGCCTGCGCCTCGCCGACCAGCTCGAACACCCTGGCGAGCACGCCTTCGGGCTCTCCCCCGACGCAGAAGGTCCGCGTCATGTCCGAGCGGTAGCCGTCGTAGACGGCACCGAAGTCGACCACGACGGCGTCGCCGGGCCGGATCGGGTCGGCGCCCGGCCGGGCGTGCGGCATGGCCGAGCGCTCGCCTGCGGCGACGATCGTCTCGAAGGCCCGCTCGTCGGCACCGCGCACCCGCATGGCGTGGTCGAGCTCGGCGGCGAAGACGCGCTCGGTGACCCCGGGCTCGGCGAGGGCCGGGAGGACGTCGGCCAGGGCGGCGTCGGCGATGGCCGCAGCCCGCTCCATGCGGGCCAGCTCGCCGTCGTCCTTGGACACCCGGAGGGCTTCGACGAGGCCCCGAGTGGCCGCCAACGTCGCCGACGCGAGCCGTCCCGACCACTGCTCGTGCGCTCCCCAGGTCAGGTGGGCGGCCTCGAAGCCCAGGCGGCGGCCGGCCGGGACGGCGGCCGCCACCGCGGCGGCCTGGGCCTCGAGCCCGCCGACGGCGACCTCGACGGCGTCGGCAACTCCGGCGCCGGCCAGCTGCTCGGTCGACTGCGTGCGGTAGCGACCGTCGGTGGCGAGCAGCGCCCGCTCCGCCCCGACGACGAGGACCGCCGCCGAGCCCGTGAACCCGGTGAGCCAGCGCACGTTGACGAGCGAGGTGACGAGCAGGGCGTCGACGCCGGCGTCGGCGAGGCCGGACCGGAGCCGGTCGATCCTCCCGGCCACGACGAGGGGGGCCAGGGCGGGCTCGCCGGAGGTCATGACGCGCGCTCCATCTCCTCGAGGGTAGCGAGCACGACGTCGAGCCCGACCCCGCTCACGGCCTCGACGCCCCGGGGCCCGTCCAGGACGAAGGTCAGGTCGTGGTGGGCCTTCTTGTCGCGGCCCATGAGCTCGACCAGGCGCCTCGGCTCGGTAGTGGCCGGCAGGGCAGCCGGCAGGCCGAAGGCGGTGACCACCCGGCGGTGCTCCTCGACCCGTGCCGCGTCGACACGACCCAGCCGGTGGGCCAGCTCGGCCGCGAAGACCAGGCCGACGGCGACCGCCTCGCCGTGGCGCAGGCCGCCGCCTCCGACAGCACGGCCCCCGAAGCCGGCCGCCTCGAGGGCGTGCGCCAGCGTGTGGCCGTAGTTGAGCACCACGCGACGTCCACCCTCCCGCTCGTCGGCGGCGACGACCGCGGCCTTCACGGCGACGCATCGTGCCACCTGCTCCTCGAGGCCGAGGTCGAGCAGGTCGAGCGGCCCGGGGACCTCGGCCCGGCCGGCGATGCTCCCGAGGAAGGCGTACTTCGCCATCTCCCCGCGGCCCGAACGCCACTCGCGCTCGGGCAGCGTGGCCAGCACCTCGGTGTCGCAGACCACGGCAGATGGCTGCCAGAACGCCCCCACCAGGTTCTTCCCCTCCGGGAGGTTGACCCCCGTCTTCCCGCCGATCGCCGCGTCGACCTGGGCGAGCAGCGACGTCGCGACGTTCACGTAGGCCACGCCCCGGTGGTAGGTGGCCGCCGCGAACCCGGCGACGTCGGTGACCACCCCTCCTCCCACGGCGACGACCACGTCGCCCCGGCTCAGGCCCGCCCGGGCGAACCGCCGGCAGAGGTCCTCGACCGTGGCGAGGGTCTTCGCCTCCTCGCCGTCGGCCACCTCGCAACGCACGACGGGGACGCCGGGGTCGACGTCGACCTCGATGCGCGACTGGGTCACCACGGCGCACAGACGGGCCCCGGGCACGGTCCCGGCGACCAGCTCCGAGAGCTCGTGGCGGGCCCCGGCACCGACCAGCACGTCGTAGGCCCGCTCCCCGAGCGGCACCGCGACGCTGACGACGCTCACGACCCGGGCCCTGCGACACGCAGCCGCTCGAAGGCGAGCGCCACGTCGCGAGCGACGGCCTCGGGCGCCTGGCCGTCGACGTCCACCGCTGCCTGCGACACGGCGACGTACCAGGGCCGGCGCTCGGCGTCGAGGGAGCGCACACGGGCGAGGATGTCGCCGTCCAGCAGGGGACGCCGCTCGCCCTCGCCGACCCGGGCGGCCAGCGTGTCGGGACGCGCCCGGAGCCACACCACCGGGCCGGCCGCGACGAGCAGGGCCCGGCTGGCCGGGTCGAGCACGGCCCCGCCGGCCACCGACACCACCACCCGGCGCAGGGCCGCCGCCTCCGACAGCACGGCCGACTCCTCGAGCCGGTAGCCCGCCTCTCCCGAACGGTCTCGGACCGCGACCACGGTGGCACCGGTACGGGCCTCGACCACGGCGTCGCTGTCGCAGTGCCCCCAGCCGAGCGACGCGGCGACGATGCGGCCGACGGTCGTCTTGCCGCTCCCCATCATGCCCACGAGGAAGAGCCGGTCCGCGCTCCATTCCGTGGCGGCACCGCCTCCCCGGGCGCCGGCGGCGCTCACCGCCGCGCGCCCTCGCCCGCTGCGGAGGGCGTGTCGCCGAGCGTCGCGAGATAGGCGTCGCGGTTCCGCCGGAGCTCGGCCACCGAGTCGCCGCCGAACTTGCGCAGCGCCTCGTCGGCCAGCACCAGTGCGACCATCGTCTCGGCCACCACGCCCATCGCCGGGACGGCGGTGACGTCGGTCCGCTCCTTGAACGAGACGGTCGGCTCCTTCGTGACGACGTCGACGGTGCCGAGCGTGGGTCGGTTCAACGTGGCGAGAGGCTTCATGGAAGCCCGGGCGACGATGGGGGCGCCCGTCGACATCCCCCCTTCGATGCCACCGGCCCGGTGCGTGTCGCGCACGTAGCCGCCCCCGAGGTCGCCGGGGCCGAGGCCGTCCCCGGCGCGCTCGTCGGGCCGCGCCAGCCGGATGGCGTCGTGGGCCTCGGAGCCCCGGAGGGCCGGGAGCTCGGCGCCGGCACCGATCTCGACGGCCTTGATGGCCTGGATGCTCATGAGGGCCCGGGCGATGTTGGCGTCGAGCCGGCGGTCCCAGTGGACGTGACTGCCCAGGCCCACCGGGACGCCGTGGGCGACGACCTCGGCCACCCCGCCGAGCGAGTCGCCGACCTTGGCCGCCGCCTTGATGGCCGCGACCATGCGCCCCTCGGCTTCGGGGTCGGCACAGCGCACCGACGACGCGTCGATGCGGTCGCGGTCGGACAACGTCGGCAGGGGGGAGCCGGCAGCCACGGCCTCGGGCCCCAGCTGGACGACGTGGCTCACGACCGAGACGCCGAGCTCGGCCAGCGCGAGCTTGGCCAGCGACCCCGCTGCGACCCGGGCCGCCGTCTCGCGCGCCGAGGCGCGCTCGAGGACGTCGCGGGCGTCCGCGAGGCCGTACTTGAGCATGCCCGACAGGTCGGCGTGCCCCGGACGGGGCTGGGTGAGGACCTTGGCCGGGCTGCCGGGCGCGGGCGACATCTCCTGCTCCCACTTGGGCCACTCCGTGTTGGCGATCTCGATGGCCACCGGAGAGCCGAGGGTGCGCCCGTGGCGCACCCCGCCGAGGAGCGTCACCTCGTCGGCCTCGAAGCGCATGCGGGGGCCCCTCCCGTAGCCGAGGCGCCGGCGGGCGAGCTCACCGGCAACGTCCTCGACGGTGACGGCGAGCCCGGCCGGAAGGCCCTCGAGCACCACCACGAGGGCGCGTCCGTGCGACTCGCCCGCGGTCAGGAAGCGCAGCATGGTGGCAAATCTACTCGGGGGCCCGTCACGGGCCGCCGAGCAGGCCCACCCCCGGCGCGCTCACCCACCGGTGCCGAAGAGGGTCGACGCCACGTGGGGCCCGGCCAGCACGGCGACGACGGCGCCGGCGGCCAGGGCGGGCGCGAAGGGGACGCGCGTCCGCCGTCCCGACCCGCTGACGGCCATGACGCCGACGCCGAACAGGGCACCGAGGACGAAGGCGCACAGGAAGCCGAGGTAGGTGTCGAGCAGCCCGAGGTACCCGAGGGCCAGGCCGATGAGCCCGGCGAGGCGCACGTCGCCGAATCCCATGCCGCGGGGGACGAACCACCACACGGCGCAGAAGACGCCGAAGGCCACCGCGCCGCCGATCGCCGCACCTGCCAGCCGCCCGACGTGGTGACCGGTGAGCGCGTCGGCCACCAGCGCGGCGGTGACGACGGCGGCACCCGGATAGACGAGCCGCCGAGGGACGAGCCGGTGGGTGAGGTCCGTGACCGAGACGGCGACCAGCACGGCGAAGAGCGTCCCGTAGGCGACGAGCGTGAGCTCGGCTCCGAGCCGGACCGCCGCCGCGGCGGCCAGCGCGCCCGTGACCACGGCAGCGCCTGCCGTGCGGGCCGGGCTGTGCCCGGTCGGGAGGAGGGAGGTCGGCACCGGCCGCGGCACCCCTGCCGCCGTGCCGCCGTCGACCGTCGGCTCGTGACCCGGCCCGTGACCCGGCTCGTGACCCGGCCCGTGACCCGGCCCGTGACCCGGCCCGTGACCCGGCTCGAGGCCCGGCTCGAGGCCCGGCTCGAGGCCCGGCCCGACCGCTGGGCCGGCGCCCGGCGACGTGACCGCGGGCGCCGGTCGGCGGATGCCGGTCTGCGGGGGCACCTCGGCCACCCGCATCCTGGGCGGCGGCGCCTCGGCCGCCGGTGACGCGTCGCGGGCACGGCTGTCGTCGGCGAGCTGCTGGGCGAGCGGGTCGAGGACGGCACCGGCGAGCACGCCCACGACAGCAGCGGCGGTGATCGCGGCGGCGCTGGCGTCCACCGGGGCACCGTACCCGACGGGCCCACCGAGAGCGGGGACCGCGCCGCGGAGGCGCAGGTGAAGCACTGCCGCGCGCACCGGTCCCGCTAGAGTGGCCACCCGTGCCACGCTCTGGGTTGACAGCTGCGCGCTTCGTGGTGCTCTGGTGATGCACATGCGTCCTTGCGCGCACACCGTGGTCACGATCTCGCGGGTCCCGTTCGCTGCCGTCGCGCGAGCGTGAGCGTCGACCCCGCGTTGCCCGAGGAGCCGATGCGACCCCCGACACCGGCGACAGGCCGTCTCGGGCCCGTTCCGCCGGGCACCTGGCAGGTCCGTCGTGCGGGCTCGAGGGTCGGCTTCACGGCTCGTCACCTGCTCGTCTCGCTCGTCCACGGGCGCTTCGAGGACTTCGACGGGCGCATCGTCGTGGCCCCCGACGTGGCGGGCTCGTGGGTCGACGGCGAGGCTCGTGCCCGATCGATCACGACCGGCGACCCCGTCCGCGACGAGCACCTGCGCTCCCCCGACTTCCTCGACGCGGCGAGCTGGCCGCTGCTCTCCCTCACCGGGCGCGGGGTCGAGGAGGACGGCGGGCGCTACCGGGCCACGCTGTCGCTCACCATCCGGGGCGTCACCCGCCCGGTCACCTTCGACCTCGGAGCGACCCTCCTCCGCCCGGGCCCCGGCAGCCCGGCCCGGTCCGAGGCGCGGTTCACCGCGCGCGCGACGGTCAACCGCAAGGACTTCGGGCTGCGCTGGAACCCGGCGATCGAGGCGGGCGGCGTCCTGGTCGGCGAGGAGGTCCAGCTGACCATCGACGTGGTCGCCGAGCGCACGGGCCCCGTCGCTCCCTGAGCTCGCCGGCGGCACGACCCTGGCATCATGGGCCCGTGCCGCCCCGACCAGTCCGCGTGCCCGACGACGCCCACGAGTGGGTGAGCTTCGACGACCCTGCCGAGGAGCGGACGTGGCTCTTCGACGTCACCTTCCTCCTCAGCAGCTGGACCTGCGTCTACGGACAGGGGTGCCTGGGCGTCCTCACCGGGCCGGCCGCCGAGCTGGCCCAGGGGTGCTGCTCCTACGGCGCGCACTTCACCGGCCCCGAGGACGCGGCACGTGTCGCCGACGTCGCCCGGTCGCTCGGGGCCGACGTCTGGCAGTTCCGGGGCCGGGCGCGCCACGGCGTCGTCAAGTCGCTCCCGGACGGTGACCTCGCCACCCGGCTCGCAGACGGCGCGTGCATCTTCCTCAACCGGCCCGGCTTCCCCGGAGGTGTGGGCTGCGCCCTCCACCACGCCGCTGCCCGGACGGGACGCAGCCACGTCGAGACCAAGCCCGAGGTCTGCTGGCAGCTGCCTCTGCGACGCGAGGACGAGACCGCCCCCGACGGTCGCGTGACGTCGGTCGTCCGCCAGTGGGACCGCCGCCACTGGGGTGAAGGGGGCGCCGACTTCCACTGGTGGTGCACGGAGGCACCCGAGGCGTTCCGCGGCACCGCGCCGGTCTACCGGAGCATGCGCGCCGAGCTCGAGGCCATGGTCGGACCGGAGGTCTACCGGCTGCTCGCGGCGTACCTCGACACCCGGGCCGCACCGGCGGCGGTCACCCCGCTCCCCCACCCGACGGTCCGCCGTCGGGCCTGACCGTCGGCCCGTGCGCTCGTCGGTCGCTCAGTCGTCGAGCGGGTCGGTCTCGCGACCGTCCGACGAGGCGGTGCCCACGATCTCGTGGTACTCGTCCTCGGCGGCAAGGCACCACGACGCGTGCTCGTCGTCCGGCTCCGCACCGCACTCGGGGCAACGGTGCCCCGAGGTCGCGACCGACCGCTTCAAGCTTCGAGCCTCTTCGAACCGGCGATGGCGACCCTTCTTCACCGCACCCACTCCTTGCCCCAGCCACAGGCGACACCCAGACGACGAACGGGACAGGACCGGCCTCCGCCTCGGTCCTCTCGCCAGTGTAGTGCCGCCCCCTCTCCAGCGCGTCGCGAGCAGGCTCCGGGCGCGGAGGTACCATCGCCGCGTGGCCGACTCCTTCGACCCAGCGGCGATGGTCGCCCGCTTCCGCGACCGGGCGCGAGCCGTGCGCACCCGGGGCCTCCCCCCGGTCGAGGGCGTCGAACGCCAACGCTTCCGGGAACAGGCCCAGCTCGACTACCAGGACTTCGCCATGCTCGGTGACGCCGAGGCCGAGCTCGTCGACGGCATCCTGACCCTGCGCGTCGACCTCCGACCCCAGCCCGGGCGGTCCGGGCCGGCCGGGCCGGCCGGGCCGGCCGGCGAGTGAGCCGCTGCCCGCTCGCCCGTCACGACCCTCAGCCCCCGTAGTGCATACGGGTGTCCTCCATGCGCAGTGGACCGTCGCCGTCACGGCCCGGCTCCCCGCCCGTGCCCGGCTCCCCGACCGCCACCACCTCGCCGACGAGCAGGTGGTGGCTCCCGAGGTCGAGGCGCTCGGTGAGCCGGCACGCCAGCCAGGCCCAGGCGGCGGCCAGCACCGGGACCTCGCCCGTCACGACGGTGACCGGCTCCCCTGCGAGGGCGGTGGGCCTCCCGTCCGGACCGCGCTCCACGTCCGTGACGGGCTTGACGAACCGTCGGACCACCGCCCGCTGGGACCGGTCGAGCAGCGAGACGGCGAAGGCACCCGAGCCCTCGGCGAGCACGCGGGTGCGGGCGCCCGTCTCCACCGAGACGCCGACCCGCGGCGGTGCGGTCGCCACCTGGACGACCCAGCTCGCCGTCATGAGGTTCCAGCTGTCCCCGGACGCCGTGCCCACCAGGTAGAGACCGGTCGGCAGCGACCACAGCACGCGCCGGCGCGCCCGGTCGGTCTCGTCGGCCCCCGCTTCGGTCGCTCCGTTGCCCGGCTGCGGCACGGTCACCCGGCGAAGGGGTCGCTGCCCGAACCGGGCGGCACGGTCGTCGTGGTGGTCGAGGGCACCCGTCCGGTGATGGCGGTGACTCGCTGCACCGCCTGCTCGAGGAGGGAGAGGCCCGCGGCGCGGGCGGCCGCGGAGCGTGCCAGCTCGGCGGCGCCGCCCCCTGCCGCCTGGTAGCACTCGCTGCCCGCGTCGAACTCGTCGGTGTAGGCACGGTCGAGGATGTCGGTGAGCTGCTGGTCGGGCGTGGGCAGGTTGCCGTGGCCCGTTGCCGCGTCGGTGGCCAGCAGGCCGCAGACGGCGCGTACCTCCGGCGGCGGGTCGTGGCGGGCGAGGGCGAGGGCGACGTTGCGGTTGTCCACCTCGAGCTCGCCGATGGTCGCTCCGCCCGACCCCGAGCTCATCCACGTGGCGACCCGATGCGCCGGCGTGCCCACGTCCTCGGCAGCGGTGCAGCCGGCCAGCACGGTGGCGACGGCAAGGACCGCCGCCAGCGCTCCCACGGTCGGCCGGCGGCGGTGGGAGCGCAGGAGCACCGACCGGTCAGGCACCGTCCGGTCCGAAGCCTCCCGGCGTCCACGCCGGGTCGAGCTGGCGAAGGAAGACCGTGCACCGGTCGACCTCGTCCTCCTCGCCGACGGCCGCCGCGGCGGCGCGCAGCCCGTCGAGGCACCGGAGGAAGCCACGGTTTCCGGGACGGGCGAAGCGCACGAGGCCCGAGCCGCGCCACCCTGCCTTTCGCAGGGCGTCGAGGCCCCGGTGGTAGCCGACCCGGTAGGCGGCGTAGGCCTCGACGTCGTCCCGGGCCGCCGCGCCCAGTGCCGCCCACGCCAGGGGGGAGCCCGGGTCCGCTCGGACCACGGCGGCCACGGCGTCGCGTCGCTCGGACGCCGGTGCCCCCTCGGCGTGGCGGAGGGCCGTCACCGTCTCGGGGCGCTCGCCGGCGAGGACCGTCTCGCCCAGGCCGCCGGTCAGCGTCACGGGGTGGGCCTCGTCGCTCGGCACGCCCAGAAGTGTAGGGGCACCGCCCGACGGCGCCGGACCGCCCGACGGCGTGCGGGACGGCTCATGCAAGGGACTCCGTGCGGTGGATCCACCATCGAGCGGCGGTTCCGAGGCTGCAAAGGTCCGCATCAAGGACCTGGTGCGCCAGCTGCTGCCGATGACCCCGCTCACCGGGGACCTCGGGTTGGCCGACCTGGCGGTCCTCGAGCGCTGGGCCGACCCCCGTGCCCTCGTGCGGGTGGGACGGGGCCGGCTCACGAGGTGCATCGCCACCGCGTCCCACGGTCACCAGGGCGACGCACGGGCGGCGGAGTGGTTGGCGGCCGCCCGCGGTGCCCTCGAGCTCTACGGCGACCACCCGGGCGTGGCGTTCGGGGACCTGGCCGCGGAGGTGGCCACCGAGGTCCGGCTGCTGCGCGGTGTCCAGGCCGAGCTGGCCCGCCACAAGGCGGCCCGGGAGTCGAGCTATCAGCGCGTCGATCCCGACGAGCTCGCCCGGAGCCTGCCGGGCGTCAAGACGGTCGGGGGACCGGCGCTCGTCGCCACCATGGGATCGGCCGACCGGTTCCCGAGTGCGGCCCACTTCCGCTCCTTCACCGGACTCGCCCCGAAGGCCTCCGAGACCGGAAACACCGACCGCAAGGGCCAGCCCATGTCCAAGGCCGGCAACGTGCTGCTCCGGACCACGTTGATCCGTGCCGCCGACACCGCCCGGAAGCAGGACCCACAGCTCGCCCGGATCTACTTCGTCCAGATGGCCGAACGGGGCAAGACCCACCTGGCCGCCAACTGCGTCGTCGCCGCCCACCTGGCCGACCGGGCCTGGCTGGTGATGAAGCGAGGCACCCCCTACGTCCTCCGGGACGTGGACGGCACGGCGGTGACCACCGCCGAAGCCAAGGCGATCATCGCCGAGCGCCACACGGTGACCGAGGAGATCCGCCAACGGCGCCGCAGCAAGAAGGGGGGGAAGGCCCCTCATCAAGTCCTCGCAGGACATGCAACGTCTCGCACCGGTGACGCGGACAGCGCGAGGCGACCTTCCCCCGCCATCACTCCACCCCGAAGCGGAGTCGCCGTCAAACAGACCGCTTGACGATCGATCTCCGATAGGGAATCAGGCCAGCTCGACCAGGTGGTACTCGCGCTTGCCGCGCCGGAGCACGACGTAGCGGCCGGCGACCACGTCGTCCTCGGTGAGGCGCCGCTCGGGGTCGCGCTCCCTCCGGTCGTTGACGTAGCACCCGCCCTGTTCGACGGTCGTGCGCGCCCGGGTCCGCGAAGGGACGACCCGTGCCTCGACCAGCAGGTCGACGAGGGACAGACCGGCGAGCGCCCCACGCGCCAACGTGGTCGAGGGCGCCTCGGCGAGCACCTCGAGGAGGGAGCGCTCGTCGAGCTCGGCGAGCACCCCCGTGTACAGGGCCTCGGCGGCGCGCTCGGCCCGGGCGGCCTCGCCCTCGCCGTGGACGAGCGCGCACACGGCCCGGGCGAGCGCCCGGGCCGCCTCGCGTCGCTCCGGGCGGGCGCTCGTGGCCTCGTCGAGGGCGAGGAGCTCGTCGGCGTCGAGGAACGTGAAGTACCGCAGGTAGGTCCCCACGACGGTGTCGTCGGAGCGCAGGAAGAACTGGTAGAGCTGGTACGGGCTCGTGCGGGAGGCGTCCAGCCACACGGTGCCCGCCTCGGTCTTGCCGAACTTCGTGCCGTCGGCCTTCACCACGAGCGGTGAGGTCAGGCCGTACACCTCTGCCTGGCGCGTCCTGCGGACGAGGTCGACGCCCATCGTGATGTTCCCCCACTGGTCGCTCCCGCCGATCTGGAGCCGGCAGTCGTGCTCGTCGAAGAGCCTGCGGAAGTCGTAGGCCTGTAGGAGCATGTAGCTGAACTCGGTGTAGGAGATGCCCTGCCCCTCGCGCTCGAGGCGCGCCCGCACCGACTCCTTCGCCACCATCTGCCCGACGGTGAACTGCTTGCCCACCTCGCGAAGGAACTCGAGCAGCCCGAGCGAGCCGAGCCACGTCGCGTTGTCGAGCAGCAGCGCCCGCGACCCGCCCGGCGTCTCGAAGTCGAGGAACCGGCCGAGCTGGCCCCGGATGCTCGCCACGTTGGACGCCAGCGCTTCGGCGGACAGCAGAGCACGCTCCTCGGACTTCCCGCCGGGGTCCCCGATGAACCCCGTCCCGCCACCGGCCAGGGCGATGGGGCGGTGACCGGCGAGCTGCAGACGGCGCAAGGTGCACAGCTGGAGCAGGTTCCCCACGTGGAGGCTGTCGGCCGTCGGGTCGAAGCCCCCGTAGACGGTGAAGCGCTCGGCGTCGAGGCGGTCGGGGACCGACGGGTCGGTCACCTGGTGGACGAGGCCACGGAAGCGGAGGTCGTCGGCGAGCCGAGGCATCCGCCCAGCCTGCCACGGTCGGGCGGGGCACCGGTCACGGCCGGCGCCGGTACGCTTCCCCTGCCCCGACCGGGGCGCGACCGACGCCAGGAGACGCCGTGGGGAACCCGTACCTCGAGGGCCCGTACGCCCCGGTGCACGAGGAGCGCACCGACGACCACGACCTGCCGATGGACGGCGCGCTGCCCCCCGACCTCGAGGGCCGCCTCGTGAGGATCGGGCCGAACCCGGCCGTGGCACCGGAAGACCCCGGCCGCCACCAGTGGCTCGCGGGCGACGGCATGGTGCACGCCATCGACCTCGCCGCGGGCCGGGCCGTCGGCTACCGCAACCGCTTCGTCCGCACCCGCGCCCTGGCCGGGCGGGTGGGCACACCGGTGCCGCGGGGCCCCCGAGGTCCCGTCGACGGGCCGTCCAACGCCAACGTCGTGCGCCACGCCGGCGTCCTCCTCGCCCTCGACGGCACGGGCCTCCCCCTGGCGCTGGGCGCCGGCCTGGCGTCCGCCCGCGTCCACGACTTCGACGGCGCCCTCGCGTCGCCCGTGGCACCCCACCCCAAGCGCGACCCCGACGGCGGGCTCGTGCTCGTCGGGGCCGACCTCTTCGGGCCGCCGTTCCTCCGCACCCACCTCGTCGACCCCGACGGCGTGCTGGTCCGGACCGACGAGCTCGACGTGCCCCGCGCCACCCTCGTCCACGACATCGGGCTGACCGAACGCTCCCTCGTCGTCCTCGACCTTCCCGTCGTCTTCGACCTCGAGCTCGCCGCCGCCGGAGCCGGCGTGCCGTACCGGTGGATGCCGGAGGCCGGTGCCCGTGTCGGCCTCGTCGACCGCCGCGGCGGGTCGGCGCCCCGCTGGTGGGCGGTCGAGCCGTGCTACGTCTTCCACGTCGTCAATGCCTTCGACGACGGCGACGACGTCGTGGTCGACGTGGTACGCCACGCGTCGGCGTTCGACAGCTCGACCGGCGGAGGCCCCGCCGCTCCCCCACCGCTCCTGACGAGGTGGCGGTTGCTGCCCACGGGGCGGGTGTCCGAGGAGCAGCTCGACGACCGTCCCGTCGAGCTGCCCCGGACCGACGACGCCTCCCAGGGGCGCCCGTACCGCTACGCCTACGCCGCCCTCCTCGGCGACGGCCCGGTGCGGACACCGGTCGGCCTGGTCAAGTACGACCTCCGGCGCGACGAGTCGACCCGGTTCGACCCCGGGCCAGCCAGGGTGCCGTCGGAGGCGGTGTTCGTCCGGGCGTCGGACGGCCGGGAGGAGGACGAGGGTTGGGTCCTGACCGTCGTACAGGACGCCTCCCGTGGGGCCAGCGACCTGGTCGTCCTCGACGCCACGTCGTTCGCCGGGCCGCCGGTGGCAACGGTCCACCTCCCGGCCCGGGTGCCGGTCGACCTGCACGGCCTCTGGCTGCCCTCCGCCGGCTGAGCGGCGCCGCGGCCCGGGCGAGCCCCGCCCCTCAGGCCCCCTCAGGCCCCGGCCTCGACGGCGTCGACGACCGCGGCCACGAGGGCACGGTGGGCGGCCACGTTCGCGTCGCGGCCGGGGAGGCGGACGCGGACGACGTGGACGCCGGGGGCTCCGACGGTCGCGGCGAGGGCGTCGGCGAGCGCCGTGGCACCGGCGTCCGGCCCGATGTCGGTGGTGCCCAGGCCGAACCCGGCGGCGACAGCGGCCACGTCGACGTGGCGAGGCGTGCCGAAGAGCTCGTCGAAGCGGTCGGCGCCGAGCGCCGTGGCCTGCGGGAGGAACGAGAAGATGCCCCCTCCCCCGTTGTCGGCGACCACGACGGTGCACGAGGCGCCGGACGCGCCGAGGCTCCCGAGCCCGCCGTGGCCCTCGAGGGCCGAGACGTCGTGGAGGAACGCCAGGTCCCCGACGAGGGCGACCGTCGGGCGCCTGCCGGCCCACGCCACGCCGAGGGCTGTCGAGACGACCCCGTCGATGCCGTTGGCCCCGCGGTTGGCCAGCACGCGTGGCGGGTCCGACCGGGGCACGGCGAACGACTCGAGGTCGCGGACGGGCATCGAGGACGAGACGACGAGGTCCGTCCCGCCAGCGAGGGCGGCGAAGAGCCGGTGCGCCAGGGCGGGCTCGCCGAGCGGCCCGCCGCCGCACCGCTCGCTGACCACGGACCGGGCCGCGTGCTCGGCCCGGTCCCACGCCTCGGCCCAGCCGGCGACCCGGTCCGCCCCTCCCGGGCACCGCGCCACCACGGCTCGGCACACGTCCCCGGGGTCACCGGGGACGAGCTCCCGAGCCAGGTGGGCGGGATCGGCCCAGCCGGTGGAGGCGCCGGCGACGACCAGCTCGGCGCCGTCCCGCACGGCGTCGGCCACGAAGGTCTCGACCGCCCGGGACGCCCACGGGCCACCCAGCCGGAGGACCAGGTCCGGCCGGTGCGCACCGACGAAGCCCTCGGCCCTCACCAGGGCGTCGGCCATGGCGACCACGCCGGGGTGGTCGCCGCGCAACCCCGAGCGCGGGTCGGCGAGGACGGGCCAGCCGGCGAGCCGCGCCAGTGCGAGCACAGCGTCGACGTCACCGCACCTCCATCCGGCGACGATCAGCCCGCGCCGGCCCGCGACGCCCTCGGCGAGGCGTTCGACCGCGTGCGGCGGTGGCCCGGTCGCACGGTCGCGTCGGTGCCACGGCCCGCCTCCCGGGCGACCCGGGGGAACGCCCGCCACGGCGGGGTCGCCGAGGAGGGGCTCGCGCAGCGGGACGTTCAGGTGGACGGGTCCCGGACCCGACGGAGACGAGGTCGACTCGGCGACCGCCCGCGACGCGACCGACCGCCAGCTCGGGCGCCCACCTGCGTCGGGCACACCCGTGTCGGCGAACCAGCGGACGGCCCGCCCGTAGAGGTGGTCCTGGTCGATCGTCTGGGGAGCACCGACGTCGCGGAGCTCGGGCGGCCGGTCGGCGGTGCAGACGAGGAGCGGGACGCCGGCGAGGTCCGCCTCGACGACAGCGGGGTGGGCCTCGGCGGCCGCGGTGCCGCTGGTGGTGACGAGGACGGCCGGGAGTCCCGTGGCCAGTCCTGCACCCAACGCCACGAAGGCGGCCGAGCGCTCGTCGAGCCTGACGAGCAGGTCCGTGCCGGGGTGCTCGGCCAGGGCGATCGCCAGGGGGGTCGAGCGCGAGCCGGGGCAGACGACGGCGTGCCGGACGCCGGCGCGCACCCACTCGTCGACGACGGCGGCGGCGAACGCCGCCTGGACGTCCTCGGGGCGTGGACGGTCAGGCACGAGGGCCCTCCCCTCCCATCCGGGCCCCTCCCATCCGGGCCCCTCCCATCCGGGCCCCTCCCATCCGGGCCCCAGGTCGGTACGCTCGTCGACCATGGTCGCACCACCTGCCCCGGGGCGCCCCCGAGGTGCCGCGACGGCGCTCACGTCCGAGCGTCGCGGCACCACCGGCCCGCGGCTCGTGCTCGCCCACGGCTTCACGCAGACGCGAGATGCCTGGGGGCCCCTCGCCGACGACCTCCTCGCCGACCATCGCCTCGTCCTCGTCGACCTTCCTGGCCACGGAGGCTCCGCCGACGTCGCCGTCGACCTGGTCGCCGGGGCGGACCTGCTCGCCCAGGCGGGCGGCAGCGGGTCGTACCTCGGCTACTCGATGGGCGGGCGCTTCTGCCTGCACCTGGCGCTCGCCCATCCCGGCCTCGTCCACCGCCTGGTGCTCGTGTCCACGACGCCGGGGATCGCGGACGCTGGCGAGCGCGTCGCTCGGGGGACGGCAGACGCCGCGCTGGCCGACGAGCTCGACCCCCCGGGAGCGGCCCCCGAGCGCGACGCGGAACGCCGGGACGCCTTCCTCCGGCACTGGCTCGACCAGCCGCTCTTCGCCTCGCTCCCCGCCGGGGTCGACGAGCTCGAGGAGCGGAGGCGCAACACGGCCGCCGGCCTCGCCTCGAGCCTCCGCCTCGCCGGGACGGG
This sequence comes from uncultured Acidimicrobiaceae bacterium, assembly GCA_964610905.1. Classification (GTDB taxonomy): domain Bacteria; phylum Actinomycetota; class Acidimicrobiia; order Acidimicrobiales; family RAAP-2; genus JAJZJT01. The sequence goes on from CAZSYT010000003.1 coordinate 62,801, forward strand.
CACGCAGCGGTCCCTGTGGGCCGACCTCGCCAGGCTGGCCATGCCGGTGCTCGTCGTCACGGGGGCCGACGACGTCAAGTTCGACGCCATCGCCAGGCAGATGGTGGCGGGCATCGGCACCAACGCCACGCACGTCCGGGTGCCGGGCGCCGGGCACGCCGTCCACCTCGAGCGTCCCGCCGAGGTCGCGGCGGCCGTGCGGGCGTTCGGCGCTTGAGGTCCCCGACGGTCGCCGCGCCTGGCGAGACCCCTCCGGCGTCACACCACCACCAGCCACAGCCCGGCGGCGAGGAGCACCCCGACGACGAGCTGCAGGCGGGCCGTGGCCCCGAGCAGGGGCAGCAGGTCGCGCCCGGCAGCACCGCCGGTGGCCAGGCGGACCGGTCGCGCGGCGAGGGGCACGGCCAGGAGCGGCAGGAACGGCCCGGCGGCGGCACGGGCCGAGGGTGCCGCCGGCAGCGCGACGAGGGCCCAGAGGGCGACCACGACGAAGGGCACGGCGAGGCAGCCGGCGGCGAGCAGGCCGGCCCGTCGCCTCCCCAGCCGGACGGCCAGGGTGCGCTTGCCGGCCGCGGCATCCCCCGCCAGGTCGCGCAGGTTGTTCGCCTCGAGGAGCGCGGCGGCGAGGAGCCCGGCGGCCACGGCAGCGGCGAGCGGACCTCCGGCCGACAGGCGTCCGGTCTCGACGTAGAGCGTTCCCTCGGTCGCCACCAGGCCGAAGAACACGAAGACGAAGGCCTCGCCGAGCCCGAGGTAGCCGTAGGGGCGGGGACCGCCGGTGTAGAGCCACCCGGCCGCCAGGCAGGCGGCCCCCACCGCCACGACCCACCACGAGGTGACGGAGGCGAGCGCCAGGCCGGCCACGCCGGCGACGCCGAAGGAGACGAGGGCCGCCGTCTTGACGGACCCGGGCGAGGCCAGTCCCGAGCCGACGAGCCGGAGCGGGCCGACCCGGGCCGCATCGGTGCCTCGCGTGCCGTCCGAGTAGTCGTTGGCGTAGTTCGTCCCGACCTGGACGGCAAGGGCAACGACGAGGGCGCCCAGCACGCGGCCGAGCTGGGCTGCGGGCCCCCCGGTCCCGGCGGGGCCGCCTCGACCGTCGACCAGCTGGGCGTAGGGGTGGGCCGCCGCCGTCCCGACGACCACCGGCACGAGGGCCGCAGGCAGCGTGCGCGGACGTGCACCGGCGACCCACCTGCCGAGCTGGCCCGGGACGGGACGGCCGGTCGTCTCGGCCGTCGGCTGCCCCGTGGGGGCGCTCGTCACGGGCGTCGCGGGAAGCGGCTGAAGTCCGGAGGCCGGTGCTCCTGGAAGGCGTTGCGACCCTCCTGGCCCTCCTCGCTCATGTAGAAGAGCATGGTCGCGTCGCCGGCGAACTGCTGCAGCCCGGCCAGCCCGTCGTCGGCGGCGTGGATGCCGCCTTTCAGCATCCGGAGCGCCAGCGGGGACAGCGAGAGCATCCGCCGGCACCAGGCAACCGTCTCGGCCTCGAGCTCGGCCAGCGGGACCACGGTGTTGACGAGGCCCCACTGGAGGGCGGTGGGGGCGTCGTACTGCCTGCAGAGGAACCACACCTCCTTCGCCCGCTTGAGCCCGATCGTGCGGGCCAGGAGGCTCACCCCGTACCCGCCGTCGAAGCTCCCGACCTTCGGCCCCGTCTGGCCGAAGCGGGCGTTGTCGGCGGCGACGGTGAGATCGCAGACGAGGTGGAGGATGTGCCCGCCGCCGATGGCGTACCCGGCCACCATCGCCACCACGGGCTTGGGCAGGCGGCGGATCTGCACCTGCAGGTCGAGCACGTTCAGGCGCCCGATGCCGCGCCGGGCGACCTCGTCGTCGCCGAGGTAGCCGTCGTCGCCCCGGATCATCTGGTCGCCGCCCGAGCAGAACGCGTCGGGCCCCTCGCCGGTCAGGACGACGACGCCGACCGCCGGGTCGTCGCGGGCGTCGGCGAAGGCATCGGCCAGCTCGAAGAGCGTCTGGGGCCGGAAGGCGTTGCGCACCTCCGGTCTGCAGATGGTGACCTTGGCGATCCCCTCGGCCACCTCGTAGCGGACGTCCCGGTAGCTGCCCCGCTCCTCCCACGCCGGCAGGGGCTTCCCCCGGTGCTCGTCGACCGGGTCGAGCGGCGGGCCGGTGACGACGGTGTCGGGCCCGGCCCCGCGGCCGCCGCTCACCGGAGCCCTCCCCCGGGACGGCAGTCGACCATTTGACCGTTCACTCCAAGAGTCATCGCTCGCACGGTCGCTACGCTAGCCCCGTGCGCGAGCTGGTGGCACTCGATCTTGACCCCGGTGGCGGCTTCGTCGACGCCCTCCGGCAGGTCTGGGACGACGGCGACGCCGCCGTCCCCCTCGACCGCCGCTTGCCGCCACCTGCCCAGGCCCGGCTCGTCACCGCCCTCGCGCCCACCGCGGTCGTCGATGCCGAGGGCAGGCGGCGGCTCGACGGCGGCCGTCCCGTCGAGCCAGGGGACGCGCTGGTGCTGGCCACGAGCGGGACGACCGGCGAGCCCAAGGGCGTCGTGCTCACCCACGACGCCGTGGTCGCCTCGGCCACGGCCACCTCCGAGCACCTCGCCGTCGATCCTGGCAGCGACCGGTGGGTCGCCTGCCTCCCCCTCGCCCACGTCGGCGGGCTCGCCGTGGTCACCCGGGCCCTCGTCACCGGCACGCCGGTCGAGGTGCACGAGCGGTTCGACCCCGCCCGCGTCGAGGACGCCGCACGACGGGGCGCCACGCTCGTCTCGCTGGTCGCCGCCGCCCTCGCCCGGACCCACGTCACCGGCTACCGTGCCGTGCTGCTCGGCGGGGCTGCACCCCCTGCCACGCTGGCGCCCAACGTGGTGACCACCTACGGGATGACCGAGACCGGCTCCGGCGTCGTCTACGACGGGGTGCCGCTCGCCGGCACGGAGGTCCGGATCGGCGACGGGAGGCTCGGCGGCGACGGCGAGGTCCTCGTGCGCGGGCCCACGCTGCTGCGCGCCTACCGCGACGGCACCCGCCCGTTCCTCGCCGGCGGGTGGCTCCCCACCGGCGACGGCGGGCACGTCGACGACGGCCGGCTCGTGGTGCACGGCCGCCTCGCCGAGGTCGTCGTCACCGGCGGCGAGAAGGTGTGGCCGGCCGCCGTCGAACGGGTCCTGCTCGGCCTTGGCTCGGTGGCGGAGGCAGCCGTCTGGAAGCGGCCCGACCCGCGCTGGGGCGAGCGCGTGGTCGCCTGGGTGGTGCCCGCCGACCCCGACCGCCCGCCCACCCTCGGGGAGGTCACCGAGGCCGTGCGGGCCGAGCTCGCACCGTGGGCGGCCCCGAAGGAGCTCGAGGTGCGCCCCTCCCTGCCGCGCACCCCGTCGGGGAAGGTGCGCCGCCAGTCCCTCCGCTGAGGCTCCACCTGGTCGGGCGGTCCGGCGTCGAGCCTCACGACACGACGCCCCCGCTCGGCATGGTGAGCGCTCCACCGTCGACGACGAGGGTGTGCCCGGTGACCCACGACGCGGCGTCCGAGCAGAGGAAGAGCGCGGCCTGGGCGACGTCCTCGGGCAGGCCCAGGCGACGCAGGGGCAGGCGCCGGGCGATCGCCTCCTCGCCCCGCTCCCACAGCGCCCGAGCGAGCTGCGTCTTGACGAGGCCCGGGGCGAGGGCGTTGACCCGGACGTCGGGACCGAGCTCGGCGGCCAGCTGCCGGGTGAGGTGGATGACGGCCGCCTTGGTGACGTCGTACCAGCCGATGCCGGGCTCTACCGACATGCCGCCGACGGAGGCGACGTTGCACACGACGCCGCCGCCCTCGGCCAGGCCGGCACGCCAGGCCGCCTGCGTCCACTCGACCACGGCCGACTGGTTGACGCGCACCGTCTTGTCGGCCCGCGGCCGGTCGAGCTCCATCAGCGGACCGTAGTAGGGGTTGGTCGCCGCGTTGTTGACCAGGATGTCGATGCCACCGAAGCGCTCGACCGTCGCCGCCACGCACGCCTCGGCGTCGGACGGGTCGCCCACGTTGGCGACGTGCCACGCCACCTCCCCCGAGCGCTCCGTCCGGGCCCGCTCGATGGCCGCCGCGGCCTCGGCCAAGCCATCGGCCTTGCGCGACGTCACGAGCACCGACGCCCCTGCCTCGACGAAGGCGGCGGCGATGGCCTGGCCGATCCCCCGCGACGCCCCGGTCACCAGCGCTCGTCGTCCGTCCAGCCTCAGCTCCATGGCCGTCACCTTAGGCTCCGGGCGTCCGGTGCTCGCCGTGGACGCGCGCGGCCGGGCCCGTGGCGGGAGCCGGCGGCCCGACGAGCGCCCTAGCATCGGGCCCGTGAACCGCCTCGCCGACGAGACGAGCCCCTACCTCCGCCAGCACGCCGACAACCCCGTCGACTGGCAGCCGTGGGGCGAGGCGCCCTTCGCCGAGGCCCGCCGGAGAGACGTGCCGGTCTTCCTGTCGATCGGGTACTCGTCGTGCCACTGGTGCCATGTGATGGCCCACGAGTCCTTCGAGGACGCCGCCGTCGCCGGGCTCCTCAACGCGCACTTCGTGCCGGTGAAGGTCGACCGCGAGGAGCGCCCCGACGTCGACGCCGTCTACCTCGAGGCCGTCCAGGCCCTGACCGGCTCGGGCGGATGGCCCCTCAGCGTCTTCCTCACGCCGGACCGCCAGCCGTTCTTCGGCGGCACCTACTTCCCCCCGCGTGACCGGCCCGGGCTCCCGTCGTTCACGACCGTGCTCGCCGCCGTGGCCGATGCGTGGGGAACCCAGCGCGGCGACGTCCTCGCCCAGGCCGAGGAGCTCACGGGCGCCGTCGTCGCCCGCACGACGCTTCGCCGCTCGGGCACCGGGCGGGACGGCACCGACGTCCCTCGCCAGGCGTCGGCACCTCCGGGGACCCTCCTGCGCTCGGCCGTCGAGGCGCTCTCGCGCTCGTTCGACCCCGAGCACGGCGGGTTCGGGACGGCACCGAAGTTCCCCCAACCAGGCCTCGTCGAGGTCCTGCTCAACGCCGCCGCCCGGCACGGCGCCGGTTCGCCGGTGGCGACGGCCGAGCACATGGCCGTGGCGACCCTCGACGCCCTCGCCGCCGGGGGGGTCCACGACCACCTCGGCGGGGGGTTCGCCCGCTACGCGACGGACGCCGCCTGGAGCGTCCCCCACTTCGAGAAGATGCTCTACGACCAGGCCGGTCTGCTCCGCGCCTTCCTCCACGGCTGGCAGGTGACCGGTCGCCCCGCCTACCGCTGGGTGGTCGGGCGCATCGTCGCCTACGTCCTCGCCGGGCTGGCCCACGACGCCGGTGGGCTGTGCGCGGCCGAGGACGCCGACTCAGAGGGCGCCGAGGGGCGCTTCTACGTCTGGACCCCGGACGAGATCGCCACCGCCCTCGCCGACGCGCCCGCCGGGACAGCGGGCCCCGACGTCGTGGCGGCGTTCTTCGGCGTCACCACCGCGGGCACGTTCGAGGCGGGCACGAGCGTGCTGCGCCGACAGCGCGGCGCTCCGCTCACCGGACCGCCCGACGTCGAGGCGGCGAGGGCCCTGCTGGCCCAGGCCCGCGCCAGGCGGGTCCGCCCCGCCCGCGACGACAAGGTGGTCACCGAGTGGAACGCCATGTTCGTCTCGGCCCTCGCCGAGGCGGCGGGGGCGACCGGCGAGGGCTCGTGGGCCAGTGCCGCGGTCGCCGTCGCCACCGCCCTCGTGGAGCACGCCCGGCGCGACGACGGGCGATGGCTGCGGTCGTGGCTGCCGGGCGGGCCGGCGCGCCACCTGGCCTGCGCGGGAGACTACGCCTGGCTCGTCGACGCATTCACCCGCCTCGGCGAGCTCACCGGGGACGCCTCCTGGACGGCCCTCGCCACGGAGACGGCGGACGACCTCCTCGAGCGCTTCCTCGACACGGGCGGCGGCGGCTTCTTCACCACCGGCCACGACGCGGACCCGCTCATCGCGAGGGCCAAGGACGTGCTCGACGGTGCCGTCCCCGCGGCCAACGGCACCGCGGCGCTCGCCCTCGTCAGGCTGGGGGCACTGACGGGCGCCGCCCGGTTCACCGAGGCGGCGGCCGGGGTGGTCGACCTCGCGGCAGACCTCCTCGAGCGCCACCCGACCGCCGTCACCACCACGCTGCTCGCCGCCGAGCTGCTGGCCGGCGGGACGACCGAGGTCGTCGTGCCGGGCCGCCGTAGGGACCTCGTCGAGGTGGTCCAACGCCGCTGGGTGCGCGACGGCGTGCTCGCCTGGGGGGAGCCGACCGGATCGCCCCTCTTCGCCGAGCGCGACGCCGGGGTCGCCTACGTGTGCCGCGGCTCGGTCTGCACGCTCCCGGTCGCCGACCCCGATGCCCTGGCCCGGAAGCTCGACGAGGTGGCGTCGTGACCCACCCGGACACAGAGCCGTCCGAGGTCGCCGACGCCGTCGGCACGACGCCGTCCGAGCGACAAGGGCCCCGGCGCGAGCCGGGTGCCCGGCGCCGGTCGTCGAGCACCCCGAGAGCGGGCACCGCACGCGACGTGGTGCGTGCCATCCGCCCGGCCGAGCGCATCGACGTGCGTCCCGGCGCCGCCCTCACCCTGCTCGTGCTCGCCTCCCACCCCGAGGACACCATCGGCGTCGACCTGGCGTCGGGCACCCTCGTACGGGCCCGCGTGCCGTGGCCCGACGACCACGGACCCGACCTGCACGGCTTCGACGTCGTCGATGCGGTGGTCGCCGCCGACCCCGAGCGGGACGACCTCGCCCAGCCCGAGGCCGTGACGGTCAGCGGGCTCCCCCGTCACCGGGGCACCTTCCACGGGCGGCAGGTCCGCCACGTCCTCCAGCGACTGTCCGCCCCGGTCGAGGAGCACGTCCTCGGGTTCCCCGGGGCGTCGGCCCCGTACTGGGAGTTCCGCGGCTTCCGCCCGTCGCTGGCCCTCGTCGTGCCGAGCAAGGGGCCGGTCCTCTTCCGCCGCGGCCCTGCGAGCGGCACGTGGGTGCGCTTCGGCTGGGGGCGGAGCGACAACTGGCTGCCCGTCGAGGACCCGGTGGCCGAGCGCGCCCTCGACGTGGCGCGACGTGACCGGCTGCAGGGCAAGGACCTGGCCTCGGCGCTCGGGTTCAAGCCCCACTACCTGGTCGCCGCCCTCAGCGCCCCTCGGGCGGGGCACTGCTACAAGACGGTGCGGGCCCTCCTGCCCCGAGGCTGACCGCCCGGCACCCGAACCGGGCGCGACCGTGGCCTACAGTCGCGTCCGTGCCCGCCGCCCCGCCCGCGCCCTGGCCCGAGCCGCACCTGCCCGACTACGGCGGCGCGTGCATCGCCTCGGTCGTCCCCGCCCTGTTCGCCACGCTGGCCGGGGGGGCGCCGCCGCCCTGGCTCCCCCCCTCCGCCGCAGCGGCCGAGCAGGTCGTCCTCGTGGTCCTCGACGGGCTCGGCTTCGAGCAGCTCGCCGCCCGCAGGGCGCTCGCCCCTACGTTGGCCGACGCCGAGGGCGCGGCCCGTCCGATCACGTCGGTCGTGCCGTCCACCACGGCCTGCGCGCTCACCTCCCTCACCACGGGGTGCCCCCCCGCCCGCCACGGTCTGCTGGGCTACCGGCTGGCTTCGGAGGGGGACCGGGTGCTCAACATCCTGCGCTGGTCCGTCACCGGGACCGAGGCCCGCGACGCCCGCCGCCTCGTCCCTCCGCGCACCGTGCAGCGGTGCGCTCCGTTCCCCGGGGCGACGGGGCCGGTGCCCGTCGTGTCGCGCGAGGGCTTCGGAGCGACCGGCTTCACCGCCGCCCACCTGGGAGACGCCCCCCTCACCCCCTACGCCGTCACGTCGACGATCGCCGTCGAGGTACGGCGCCTCCTCGCCGCCGGGCAGCCGTTCACCTACGTCTACTACGACGGCCTCGACAAGGTGGCCCACGCCTACGGGCTCGGCGAGCACTTCGACGCGGAGCTCGAGGCGGTCGACAGGCTCGTGGCCGAGCTGGCGGGGCTCCTCCCCCGGCGTGCCGCGCTCGTGGTGACGGCCGACCACGGCCAGGTCGAGGTCGGTCCGGCGGTCGAGGTGCTGGGCCCCGACGTGATGGACGGGGTCCGGCTGCTCACCGGCGAGGGCCGGTTCCGGTGGCTGCACGCCGAGCCCGGTGCGGCGGACGACGTCGCCCGTGCGGCACGCGAACGTTACGAGGACCGGGCGTGGGTCGTCACCCGCCAGACGGCCATCGAGGACGGCTGGTTCGGGGGTGGGCTCGCGCCTGAGGTCGCCGCCCGGCTCGGGGACGTCGCGCTGGTGCCGTACGAGCCGATCGCCTTCCTCGACCCGGCCGACACCGGCGAGAGCCGGCTGGCCGCCCGTCACGGCTCGATGACCCCGGCCGAGATGCTCGTGCCGCTGCTGGCGCTCGACGGAGGTGGCAACATCTGAGCATGAGCACGGACGGATCCCACCTCACCGCCGGCCCCGGCGACGACGACCGTGACCGCGAGGGCCCGGCCCACCCATCGCCGACGGACGCCGGCCTCGTCCGGGACGCCGTCGAGCCCGGCGGCGGTCCCCAGGCCGAGGAGGGCGGGGAGGGTCGAGCGGGCGACACGATCGAGCAGCCGGCGAAGCTGCTCCGCATCGGCTCGATGGTCAAGCAGCTGCTCGACGAGGTGCGCCAGGCGCCCCTCGACGAAGCCAGCCGGGTCCGCCTCCGCGAGATCTACGAGCAGTCCATCCGCGAGCTGGCCGACGGTCTCTCCGACGACCTCGCCGCCGAGCTCGACCGGGTCTCGATCCCCTTCGACAACCCGACGCCGTCGGAGGCCGAGCTCCGGATCGCACAGGCCCAGCTCGTGGGGTGGCTCGAAGGCCTCTTCCACGGCATCCAGGCGACACTGGTCGCCCAGCAGTTCGCCGCCCGGGCGCAGCTGGACGAGATGCGCCAGCGCGCCCTGCCGGCCGGGGCCGACCAGGCACCCGGGCGACCCGGCACCTACCTGTGACCCTGGGGAGGGTCCCGCCTCGAGGGGCGCCGGACCCTCTCCAGGCACCACGGAGGGTCGCCGGTCGGGTGGGCCACCTCCCACGAGGTGGAGCTGGAGGTGCCGGCCCAGCTGCGCCGGCACCCGGCCCCGGGCCGCGCTATGGTCCGAACCACAGCGGTGTGATTCGCGTGCAGCGACACCGGTGACGGCGCCTGTGGGCACCCGGCCGACGGCTCCCGCGCCGCGGGCAGCCGGCCGGGAGCGACGCGCCGGTGCGGTCGACCGACCGCCCTGCACACGGGCACGTCGCCCCGGCGCTCGCGCGCCGTCCGGACCGAGTCGAGGAGGGAGCGAGGACCGTGACCGCACCGTCGTTCACCCACCTGCACACCCACACCGAGTTCTCGATGCTCGACGGAGCGGCCCGGGTCACGGACCTCGTCCGGGCGGCCGTCGCCGACGGCCAGCCCGCCCTCGGCATCACCGACCACGGCAACATGTACGGCGTCCTCGACTTCTACGCGGCGTGCCGCGCCGAGGGCGTCAACCCCGTCATCGGCACCGAGGCCTACATGGCGGCCGAGTCGCGCCACGAGCGGCCGGTCCGGCGGGGCAAGGTCGACGACACCGGAGGCGACGTCGACGGCGGCGAGAAGCTCTACTACCACCTGACCCTCCTGGCCGAGACGACCGAGGGGTACCGGAACCTCCTCAAGCTGTCGTCAGCCGCCTACCTCGAGGGCTACTACTACAAGCCCCGGCTCGACTGGGAGCTCCTCGAGCAGCACCACGAGGGCCTGATCGCCACCACCGGGTGCCTCGGTGGCGTCGTCCTCCAGGCCCTCCTCGCGGGCGACGACGCCAAGGCGCGGGCCCTGGCCGGCCGGCTGCAGGACATCTTCGGACGCGACAGCCTCTTCGTCGAGCTGCAGGACCACGGTCTCGCCGAGCAACGGCGGACGAACCCCTTGCTCGTCGACATCGCCCGGCAGATCGGCGCACCGCTCCTCGCCACCAACGACAGCCACTACACCCACCGCGAGGACCACGTCGCCCACGACGCCCTGCTCTGCGTCCAGACGGGCGCCACCATCGACGACCCCAAGCGCTTCAAGTTCGAGGGCGAGGAGCACTACCTGAAGTCGGCCACCGAGATGCGAGGCCTGTTCGCCGAGCTCCCCGAGGCCTGTGACAACACCCTGCTCATCGCCGAGCGGGCCCACGTCGACATCGACTTCGGCCGTCCGAGCCTCCCCAGGTTCCCCGTGCCCGACGAGCTCACCGGCGGCACCTACGAGGAGCGCGCCGGCCGCTACTTGCGCCACCTGAGCGTCGAGGGGGCGAAGGAGCGCTACGGCGAGCCGCTGCCCCCCGTCGTCGTCGAACGCCTCGACTACGAGCTCGGCGTCATCGCCACCATGGGCTTCTCGGCGTACTTCCTCGTCGTGTGGGACCTCATCCGCTTCGCCCGCTCGCGGGGGATCCGGGTCGGGCCGGGACGGGGGTCCGCCGCCGGGTGCTGCGTCGCGTACTGCCTGCGCATCGTCGACCTCGATCCCATCCGCTACGACCTGCTCTTCGAGCGCTTCTTGAACCCGGGTCGGATCCAGATGCCCGACATCGACATGGACTTCGACGAGCGCTACCGCGCCGACATGATCCGCTACGCCGCCGAGCGCTACGGCTCCGACCACGTCGCCCAGATCGTCACCTTCTCGACCATCAAGGCCCGGGCCGCCGTACGGGACGCCGCCCGGGTGCTCGGCTACCCGTACCAAGTGGGCGACCGCATCGCCAAGGCCATGCCCCCGCTGATCATGGGGCGCGACACCCCGCTCGCCGCCTGCCTCGAGCGCAGGGAGGGGTTCGAGGACGGCTTCGCGGCGGCTGGTGAGCTGCGCACCATGTACGAGAGCGACCCCGACGCCCGCAAGGTCATCGACGTGGCCAAGGGCCTCGAAGGGCTGCGGCGCCAGGACGGCATCCACGCCGCCGCCGTCGTCATCACCGACGAGCCGCTCACCGAGTACCTGCCCGTCCAGCGCAAGCCCGACGGGTCGAACCCCGACGACGCCCCCGTCGTCACGCAGTACGAGATGCACGGGGTCGAGGACCTCGGCCTGCTCAAGATGGACTTCCTCGGGCTCCGCAACCTGTCGGTGATCGAGCGGGCCCTCGACCTCGTCGAACGCTCGACGGGAGCGCGCCCCGACATCGACCACGTTCCCCTCGACGACGAGGCCACCTTCGCCATGCTGCGCCGGGGCGACTCGATGGGCGTGTTCCAGCTCGAGGGCGGGCCGATGCGCTCCCTCATGCGCTCGCTCGCGCCGACCACGTTCGACGACGTGGCAGCCCTCGTCGCCCTGTACCGACCGGGTCCCATGGCTGCCAACATGCACAAGGACTACGCGGACCGGAAGAACGGGCGCCAGCCGGTCACCTACCTCCACCCGGACCTGGAGGAGATCCTGGCCGACACCTACGGCCTCATGATCTACCAGGAGTCCGTCATGCGGGTGGCCCAGAGGTTCGCCGGCTACTCGCTCGCCGAGGCCGACAACCTGCGCAAGGCGTGCGGGAAGAAGATCCGCGCGCTCATCCAGGCCGAACGCGAGAAGTTCGTCGCGGGGTGCGAGGCCCAGGGCTACGGGACGGCGATCGGCACGTCCCTCTTCGACATCATCGAGCCGTTCGCCGACTACGCGTTCAACAAGTCCCACTCCTACGGCTACGGCTTCATCGCCTACCAGACGGCGTGGCTCAAGGCCCACCACCCCGTCGAGTACTTCGCCGCCCTGCTCACCTCCGTCAAGGACAACAAGGACAAGACGGCCGTGTACCTCGCCGAGTGCCGTTCCCTCGGCATCCGAGTGCTCGTCCCCGACGTCAACCGGTCCCAGGCCGAGTTCACCGCCGAGGCCGTCCCGCCGGGCGACGGGCCGGCCGGCGGTCCACGGGGGGGGCCCGCCTCGCTCGGGGCGATCACCTTCGGGCTCGCCGCCGTCCGCAACGTCGGCGAAGGCCTCGTGGCCCAGATCGTCGCCGAGCGGGAGGCCAACGGGCCCTTCGTCGACTTCTACGACTTCTGCCAGCGGGTCGACCCCCAGGTGCTCAACAAGCGGACGGTCGAGTCGCTCGTGAAGGCGGGCGCCTTCGACTCGCTCGGGCACCCCCGCAAGGGCCTGTGCCTGGTCTTCGAGGAGATCGTCGACCGGACGATCGAGCGGCGGCGCGAGCACGAGGCAGGCGTGGTCTCCCTCTTCGCCTCGCTCGAGGATCCGACGCCTGGCCAGGCGGTGGGCTTCGAGGACACCCGGGTGCCCGTCCCCGACGTCGAGTTCGAGAAGTCCCAACGCCTGGCGTTCGAGAAGGAGATGCTCGGGCTCTACGTGAGCGACCACCCCCTCCTCGGCCTCGAGGCCGCGCTCGGGCGGCTCACCGACTGCGGCCTCGCCGAGGTGCTTGACGGCGGCGAGCAGCTCGTGGCCGCCCCCAACGGCGGCGACGGCCAGGTGCTGACCGTGGGCGGGGTGGTGACCGAGCTCAGCCGGCGCTACACGAAGAAGGGCGACCTGATGGCCACGTTCGTCCTCGAGGACCTCCAGGCCTCCGTCGAGGTCTTCGTCTTCCCGAAGACGATGACCGAGTACGGCGCCCTCCTCGAGGACGATGCCGTGGTCGTGGTGAAGGGAAGGGTCGACGTGCGCGACGAGCGGGTCAAGCTCGTCTGCCTGGAGGTCCAGCGCCCGGAACTGTCGGCCGACGGGGCCGCCGAGCTGCGGATCTCCCTGCCCGTCCGGTCGCTGACCGACACGACGGTGACGCGCCTGCGCGACCTGCTCACCGACCACCCGGGGGACTCCCCGGTGCTCGTCCACGTCGGGTCGAAGCTCCTGCGCCTGCCCCCCGAGTACAACGTCGACCCCCGCCGCGGCCTCGTCGGCGAGCTGCGCGTCCTGCTCGGGCCGGACGCTGTCTCCGCCTAGCGCTCGGAGGCGGAGGCGACAGGGGCCTCCGGATCCCGTAAAATTGGGTGCCGGCTTCGTTCCGTGAGCGTCCGACCACCGTCTCGGACGGTGTGAGGGGGGCGGCGCGTGCACGGAGCCGACGGCTCAGTCTGCAGCGCAATCGAGGAGTACGGAACGGCTTATGTCCATCCAGGTGGAGACCAAGGACTGCACGTCGATCAGCGACGCCGAGCTGGCCGAGATGGCCGACCTGTGCGCCGACCGCGAGCCCCGCTTCGACATCGGCTTTCTGTCGAAGCAGCGGGAGGAGTGGGTCCTCGTGACCCGCGCCCACGAGGGGGCGAAGCTGCGTGGGTACTCCTTCTCCACCCTCGAGCGGATCGGCGGGACGCCGTCGCTCCTCATCGGGCTGGGCACCGTCGACCGCACGGCGCGCGCCGAGACGGTCCTGCGCGCCCTGATGGGCGACCAGCTCCGCCGCGCCCTGCTCGCCTTCCCGGACGAGGACGTCCTCGTCGGCACCCGGCTGCTGGCGGCCGAGGGGTTCCGGGCCTTCGCCGGCCTGACCGACGTGGTGCCGGGCCCGGAGCACAAGGCGACGGGCGAGGAGCGGGCGTGGGGCCGCCGCCTGGCCAAGCGCTTCGGGGCGGACGGCCGCATCGACGACCGGACGTTCGTCCTGGCCGGCGACGGGTGCGACTGCGGCGGCTTCGACTTCGGAGGTCCCAAGGTGACGCCGCCCACGGGGGTCGGGCCGTTCTTCGCCGGGATGGACGTCGCCGCCGGTGACCGCCTGGTCGCCTTCGGCTGGGCGATGGCCGAGGACCTCGCGGCCGGGCGCCTCGGCCACTGAGCACACGGTCCCCACGGGCCCCGGTACCAGGCCGCCGACGGGGCGGCGAGTCACTAGCATGGCCTCGTGAAGGTCTCGACGCGGGGTGACTACGCGAGTCGTGCGCTGCTGTCGCTCGCCCTGCACGCCGACGAGGACGGGCCCACGGCCGTGCGCGACATCGCCGAGCGGACCGGGCTCCCTCAGCCGTACCTCGAGCAGATCTTGCTGGCGCTGAAGGGTGCCGGCCTCGTCCGGTCCAAGCGGGGGGTCGGAGGAGGCTACGTCCTCGCCCGGCCCCCCGAGGACATCACCCTGTCGCAGATCGTGAGCGCCGTCGACGGCCCGATCGTGGCCGGCGACTTCGGCCTCCCTCACGAGAACGGCGCCTGCGACCACGAGGGCCAGTGCGTGCTCCTCGCCGTGTGGGCCGACGTCGGCGAGCACATGCGCCGTCACCTCGACTCGTTCACGCTGGCCGACATGGTCGCCAGGGCGAGAGGACGCGCCCCCGATCCGGCGGGCACGGGGCCCGCCGGGGCTCGCTGAGCCGCTCCCGGCCGAGCACCGAGCGCCGTGCGGACCGTCGCCCTCGTCGCCGGCGTGGCGGTCCTCGTCGCCAACGCCGCCGGGGTCGTACGCGTCCTCATCGTGCCGCGTCCGGCGGCGACCGTCGCCACGGCGTCGCTGCGCGCCGTGCGGGTCGCTTTCGGCCAGCTGGCCCGGCTCCCACGGAGCTACGAGGCCAAGGACCGCCTCCTCGCGCTCAGCGAGCCGGTGGCCCTGGTCACCCTCCTCGCCACGTGGCTGGCCATCGCCACGGGCGGCTTCACCCTCCTCGACTGGGGCCTCGGCAGGACGACCGCCGCGAGCGCCTTCGTCGAGGCCGGCTCGGCCGTGTTCACCCTCGGAGCCGCCACGAAGGGCGGCGCCCACCAGGTGGCCGACTTCGCCGCCGCGGCCTCGGGCATGGCGCTCGTCGCCCTCCAGATCGCCTACCTCCCGTCGATCTACGGCGCCTACAACCGGCGCGAGACGCTGGTGACCCTCCTCGAGAGCCGGGCAGGCACGCCGGCGTGGGGGCCCGAGCTGCTCGTCCGCCATCAGCTCGTGGCCTCGACCGCCAACCTCTCCAGCCTCTTCGCCGAGTGGGAGCGGTGGGCGGCCGACGTGGCCGAGAGCCACACGAGCTACCCGTCGCTCCTCTACCTGCGCTCGCCCCGGGCCCGGAACTCGTGGGTGGTGAGCCTCGTGGCCGTCCTCGACGCCGCCGCCCTCGCCCTCGCCGTCGACCCCGACGGCTCCCCCATCGAGGCGCGCATGTGCGTGCGCATGGGGTTCACCTGCCTGCGCGACCTCGCCCGGGTGCTCGCCGTCCCCTTCGACCCTGACCCCCTCCCCTCCGACCCGGTCGCCCTGCCCCGGGCCGAGTTCGACGACGCCGTGGCCCGCCTCGACGCGGCAGGCTTCCCTCGCACGCGCGACCCCGAGGAGGCCTGGCTCCACTTCCGGGGCTGGCGGGTCAACTACGAGCGGGTCGCCTACGCCGTGGCCGACCGGCTCCACGCCCCTCCGGCCCGCTGGACGGGGCCGCGGCGTCTCTTCCCCGCCGAGTCCCTCGCACCCTTCCGCCCCGAGGACCGTCAGCCGACCGGCGGACCTGCCATCCGGCGTGCCGCGACCCCACCGACCGGCGCACGCCGGGCCGAGCCGGCGGACGGGCTCAGGTGAGGTTCCACCTCTCGACGACGGGATGCTCGCGTTCCCAGCCCAGCGTAGAGAGCGACGCCGCGTCGAGGCTGAGCGCCTTGCCCCAGCGGGCGTCCAGCCCGACCCAGCGGGCGGCGAGCACCCGGAAGAGGTGCGCATGGCCGACGCACACGACGTCCCCCCCGGCCCGGCGGACCCGGTCGATCACCCGGTCGGCACGTGCTGCGACCTCGTCGAGCGTCTCCCCGCCGGGAACGCCGTCGGCGAACAGCTCCCACCCGGGACGCTCGGTCCGGATCTCGGCCGTGGTGCGCCCCTCGTACTCCCCGTAGTCCCACTCGGCGAGGTCGGGGTCGACCTCGGCGAGGTCGCCCAGGCCGGCGAGCTCGGCCGTGTCGCGGGCCCGGACGAGCGGGCTCGTGAGCACGGCGGCGAACGAGGCCGGGTCGACGCGGCCTCGCACGGCGAGGGCCTGCTCCCTGCCCGCGTCGAGCAGCGGCACGTCGGTGCGGCCGGTGTGCCGGCGGGTCCGGCTCCAGGCCGTCTCGCCGTGGCGCAGGAGCATGCAGCGGTACCGGGGCTCGGTCATCCCGCCACTCGAGCACCCCGGACGCCCACGGGGCAAGCTCGCCGGCCCCACCGCGGGCCCAGGAAGGGACCTTCGGCCCGGGTGCCGGCCGCCGAGAGAGTCGACAATGGTTTTCGGAATGTTCTCGAACCGGCCGAGGTTGAAGGAGGGTGCCGGCACCGGGACCACCTGGCGGTGAGCCGTGCTGGCCGATCCGGGCCAGGCCGATCGGGGCCGGGCCGGGCCGGGCCGACGAAGACAAGCGCAGACCAGCGCAGAGACGATGCGAGCGACAAGCGAGATGCGAGAAGAGGTGCACCGAGCGATGACGACGGGGACGGCGACCACGAGCACGCGGAGGTCCGAGCTGGGAGCCCGGCGGAGCGCCGTCCCGGCCGAGGGACGACCGCGGACGCTCGGCGGCCGGAGCCGGAGCAGCGAGGCCGACAGCCTCGGGCTGTTCCTGCGCGACCTCGACCACCACCCTCTGCCCGACCACGAGGCGCAGACGGAGCTGGCCAAGCGGGTGGCCGCCGGCGACGACGAGGCCCGCCGCGAGATGGTGGCGGCGAACCTCCGCCTGGTCGTCCACTGGGCACGCCGGTACCAGGACCGGGGCGTGGACCTGCCGGACCTCATCCAGGAGGGCACGTTCGGCCTGATGCGTGCGGTGGACAAGTTCAACTGGGAGCGGGGCTTCCGGTTCTCGACGTACGCCACGTGGTGGATCCGTCAGGCGCTCCAGCGGGCCGTGCAGCAGCACGGGCGGACGATCCGCCTGCCCATGGAGGTCGCCGAGCGCAACCAGCAGGTCGAGGCGGCCACGTGGGAGCTCACCCACCAGCTCCAGCGGACGCCGGAGGACACCGAGCTCGACGCGGCGACCAACACGACGGCGGCCGTCCGCGACGACCTGGCGCGGGCCGCACGGGTGGTGGCCAGCCTCGACCAGCCGGCGACGAGCGACTCGTCGGCGACCCTGGGCGACCTCGTCTCGACGGACGCAAGCACCTTCGAGGACGACGTCACCGCCGACCTCACCCTCGACACGGTCCGGCGAGAGGTCGACCGGCTGAGCGACCTCCAGCGCGAGGTCATCCGCCACCGCTTCGGGTTCGGCGGCGCCGACCCGGCGTCCCTCCAGACCACCGCCGAGCGCATGGGGATCGGCGTCCGAAAGGTCCGTCAGGCCGAGGCCGAGGCGCTGGCCATCCTGGCGGCGAGCGACGTGCTCGAAGCCGCCCACGAAGCAGCCTGACCCCGAGCCAGCCCGGAGCCGGGGCAGCCTGACCCCGAGCCAGCCCGGAGCCGGGGCAGCCCGACCCCGAGCCAGCCCGGAGCCGGGGCAGCCTGACCTCCAGCCCCGCCCCCGGAGCCTCCCGTCCCGGCCAGGAGCGGCTCAGAGCGCCGGCCCGCTCCCCGGGTCGACCTCTCCCCCGGGGTCGACGACGCGCCGGAGCCCGCCGGAGGGGTCGGCCGCCCCGCGCCGCGCCAATTCGGCGACCAGGTCGTCGGGGAGCGGCACCTCGAACGCGGCCCGGCGACCGGTCGCGGGGTGGCTGAAGGCCAGCCGTCCGGCGTGGAGGAACGGGCGCCCGAGGGCGGTCGCGTCACCGCTCCCCCCGCCCCCGTAGGCCGGGTCGCCGACCACCGGGTGGCCGATGGCGGCGAGGTGGACCCGTACCTGGTGCGTCCGTCCCGTCTCGAGCTCGGCCTCCACCACCGTGACGGCGGTCCCGGCCGTGCCCAAGCGTTCGACGACGCGGTAGCGGGTGCGAGCCGGACGACCGCGCTCGGAGACCGTCATGCGCGTCGGCGTCCGGATCGAGCGCCCGATCGGTGCGTCGACGACGCCCGCCGGCGCCTCGACATGGCCGCGCACGAGGCTGAGGTAGCGCCGCGACGCCGTGCGGTCGGCGAGCTGGGCCACCAGGGAGCGGTACGCGTCCGGTGTCCGGGCCACCACGAGCAGCCCCGAGGTCCCCCGGTCGAGCCGGTGGACGATGCCCGGGCGGGCGGGGTCGGAGCCCGTCACGGCGGCAAGGCCGGCGAGCTCGGGGAACCGGGCGAGCAGCCCCTGGACGAGCGTGCCCTGTGCATGCCCCGCGCCGGGGTGGACGACCAGCCCCGCCGGCTTGTCCACGACGACGACGTCGGCGTCCGCGTGCACGACGGGCACCACCACGGAGGCGTCGGGCTCGAGGTCGCCAGCCGGCTCGGGCGCGACCGGCAGGGTCAGTCGGTCCCCCGCCCGGAGCCGGTGGCTCCGCGCCCCCACGGGGCGGCCGTTGACGAGCACGGCACCGGCGTCCACCGCCCGCTCGACGGCCGAGCGAGCGAGGTCGGCCAGGAGGGCGACCGCCCGGTCCACCCGCACGCCGTCGAGGGCGTCGGGCACCACCACGGTGTCCCCCGTCGCCCGGCTGCCCGCCGTCCCCCCCCGAGCCGCAGGGGCGGCCCGTCCCCCGGTCGTG
Source organism: uncultured Acidimicrobiaceae bacterium (assembly GCA_964610905.1). Classification (GTDB taxonomy): domain Bacteria; phylum Actinomycetota; class Acidimicrobiia; order Acidimicrobiales; family RAAP-2; genus JAJZJT01. The sequence goes on from CAZSYT010000003.1 coordinate 81,278, forward strand.
CTCATCCCCGGGCCCCCTGGCGCACGAGCGTCCAGCCCAACAGGACGCAGCCGACCACGATGCACGAGTCGGCCAGGTTGAACGTGGGCCAGAAGTGGAGGGCGACGAAGTCGACCACGGCGCCGTGGTCGCCACGCGCCAGCCGGTCGACGAGGTTCCCGGCCGCGCCGCCGACGATGAGGCCGACCTCGGCGGCCCTGGAGGGACGGCGCGAGCGTGCGGCGAAGGCGAGCAGGACCGCGCCCACGGCGACGGCGAGGACGGCGAGGAGCACCCGCTGGCCCTGCAACAGGCTGAACGCCGAGCCGGTGTTGCGCGAGAGCTCGAAGTCGAGGGGGCCGAGGACGTGGACCGGCCCGCGGGACAGCCGGTCGAGGGCCCACTGCTTCGTCGCCTGGTCGGCGCCGACGACCGCCGCGGCGACGACGAGGGCGATGGCGAGCCGGGAACGGTAGGGGCGCGTCGTGCGGGTGGTCCCCGGGTCCTCGGCAGCCACCTCGGGGCGCTGGCCCTCGTCGGTGGTCGGGTCCTCGAGCGGACCGGTCAGCGCCGTGACAGACCTCCGCTCTTGCAGGAGACGCACAGGCGGGCAAAGGGCAGGGCCCGGAGACGCGCCTTGGGGATCGCCTGGTGGCAGCGCTCGCACGCCCCGTAGGACCGCCGGGAGATCTTCGCCAGCGCCGCGTCGATCTCCTCGACGGCCGCGAGCGCCTGGGCCGACAGGGCAAGGTCGCGCTCGCGGTCGACGGTGACGGTGCCACCTTCGCCCGACTCCTCGTCGAACTGCACGTCGCCCGGCTCGCGCTCCTGGGCCAGGGCGTCGGCCTCGGCTCGAAGGTCGGTGGCCTGGCCGAGGTAGACCGAGCGCTCGCTCTCGAGGAGGCCGCGCTGCTCCTCGAGGAACTTCGGCTCGTTGGCGTACGGCCCGCTCGTCCGTGTCGTCGAGGACCCGGACCCGGCGGGGGCCTTCTTCGCCGACGCCTTGGCCGGGGCCTTGGAGGCAGTGGAGGAGGCCGGGGCCTTGGCGGGGGCCTTCTTCGCCGACGCCTTGGCCGGGGCCTTGGAGG